>CAZURF010000019.1:0-22400 GCA_964623555.1 uncultured Akkermansia sp. | reverse complement strand
TCGAACATTTCCGATTCCCGCATCCCGCGAGTCGTCATGGCCGGGGTACCCAACCGGATCCCGGACGGCCGCATCGGCGAAGCTGTGTCGAACGGGATCGAGTTCTTGTTCACGGTAATGCCCGCATGGTCGAGAGCCTCCTGCGCGATCTTTCCGTCCATCCCCGCCGGCCGCAGATCGACCAGCATCAGATGGTTGTCTGTGCCCCCCGAAACAATCCGGTAGCCGTTCTTTTTCAATCCCTCGGCCAGCGCCCGCGCGTTCCGTACCACCTGGGCCTGGTACGACTTGAACTCCGGCTTGAGGGCCTCGAGGAAGCAGACCGCCTTCGCCGCGATTACATGCATGAGCGGCCCGCCCTGCACTCCCGGGAACACCATCGAATCGATCTCCTTCGCGTACTTCGCCTTACACAAAATGATTCCTCCCCGCGGACCGCGCAGCCCCTTGTGCGTCGTTGTCGTCACAAAGTCGGCATGCGGCACGGGGCTCGGATGGACACCTCCCGCCACCAGGCCGGAGATGTGCGCCATGTCCGCAAACAACAGCGCCCCCACCTTGTCGGCGATCTCCCGCATCCGGGCAAAATCCAGGATCCGCGGATAGGCCGAGGCCCCCACCGTGATCATCTTGGGCTGAAACTCCAACGCGACCTTTTCCAGCGAATCGTAGTCCACCAGCTCCGTCTTCTCCTGCACGCCGTAGTGGCGAACCGTGTAAAACATTCCGGAGAAGTTCTTCGGATGGCCGTGGGTCAGATGCCCGCCGTGGGCCAGATCCATCGTCAGGATCTTGTCCCCATGCTTCAGGAAGGCGAAGTAGACCGCCGAGTTGGCCGTGGCGCCCGAATGGGGCTGGACGTTGGCGTGCTCCGCTCCGAAAAGCTCCTTGGCCCGGTCGATCGCCGCCTGCTCCACCACGTCCACATGCTCGCAACCGCCGTACCAGCGCCGACCCGGATAACCCTCAGCGTACTTATTGGTCAGGCAGCTGCCTTGCGCCTGCATCACCGCACCGCTCGTGAAGTTTTCCGAGGCGATCAGCTCGATGTTTTCCAACTGCCGACGGTGCTCCTTACGGACGGCTTCGGCCACCAGCGGATCCGTGCGGCCCAGCTCCGGCCCCGCCGCCTCGCCGCGGTCCGTACCGCCGAGGGAGGCCAACCGTTCCACCCGGCCCTCAAACCGCCCCGAGGCAAAAGCGCTGGTGATCCAGGCCTGGACGCAGGCCCGGGCATCGGAGGCGCCCAATTCATCCGCCCCCAGACAAAGGATATTGGCGTTGTAGCGTTCCCTAGCTTTGCGGGCGGCTTCCGGGGTGTCCGCCACCGCGGCCCTCACCTTGGGAAACCGGTTGGCCGCCATCGCCAGCCCGATTCCCGTCCGCCCCACCAGAACCGCACCCTGAATCCGACCCTCGGATATCGCCTCCGCCGCGGCCTTGGCGATTTCCGGAAACTCCGCCACATCTTGGGAGGGTAAACTGAGGGTGGCGCATCCCTCCCGCCGAAGGACCTCGGTCACTTCGGCCAGCAGGATTCTCGCCGTCGCGTCGCCGCCGAGCCCGACGGTCATCTGACCAATGGTCCCTCCCGCCGAAGCCGGAACCTTGCCGTTGCGCACCACCTCCAAAAGATGGGGGATCGCCTGGCGGATCTGGTCACGACAAGCGCGGTAGGTCTCGCGGGACTGCCCAATGGGATCGTCCACTTCCCGCTCCTCCGGGGATAGTCCCGGCTGAAACTCACGGAGTAGGAAAATTTTGTCGGCCGCGTTCGGATAAAGCAGCAGGAGCGAGTCCAAATGTCCGTAGGTCATCACAAAAATGTGGTCGGCTCGGCGAACTTGCTCGGCACTGATAGGCTTGCTGCGCAGCCGGGAAATATCACTGCCCAATTCCCGCATCACTTCCACCGCGTGCGGGCTGGGGGTCTGTCCGGTGACGGCGCCGATGCCGGCGGACTCCACCTCCACGTGCCGCTCCCCGTTCAGTTCCCGGCGGCACAACTCCTCCGCCATGGGGCTGCGGCACACGTTGCCGGTACAGACAAAAACGATCCTTTTCACTATGGGAACCTAGCGGAGAAAAATGATCCCGGAAATGCCGCGGGTCAATCTATGCCCGCCGGCTTGGGGGCATCTTGCGAAGCGCCCGAAGCAGGTCCCCCGCCCGCTGCAAACCCCGGTCCTGGGGTGCTCGTTTCACCTCTAACTCTTTCTCCGACAACGAGGAAGAGATGATTTCCTGCACGTCTGCCTCATCCTCATTGATCAGGGTGGACTCCCGCGCCCGCTTGACCGGGGGGACTTCGGCAATCGTACTGGCAATCGTCATCTCGCCGCCGGTCCAAATCTCGACATCCATGTAGTTCGCCGCCCCCAGCACGACATCCGGCGGCAACGGTCGGCCTGAGCTTACCCTGCCACCGGGCAAAAGGATTTCACCCCGCGCCCGGAAAAGGGAGCGGCCCGAGGAGAGGCGCGATTCCGCCAACCATCCGGCCTGCCCAGCCGTGCCCTGACCCAGCAAAATGGCTCCCGCCCGTTCCTGTAAAATCGTCGCCACCAGCTCCCCCGCACCACGCAAGTTCGGACCCACCAGCACCACCAGCGGAGTGGCTGGATTCATCCCGAGTGGCTGCCGGTCAGAACGAAAAACTTTTTCCTTCCCGGCCCCGTCACGCCAGGTGAACAAAACCTCTCCCGGCGTCACAAACAGGCCGGCCAATTCTGCGGCCGATTCCAAGCTTTGTGCCGGCAGGCACTCCCGCAAATCCAACACCGCTCCCAACGGATTTTTCTGCCTCCACGCCGCCCAATCCCGGCCCATGGCTTCCGCCAAGGTCGCACCCATGGTCCTCACTCGCCAGTAGGCGATCGGCCCCGGAAGAAGTTCCGCGACCCAAGGACGGTCCGGCGAGGCCAGCTTCACCACCTCCCCCACCCCCATCCGTCCCGACGACTGGTCCAGCATCCGGGTGATGGCGCCCGGATTCGCTTCTGCCGCCGCGGGATCTGTCCCCACCAACCGGGCGATTTCCATGGCCTCGGTGGGCTTGAGGGGACTGACCGGTTTTGGCGGTGGCAAAGCGGCCGGGCGGGCCGGAGCCAACTCCTCGGCCACTGCGGCTCGTTGTGTCCGGCTCCTCCACTTCTCCCGAATTCCATCAAGGTGGGCCTTGATCCCCGGCAAAAACGGCGCCACCCCTACCCCAATTCCGATTCCAAGAAAAAGCAGCAGGAGAATCCGGAAGGTCTTCATCGAGAGGAGAGTATTTTATATCTTCCCTGACCCAACTTGCGATCCCGCTCTTACTTTCCGGTTCCGAGAGCCCGGTGACCGATGTCCCGCCGGAACTGCATGCCCTCAAAGGAAATCTGTTCCACTAAGGAATAGGCCCTTGCCTTGGCGCTTTTTAGGTCGGGCCCCCAACCGGTAGCCGCCAGCACCCGCCCGCCGGCCACTTCAACCCCCCGCGGGCCGGCCTTGGTCCCGGCGTGGAAGAGATGGGAGTCCGGCTGGCTGGGCCCGATCCGGATGAGCTGCCCGAGCACGGGCTGCGCGGGATAACCGCTGGCCGCCAGCACCACGGTCATCGCCGCCCCGGAACGGATTTTTACCAGCAAACCGGAAAGATCCCCGTCGGCCGCCGCTCCCAGCAAATCCCAAAGCGGGGTCTCGAGGAGAGGAAGCAGAACCTGGGTCTCCGGGTCGCCGAACCGGCAGTTGTACTCCAGCACCTTCGGCCCGCTCTTGGTGAGCATGAGACCCGCGTAAAGCACCCCGCGATATTCGATTCCCCGTTGGGCCAGGCCCCTCAGGGTCGGCAAAAGAATCCGCTCTTTCACTTCCCTCAGGAGGTCGGGCGTGGCTTTCGGCGCCGGGGCGTACGCCCCCATGCCTCCTGTGTTGGGACCGGTGTCACCTTCCCCCACCCTTTTGTGGTCCTGGGCCCCCGGCAAAATCACCAGATTCGTTCCGTCCGTCACTGCGTGGACACTCAACTCCTCCCCCTCCAAAAACTCCTCAATCAACACCGTGGTCCCCGCCTCTCCAAACACCCTTTCCGCCATCATCTGGCGAATGGCACCCGCCGCTTCCGCATGAGAGGCAGCAATGACCACCCCTTTGCCGGCCGCCAACCCGTCCGCCTTCACCACCTGGGGACAGGGTAGCGACTCACTGAACCGGATCGCCTCCTCAAGGCTTTGAAAACTCCCCGCCTTCGCCGTGGGGATCCGCTGGCTGACGAGCAGATCCTTGCAGAACGATTTACTTCCTTCGAGTTGGGCCCCTTTTTTCCCCGGACCGAAGACCCTGAATCCAAGTTCCCGCAACCGGTCGCCCAATCCGGCACAAAGCGGCGCCTCCGGGCCCACCACCACCAACCCCGGCTTTTCCTTCGCCGCCCAGGCCGCGATGCCCTCCCCATCCGTCGCGGCGAATTTCAGATTTTCACCGAGTTCCGCCGTGCCGGCGTTGCCGGGGGCGAACCAGATTTTTTCGATCCTCGGATCCCGCGAAAAAGACCAACCAAATGCGTGTTCCCGCCCCCCGTTGCCAACAATCAAAACCGTGTTTTTCTTCGCCATGAAACCCCCACTTTTCCCGAAGGACCCAACTTGGGGAAGCCCTCTTTCGACCTCCCGCCTTGAACCTGCCACCGGCTTTATTTCCTAAAATAGGCAGCGATCTCCTCAGCGATCTTTTTCCCCACTCCTTCCACTTTGGCCAGCTCCTCCACCGAGGCCCGGGCCACCTTTTCCACTGAGCCAAACTCCCGTAACAATGCCCGCTTCCTCACCGCGCTTACCCCCGGGACCTCATCCAGCTCGCTCTCCTCCATCCGTTTCTTCATCAGAAGCTGGTGGTATCCGTTGGCCACCCGGTGCGCCTCATCCCGCACCCTCTGGAGAAGGCGTACCGCCGGATGCTCCTGGGGCAGCGCGATCGGATCGGGTCGGCCCGGGCGGAAAATCTCCTCGTTCTGCTTCGCCAGCCCGATCGCCGGCACCGCCTCCCATCCCGCTTCCCTTAACTCCCGCACCGCCGCACCCAGCTGGCCTTTGCCTCCGTCCACCACCAGGAGATCCGGCGGCTCCACTCCCTCGGCTTTGAGCCGGCGACATCTCCGGCGGATCACCTCTGCCATGCAACCCACGTCGTCCTGCCCCTCCACCCCTTGGATCCGGTACCGTCGGTAGGCCGGCTTGGAGGGCCGGCCGTTCCGAAAGACCACCATCGAAGCCACACTGTGGGTGTTGGAGATGTTGGAGATATCAAAGCACTCGATCCGGGCCGGCACCGCCGGCAGGCGGAGCACGTCCCGCAACGCCTCCAGCTCCTTTTCCGGTACCACCGTACTGGGCAGGGCACGGAAAAATTTCCGGGCCGGCCGGGTGGTCTTCTTCAAATCATCCAGCAGGTTCCGCAAGGAGGCCGCTCTTTCAAAATCCTGCCGCTCCGCCGCCTTCTTCATCTGCTCTTTGAGCGACTCGCGCATCTCCAGGGTATGACCTTCAAGGAACTCGCACGCTTGCCGCACCCGCTCGGCATATCCCGCCCGGCTGATTTTTCCGATGCAGGGGGCGCTGCAGTTCTGGATCACATGATCCAGGCAGTGACGGAAATCCCGCTCCCCGGGGATTTCCGGACGGCAGGAGCGCAGACCGAATTTCTTCCTCATGAGGGCGAGCGTCTGCCGTAAGGCCCCCGCATGGGCGAACGGCCCGAAGTAGCGGGCCTTGTCATCCTTTTTCGCCCGGGTCAGCTGGAACTTTGGAAACGGTTCGTCCAGATCCACCCGCACCATCAGGAACCTTTTGTCGTCCCGGAAGCTCACATTGTACCGCGGTCGGTACTCCTTGATCAGCCGGCCTTCCAGGAGAATCGACTCCGGTTCGCTGCGCACCACATGGGTCTCCAGTTCGGCGATACTTTGGAGTAGGGCCCTCGTCTTAAGGTCGGC
The DNA here is from genome assembly GCA_964623555.1 of uncultured Akkermansia sp. Classification (GTDB taxonomy): domain Bacteria; phylum Verrucomicrobiota; class Verrucomicrobiia; order Methylacidiphilales; family Verrucolacustridaceae; genus Verrucolacustris. Next base: position 16,432 of record CAZURF010000019.1, on the reverse strand, counting down.
CACAAACCGTCGCGAAGGGTGGAAATACTGGTTCACGCGCCGATGCAGATCCCGCGCCTTCCCCACATAGATCACCCGGTGAAAACGGTCGCGAAACAGATACACCCCCGGTCGGTGCGGAAGGTCCCGCAGTTGTTTGGTCAGGTCGGCAGAAACGGTTTCCATGGCCTGAAAGGAGATTAACCTAACCTCATGGCCAGCCCAACCCTACCCGCTCTTGCCCTGGGGCTCCTCGCCTTTGCCAACTTCCTTTCCGCCGCCCCCCTTTTCAAAGATGCCCAGCTGACCGTCGATCTGATCGCCGAACCCAAACCGGTCGAGCCCGGGAAACCATTTACCGTCGGTCTACGCTTTCGCCCCGAACCCGGCTGGCACATCTACTGGAAAAATCCCGGCGACTCCGGCATGGCCCCCTCCGTTACCTGGAAACTACCCGAAGGCTACACCGCCGGACCGCTGCAGTTCCCTCTCCCCGAAAAAATTCTCCTCCCCCCCCTCGTCACATACGGCTACGAGATGGAAACCCTCATCCTGGCGGAAATTACCCCGCCGGCCGGACAACCCCTCCCCGCAAAAATCAAGATCGGGGCCGATCTGGACTGGCTCGTCTGCAAGGAGATCTGCCTTCCGGGCAAGGCCAGCCTGGATCTCGGCGTCTCCTCCCAACCCAAGGACAACATCGACCTCCAGGGGCTCTTTGACGAAATCCGTCGCGAGATGCCCGTCCAACCCGCCGGAATCACCATCCAGGGAAAAGTCTCTGGCGGCTTTCTGGTCCTGAAGGTCAAGGGCGCGAACGGACCCGGCAACCTCTCTTTCTTTCCGGGCCAAGGCGACTACGTGGACGAGTTCAAATCCGCACCCACGGAACATTCCGGTAACCAGTCCATCCTGCGCGTGCCGCTGAAGGATAAAATCACGGTTCCGGATACCGTCTCCGGCCTCCTCGTGGCCGAAAATTCCTGGGATTCGGCCGGCCACCGGGCACTGGAAATCTCCGTCCCCTTAAGATCTCCTTCCACCTCCATCTTGCACCTTCCGCTAATTTTCCTCTTCGCATTCCTCGGCGGCTTGATCCTCAACGTCATGCCATGTGTTTTCCCTGTTCTCTCCCTCAAGGCGTTGCATCTGGTCCAGATTTCCGGCGAAAACCGCCAGGCCGCCCGGACCGAGGGGTTGGCGTACGGCGCCGGGGTTCTCCTGTCCCTCCTTGCCTTGGCGACCTTGCTTCTCATCCTGCGGGCTTCCGGCCAAGCGCTGGGCTGGGGCTTTCAACTTCAGTCCCCGCCCGTAGTTTGGCTCCTCTTCGCCCTGCTGTTGGCCCTTTCTTTAAATCTCCTCGGCCTGTTTGAGTTCAACGTTTTGCTTGGCAACCTTTCAGGGAAAGGGCCCCGCCAAGGCTGGAGCGGTTCTTTTGCCTCCGGCCTCCTCGCGGTGGCCGTGGCCTCCCCCTGCACTGCCCCGTTCATGGGAGTCGCCCTCGCGGCAGCCTTTGCCCTGCCGATCGCCGGGACCCTCGCCGTTTTCACGGCCCTCGCCCTGGGCTTCGCCCTCCCCATCCTGATCCTTTCCTTCTTCCCCGCGCTTCTCTCCTTCCTCCCCAAGCCCGGGGCTTGGATGAATACCCTGAAAAAGATCCTCTCCCTGCCGATGCTCTTGGCCGTCGGCTGGCTCGGCTGGGTTCTCTTTCGCATCTCTGGATCGGCCGCCATCTGGATTTTGTTGGTCGGGGGCGCGAATCTGGCAGCCGGACTCTTCCTCTACGGCCGAAGTCAACGCACCTTTCCGCCGAAAGCAGAACTACGCTGGGGCGGTCTTGCCTTGGTTTTTCTTGCGGCCGTCATCCCTGCCACCGCCTTAAAAACCGCCACGACCGACCTGGTCTCCCGCCACCCCGATCGCCTTTCATGGTCGGAGGAGGAGGTCACCCGCCAACTGGCCGCTGGCCGGACCGTCTTCATCGACTTCACCGCCGCCTGGTGCCTTACCTGCCAGGTCAACGAGCGGGTCGTCCTGTCCCGACCCGAAATCCAAGCCGCTTTCCGCGAGAAGAATATCGCCTTCCTCGTGGCCGACTGGACCCGGCGCGACCCCGCTATCACCTCCGCCCTGGGAAAATTCGGAAGAGAAGGTGTCCCGACCTACGTCCTGTTACGTCCCGACGGATCCCCTCCCCGCCTTCTCCCCGAAATCCTGACCCCCGGTCTCGTCCTCGAAGCCTTGGCACCCTAAAGCCACCCAGCTGACTTTCTCCACTGGGGACTGGATTGCTTATTTTCCTCCTGCCTTCGCCAGCACCACGTACACCGTCTTCAACACGATCTGGAAATCCAGAAGGAACGAATGGTTTCGGATATAGTACAAGTCGTACCGAAGTTTCTCCCGGGTGTCTTCCACGCTGGCTCCGTAAGGAAAATTCACCTGGGCCCATCCGGTCAGCCCCGGCGGCACCTCGTGACGCAAATGGTAAAAGGGGATCTCCTCCTCGTATCTCTCCACGCAACGGACCCACTCCGCCCGCGGCCCGATCAGGCTCATGTCCCCCACCAACACATTCCAGAGCTGGGGTAGCTCGTCCAGCCGGGTGGGCCGCAGAATTCTGCCCAGCGCGGTGATCCGCTCGTCTCCTTCCGCGGTGTACATGGATCCCTCCTCGGTCCTTCGTTTCATGGTGCGGAACTTGAGCAGGGGGAAAACCATGCCTTTTTGCCCATACCGGTTTTGCCGGTAAAGGATCGGGCGCCCGTCCAGTAAGAGAATGGTCAACGCCGTCCCGATCATCACGGGCAGAAAAATCAGAAGCAGCCCCAGGGCAATCGTGCGGTCCAGCGCCTGCTTGACCCGGGCATAACTGGCGCTTTGGGCCAAGGCCAATTCCCGGTCCAAAACCCATTCGTCATCCACTTCCCGAAGAAGAATTTTACGGAAGACCGACTCCGCAAAGGCCTCCGCCGGGTAAACCCGCAGGCCGTCCAGATGGGCCTGGGCCAGGCTTTTGCGCAGATCGGCCGGAAAGGTTCCCGCCGGTCCGGCCATCACCACGCCCTCGAGCTCATCCGCACCAGATTCCAGCAGGCGGGGCTCCCAGGGTTGGACGGCCGGCGACCCCTCCCCCGCGATCGGACCCCAGGCCGAACCCACCACATCATAAAGACGAAAGGATATATTTTTTTCGCGCGGTTTTTCCAGGAGCTCGTGCCAGAGCGAACGCAAATCGTCGGCTCCCCCGAGGATGGCGAAATACCGGTCCTTCCGCCGGCGGGTCATCCGCTGATCAATCGAACGTCGCAGGGCCAGGGACACCAGGGCCAGGCTGATGACGCCGGGAATCACCACACCGCGGGAAGGCTTGTAGGTTTCCGTGTAAGCAGTGAAAACGTACACCAGGCTGAGCAAAATCGGCAGGGTCACCAAAAATGCCGAGAAATGCACGGTGGAGTACTCCAGGGAAAGTTTGTCCGTACGGTTGCTGTAACCTCCCGCCACGAAGATCGCGCCCCAGCAGAAAAGAAATGTGATCAGAAAGCTTTCCACCGGCCAAAAGGAGGGAACTCCCCCCCGGCGGTAGATGTGAAACCCGGCAAACAGGACGGCCAGTAGCAAAAAGTCCATCAGGCTTAGCAACAAAAAGTAGTTCACCCGGGAAAACAAACCGGGCCCACTCTTCCGTTGCCGCACCGGGGGTTTCAAGGACTTCAACCTAAAAGGGAACCTTACCGCACGCCATCCCGCCAGCGGAACATCTCCGCCAAGCGGTGTTCCGCCTCGGTCCGGTCCACCTCCCTTCCGGGGATCAGGCAGGCCGCCACCTCGAAGGAAAAAATCCTTTTTCCCCGCTTCACGAACTCCGCCAGCAACTCCCGCTGCAGATACACCTGCCGGTTTTGATCGTAGGCCCCGAGCCGCAACGGTTCGCCGTCCAGCCACACCGCCCAAAGGAGCACCGCCTCCTGGCCGGGACGCTCATAGGGAAACGCCGTCCAGATGGTCTCCCGCCCCTGCAGATCCAGCACCACCTCACGTGTGGGCCCCGATTGCCGCCATCCGGCCCCCGGCATGCAGGCATCCGGCCGGTGGTAAAGCTGGTTGGCGTTACCCCGCGAAGGTCCCCACCAGAAATGATAGCCGGCCGTGCCTTCTCCCCGCAGATAGCTTCCCTCGCTCGGACGCAGAACACCCGCGACTTCCGGCGGGACCTCCTCCTTCACCACCCCCGGACCCAAGGTCAGCCGCGGCTCGTTTCCCGCCGCCTGCGGCCGTGCATACCACGTATGCACTAGTCCTCCGGAGACCAACAACCAAATCAAGGCCAGAATTCCGGCCCAGCGGCCTTGTTCAGGCCGAAGGAACTTTTTTTCGATGCCTCCGGCGGCGGACGGGGCCTCGTTGCCCTGGCAGGCCGATCTCCAGACCACCAAAACAACGGCCAGCAGAATTCCCAAGCCCAGGAGATTATGCCAATGCTCCACCTGCGCGGGCCCGGAGCGGGCCCCGATCCATCCTAGGATCACCGCCCGCACCAGATTGCCCGCCAAGGCCACCCCCATGGCCCAAACCAGCAGCTTCAGCCTCGTGCGCACTCCCCGGCGAAACACCTCGCCGCCGGCCAACGCCACCATCAGCGACGACTGCAGGCTTTGCAGCCCGCTGCAGGCTTCCTCCACGCCCAACACACAGTTGGCAACACGTATCGTTTTTCCTTCGACCACCGCCGCGATGCCCAGCCAGTTGAGCACCTCCCCTGTGGCCACCGCGACCCATCCCTGCAAAGCCACCGTGGTCCCGATCTCCACTTGGCCGGGCCAGGGAATCCCAATCAGGGGAAAGCAGGCGGGGAACAGAAGCCCCCAAAGGCCCGCACGGCCTCCGGTGAGATAAGCCGCCACCCCCGTGGCCCCGACCGCCAAACATCCCATCGCCCAGAGGATTGGACGCCAATAGAGCGGGGTCTGCCGGAGGAGTTCGATCGGCGCCGCCAGCAATACCACCAGCCCCATGATGCTCCACGCCCATTGAGCCTCGGCGGGCGAAACCAGGACCGGCTTCAGTTCCGGCCATCGTCTCCAGAAAAAATATCCGGCCAGCAGTGGCACAAAAAACCCGTAAGAATAGGCCTCGGTATTTTGCCACTCGCCGGCACAGGCCCAAAAGGTCCACAGCCAAAGGATCCCCGCGATGATCCAGGCAAGCCCCGCCCCCGGAAGGCGTTCCCATAGCCTCATGCGTCCATTCTATCCACCGATCGAACCACGCCTAAAGACTTCTCATGAAAAGGAATTCGCTTCATCTTGGCCGCTTGAAAACCTCCCGGCCCCTCGTCGGCATCATCATGGGCAGTCGTTCCGACTGGCCTCACCTCCGACCTGCCCAGGTTTATCTTCGTCGCCAGGGCATCCCCATGGAGATCCGGGTGGTCAGCGCCCACCGGACGCCCCTGCGCCTGTTCGCCTACGCCCGCTCCGCCCGGCGGCGCGGCCTGCGCTTGATTATCGCCGGCGCCGGCGGCGCTGCCCACCTTCCGGGCATGACGGCCGCTCTCACACCTCTCCCCGTTCTGGGAGTTCCTGTCCCCGGCAAAACCCTCCGCGGATTGGATGCCCTGCTCTCCATCGCCCAGATGCCTGCGGGAATTCCCGTGGCCACTTTCCCCATCGGGCGGAAGGGAGCCCTGGCCGCCGCCCGCTTCGCCACCGCCCTGCTGAAAGAAACCCGATGATCCCTCCGGGAAAAACCATTGGCATTGTCGGGGGCGGCCAGCTCGGCCGGATGCTCGCCCTCACCGCCCGGCGGATGGGCTACCGCATCGCCGTCCTCGACCCCGAACTCGCCTGCCCCGCCGGCCCGGTGGCCGACCTCGCCCTCACCGCGCCTTTCGACGACTCCAAGGCCCTCCGCCGCCTGGCCGAGGCCAGCGATGTCGTCACGTACGAGTTCGAAAACATCCCTACCGAGAGCCTTCGCCAGATGGCTTCCCTCCGGCCGGTTTTTCCCGACCCCTCGGTTCTTCATATCTGCCAACACCGGGAGAGGGAAAAACAGTTCCTTCAGTCCTCCGGATTTCCCTGTCCGAAATTCGAGGTGGTTGCCTCCGCCTCCGATCTCGCCTCCGCGCTGAAAAGGTTTTCCGGCAAAAGCCGCCTTAAATCCTCGGCCTTCGGCTACGATGGCAAGGGCCAGCTCGGCCTGGAGCCGGGCACGGACGCCACGCGGGCCTGGAACCAGCTTGGTATCCCCCGCGCCATCCTCGAGGAGCATGTTTCTTTTGTCCGCGAGCTCTCCGTGCTGGTGGCGCGGAACGCGCAGGGCCACTCCCTCGCTTTTCCCCCGCTCGAGAACCGCCATCAGGCCGGCATCCTCGAGCGCACCGTCTTTCCGGCACGATTGCGCGATCCCGTGGCCAATGAAGCCCTCGCCCTTGCCCGGAAAATTGCCGAAAAACTCGAACTGGTGGGCCTCCTGGGTGTGGAAATGTTTGAACTTCCCGACGGACGCATCCTGGTCAACGAGCTTGCTCCACGCGTCCATAATTCCGGCCACCTCACCGTGGAGGCCTGCCACACCAGCCAGTTCGAACAGCAGATCCGCGCCGGCTGTGGTCTTCCCTTTGGGCTCGTCACCCCGCTCTGCCCAGCGGCCATGTTCAACCTGCTCGGCGACCTTTGGGCCCAAGGGGAGCCCGACTGGTCCCCCGTCCTCGCCCTGCCCGGTGGGGTTCTGCACCTCTACGGAAAAACCCAAGCCCGCCCCGGAAGAAAAATGGGTCACCTCACCGTCCGAGCCTCGACTCCCGAGGAGGCCATCCGCCTCGGCACGGAGGCCCTCACTCCCATCCGCCAAGCCGCCGGCCTCCCTACGTTGGCCTTATAGTTTCCAACTCCACAAAAAGGGCCTGCCCAGGGGAAGGCGGGAGAGGAAAGGTGGAAAGCGCGCTCCAACCCAGAGAGTTTGGCCTCTTCATTCCTTACACCTAAATCCTTCCACCTCCCGCCAAACACCTAAAACTTCCTCGAAAACTCTGCCCATTTGCTTAAGCTGGAATCATTGCCGGCTGGTGCAATGGTAGCACTCCAGACTTTGGATCTGGCTGTTCCTGGTTCGAGTCCAGGGCCGGCAGCTTCTTTGGCGGAAAGCGGGAGGATGTGGTGGAAGTTCTTCCTGAATCGAAAATCCTGGGTTTTCCTCCCGCCTAAACCTTTCCCCTTTCATCATGTTTCCTCGGATCCTCAGGCCACGGAATTTTTCCCGTCGCCAAATCCCGAATGACCTCCGGCAACAGCCGGTGCTCCGCCTCCTGGATCCGTCCATGCAGCGATTCCGGCGTGTCGCCCGTTTGCACATTCACTTTTGCCTGACGGATCACTGCGCCCCCGTCGACGGTCTCGTTCACCCAGTGGACCGTACAGCCCGTCTGCGTCACCCGTGCCCTGAGCGCCTGTTCCCAGGCCTTCAGCCCCGGAAAGGAAGGCAGTAAGGAAGGGTGCAGATTGAGGATCCTTCCTGGAAAAGCGCCCAGCAGCGGAGCTTTCAGCACCCGCATGTAGCCAGCCAATACCACCAGCTCCACCGCTGCTGCTGTCAGCGCGGCGGCCAGCTCCGTTTCGATCTCCGGCTCCAGCCTGGTCCGAAGAGAGCCGCGCCGACAGGCATAAACCGGAAGCTTTCGTTCCCGGGCGTGGCCAAGGATCTTTGCGTCCGCTTGGTCGCTCGCCACCAAGACAATCTCCGCGGGAACCCGGCCTTCGCCGATGGCATCGGCCAGGGCCACAAAGTTGCTCCCCCGGCCGGAGCCCAGTACCCCCAACCGCAGAGGTTTCACGATTTGGCTTTTTGGAGGACCGCCGTTGTGGACTTGCCCGGAGTCAGTTTCAGGACTTCGATGCAACCCCCCGCTTTTTTTACAGCGGCTTGCTCATCCGCATCCAAATCCTCCGGACGGTAATCCCCGCCTTTCACATAAAGATCCGGTTGCGCGGCCTCCAGAAACCGCGTGGCCCGCTTTTCCGGAAAGATCACCACCGCATCCACGCAATTCAAAGCCGCCAGCACTTCCGCCCGGTCCGCCTCCGGGTTCACGGGTCGCCCCGCCCCTTTCAACTCCCGCACACTGGCGTCCCCGTTCAAACCCACCAGCAAGGTGTCGCCCAGACTGCGGGCCTCGAGCAGAAAACGGACATGGCCAACGTGAAGCAGGTCAAAGCACCCGTTGGTCACCACCACTCGGCGGCCGGCGGATTTTTCCGAACGCCGCCAGTCCGCCAGCTCCTTCCAGGATAAGACTCGGCCCATGAGACGGCATCTTGACCCGCCCTCCCGCACTCGCAACATCAATTGAACACGATGGTTTCCCTTCGCCATGGAATTTGACTGGTCGATCTACGCCACCCCCGAAATCCCTCCCGCCGAGGTTCAGGAGAGCTTTGAGGATCCTTTTGGCCTCCGGATTCTCCCGGGAGACGGTCCGCTGGCGGAGCATTCCCGTTTCATCTGCCTGGGAAAATCGCTGGCGGGCAAATCCGTGTTTTCCCTTTACAGCTCGGACGGACGAAAAATGCGCCCCATCGCGTCGCGCGCGATGACCGACGCCGAGGCCTACTTTTACGAACGTAAGGCCAAGGAGTCGTTGTGAGCGGCCCGGCCGTGATCCGCAAGTGGGAGGAGATTCCCTTTTTCCCCAACCCGCGGGAGGAAGCCGCCTTCTGGAAGGAGCACCAGCTGGACCCCGTTCTCATGGCCGGCTCGCTTTCCCGCAGTGAGGGTCAGGACTCCACCACCATCACTTTGCGGATGGATCCCCGCATGCTCAGCCGCCTGAAGCGGATCGCCGCCCGGCGCTACTTGAATTACCAGTCGATGATGAAGCAGTGGCTTGCCGAGCGGATGGAAAAGGAGATTCCGGGCAGCTGAGACCGGAATTTCGGGCCGGACAATCAGCCTTCTTCCCCGATTTTTCCCAGCTCGTCGCGCAAACGCGCCGCCTCCTCGAACTGCTCCTTCTTCACCGCGACGGCGAGGTCCTCCTGCAACCGCTTCTTCCGCAACTTACGGAAACCTTTGGGCACCTTGCCGGCATGGCGCGTTCCTTTTTGACAGTCGTTGAGCACGTCCTGCAGCAGTTCCGCAAAGACGCCGTAACACTCCCCACAGCCCAGCCGTCCGGTTTTCCGGACATCCTCGGAGGTGAAGCCGCAGCTGGGACAGCGGTTGGAAACCGCCGGAGTGGGCGCCGGGATCAGGAGGCTTTTGGCGGAGATTTCCTTGATCTCGTTCTCGACCGCGGCGGCCGGATCCTCCTTACCCTTGCTGGCGGCCACCTTGGAGACCGCCGCCCAGATATCGAAATCCACCAGATCCTTCTGCGACAGTTGCGGAATGCATTTTTCGCAGACGTGCACGTCGATCGACTTGCCGTTCACCAGCTTGCTTAGGTGACACGTCGCCTGGTTGCCCGGGCAGAAGGTGCACTCCATAACCTTAATTAGCCATGCCCTTGCCGTTTCGCAAACCGTCCGCCGCCCTGCCGACTTGGATTTCGGAACCTCTGTGGAAGGAGATCGAGTCCACCGGCACCGATGTTTTTCTGGCCGCGAGCTCCCCGCGGCTGCGGCTGGAACGCTGGGGCTCCACCCTGCGGGCCCTGGCCACCCAACCCGATCCCCTGGCTTGCGAGGAACGGCTCGTCACTCCCCCCAACGGCTTTCCATGGAAACCGGGGAGGATTGTTTGGCAGGCCGAAGGCGACCGTGCCGCCCACCACCTCCGGGGCGAGGGCTGGACGACGGATGTGCAGGAGCTGGATCTCCGTTACGGCATCGATCTCACGCCGGGAACCGCCCCCGGCCTCTTTCCCGACCAAAGGGAGAACCGCATCTTTCTGCGCACCCGCCGCCCTGCCTCCCTGCTCAACCTCTTCGCCCACACCTGCGCGTTCGGGGTCCTCGCCGCCTCCACCGGATCCGCCACCCTGAACATCGACTCCTCCGCCCGGGCGCTGGAACGCGGACGGGAAAATTTTCGCCGGAACCGGCTGGATGAAAAAGAGCACCGCTTCTGGCAGGAGGATGTCCGCAAGGTCCTGCCCCGCCTGGAGCGCCGAGGCGAAATGTTTGAGGCGATCATTCTCGATCCGCCTACCTTCGCCCACGGGGGCCGGGGCCGCGCCTTCCGCATCGAAAAAGAGCTCGAACCCATGGTCACGGCCTGCCTGCGCCTTTTGCGACCCTCCGGAGTCCTGCTCGTTTCCATCAACGAATCCCGCGTCGTTTCCTGGGAGCTGGAGCGCCAAATCCGTTCCCTTCTTCAACGGGAGAAAATCCCCGCCCGCCTCGAGCCCACCCGGCGCCCCCCCGAGGTTCCCCCCGCCCGGATGCCCGCCGGGCTCTGGGTGGTTCGCGGGGATTGACAGTTCGCCGTTCGGGCCGATTTTCAAAGCGCGTGAACGGCCTGCAGTCCCTTGCCTCGACCGCCCTGAATCTCTTCCGCGAATTCATTCCCGGAAATCCGGACGCCGCCCGCTTCTGGCTGGAAACCGGTTCCGCCGCCCTTTCCCTGCTCCTGGTGTTGGGTCTTCTGCTGCGCTTTTTCGGGTCGGAAAACAGCCGGCCGGGCCTGGTTCTTGTGGCGGGGATTCTCGGAATTCTTCTCCTGGCCGGCGGGGCGGCGGCGGTCGAGCTTTACGCCCTCCCCGTCCTTCCTCCGGCCGCGCTCGGCATCGTCGACGGCATTTCCGCGTGGGTGGCCGCCAAGTTTCAGCACTCCGCCTGGCCGGCCCGCACGGTCCTGCTCACGACGGGAATCGGCGCGAGTCTTCTTTTTCTGGTTTCCCCGCTGACGCGGATGACCTTCAAGGTCCCCGGATTTCTGGCCCTGGTGGCGTGGCTGGCCGCTTTGACCACGGCTTGGACGGTCCCCGCGGTAATCCGCACCAGCCTTGCCTCGCAGACTGAAATTCAGCCCGCCCCAACTCCCAAAACCTGAACTCGGGCTAAGTTCCCAGCACCCGCTCCAACTCTACCCCAACCCGGTCCATCTCGTCCGGTTCCGTGCTCTTGGGCGCGGGAATGGCCGGCCCAAACACCACCCGGCAGACCGCCCCGGGTTGCGGGATTTGGAAGCGATCCCAAGACGGCAACTCCCAAAAACGGCTGCACCGGGTGGTGATAGGATAGATGGGCCGACCGCTGCTGGCTGACAATCCCAACACCCCATCCTGCACCCTGCCCCGGGGCCCGCGGGGCCCATCCGGCGTGATGCCGATGTCCCGGGCTTGGGGCCGCTCAAGTTCCCGCAAAAGCTCCCGCAGAGCGTCACTCCCGCCACGGGAGCTGGATCCCCGCGCCCCGTCGATTCCAAACCGATTCATGACCCGAGTGATGAACTCCCCATCCCGGCTCCGGCTCACCATCATCAGCATCCTTCTTCCCGGACAGAGTCGCTCGTACAGGTAGGGCATCATCAGGATCCGGTTGTGCCAAAAGGCCCAGATCCTCGGCTGATGGGGGTCGCGGGTCAGGAGCCCGTGGGGATCCTCGATGCGAAAACGCAGCGTTCCGGCCAGGACCCGCAGGAAACCAGCGACCAGAGGAGGACTGCCCTCGGCCAAAAGCTGTTTTAGAGCTTTTCTCATGCGAACGGCCTTCGATTCCACCACCGGGTGATCGACCGCCACGGCGTTTCGAGGACCAGCTCCCGGATCAGTTCTTCCGTGGAAGCCGCCCTCTCCTCCTGCACGCGGCCCAGCAGGATCAGCGATGGGATCATGATCAAGGCGATGAGCCCGTAGAGAATCACAAATCCGTTCAGCTGCACCTCCGCGCCAATCCGAAAACCCGCCAGCATATCCGTGAGCAGACCCCAACCAAGCGGGGCCAATCCGGCAATCAGGCTGCCGGCCACGCTGAACAGGGCGAAGAAATGACTTCTTCCCATGGCCGGAACAATACCCATGAGAAGCCGAAGATGCGCGCTGCTATACAAGGCCAAACCAACCCCCGCCGTGGCCTGCTGCCACGCGAACGTCCCCCAGGTGAACGGCAACAGATGGGCCGCCACCGCTCCCCAGCCCAGCCAATGAATTCCCATGACCACACAACTAAGAACCAGCACCGGCCGGCTCCCCATCCGGTCCAGCCAACGCCCCGCCCGCAGGGAGGTCAGCACAAAGACCGTGCCCCACATCAGATGCAGGATCATGAAGCGGGAATCGGAGCATTGAAACTGGTCACGGGCAAACGGCACAAAAAACAAACCCCCGCCCGACATCGCCAGCATCACCACCGCATGAAAAGCGACGAGTTGCCGGAAGGGCGGGTGGGCCGCCATCGCCTTCCACGGCACCTCCCCGGAGTTGGAGACCCCTTGGGTCGGCGCATCCGGAATTTTTCTTAAGTAAAAAAGGGAGGCCACCCCCAGCAGCAGGCTAGCGCCGAAGAGGAGCCCGAAGGCGGAGGGTTGATCCGCCAAACTCAGGTACCAAGCCGTTAAAGCCACCGTCAGCAACAGGGCCGCCTGGGAAGCGGCCTGATCCAAGGCCAGAAAACGTCCCCGGACCGGCTCGGGCACGATTGCGCTGATCCAGGGCAAATACCCGCTCAGGGAAATCCCCCGGATGAGATTGAACAAAAAGAGCAGGAAGAGCATGAGCGCCTGCCTTGAAAAGTTGTCGATCGAAAGCGGCAAAATCGCCACCAACGCCACCCCGGCAATCAGAATGCTTCGGGTGGTAAACCCCCGCAGGACGAAGTTGCGGTAGCCCACCTTATCCACGAAGCGAGCCGCGGGAATTTGAAAGATGTTGAGGAGCGCCGCCAAGCAAGCCAACACCCCCAGAACGGTGGCCGAAGCCCCCAGTTTTTTGAAATAGAGCATCATGGGCAGGCCCATCACCAGATAGAACGAGCTGGTGTTGAAGACCTGAAACAGGAACGCGTTGAGGAGGGGCCCGCGAACGAGCCCGCCGTCTTTCATGCGCCGGCATCCCGCGGCCGCAGCAGCGGGAAGAAGATTACCTCACGGATGGAATCCGCCCCGGACAGCAACATGGCCAGGCGGTCGACCCCCAACCCCAACCCGCCGGCCGGAGGCATGCCGCTTTCCAGCGCCTCCAGAAACTCATGGTCCACCTTTTGGGTGTGCTCCCCCACCTGGTGGCGGAAACGCTCAGCCTGCATTATGGGATCGTTGAGCTCGGAATATCCGGGCGATATCTCCTGCCGGCCGAAAATCAGTTCGTACACGTCGACCACCGTCGGATCCTCGCGATTCAGCCGGGCCAACGGCACCAGCTCCGCCGGCAGATGGGTGACGAAGATCGGACTGACGGCCTCCGCCTCGACCTTTTTTTCAAAAACCTTCTGGGTGATTTCCAGGGCGGACAGGTTGGGCTCCAGCTCCACCCCCATCGCCGCCGCTTTTTTCTCCATCGCCTCGCGGGAGAGCCGGAACCAGTCGGCCCCGGCCGCCTCCGCAACCGCCTCACGGTACTTTTTTCTGGGCCAGGGAGGGGTCAGGTCAATGGTGGTACCGTCGGACTGCGTGATTTGGGTGCCGCCGGTCAGCTCCCGGGCCGCGCCGACAATCATCTCCTCCACCAGAGAGGCCATCCCCTGGAAGTCGGAGTAGGCCCAGTAGGCCTCCAGCATGGTGAACTCGGGATTATGCCGCCGGGAAATTCCTTCGTTGCGAAAATTACGGTTAATCTCAAAAACTTTCTCCAGACCCCCCACCAGCAGCCGCTTGAGATAGAGCTCGGGCGCGATGCGCAGGAAAAGATCCAACCCCAGGGCGTGATGCTTGGTTTTGAAAGGCTCGGCCGCCGCCCCGCCGGCCACGGCTTGCATCATCGGGGTCTCCACTTCCGTGAACCCGCGATGGGTCAGGAAATCCCGGAGATAGCGAACCAACCGCACGCGGAGATCCAGGGCCTTCCGGGAGGCCTCGTTGGAAATGAGGTCCAGATGGCGCTGCCGGTGTCGCGTTTCGGTGTCGACCAGGCCATGCCACTTATCCGGCAAGGGGGCGAGGGATTTGGTCAACAGGGTCAGGGTATCCACCCGGATCGATTTTTCCCCCGTTTTGGTCAGGAAGAGCGTTCCCTCCACGCCAAGGATGTCGCCCAGGTCCAGCAACTCAAAGACCGCCCTCTCCTTTTCCGGCAGGGAGGGCTTTTGGATGTAGATTTGCAGGCGACCCGCCCGATCCTGCAGGTGAAGAAACTGGCTTTTGCCCATGTCCCGGTGGGAGACGATCCTTCCGGCCATCCGCACTTTTCTCCCCTCCTCCCACTTGGCCCGGATCTCCTCCGAGCTTTCGGTGCCGGGGAACGGGCCGCCGAAGGGATCCACCCCGAGTTCCCGGAGCTTTGCCAGTTTTTCGCGGCGCACGGCCAGCAGGGCGGATTTTTCCTCGCTCATGAAGGCTGAGTTTTACCCGAATCGGGGTCCTCTGGGTAGGGAAAGGTCGGGATGATTCGGGAACCTTGGACTAGCCCACCAACTCCGGATACGCCGCCTCGGCCACCTTCTGTAACCGCTGGTGGATCTGCTGCCCGGAATCCATGGAAAGAAGTTCCTGGGCCAGTTGCTGACATTCCCCGTAATGCAGACTTTGGACGGCTTTTTTCACACGGGGTACGGCCACCGATCCCATGCTCATTTCATCCACCCCCAGCCCCACCAGGATCGGCGTCATCACCACGTCCGCCGCCATCTCCCCACAGACTCCGACCCAGATGTGATGCCGGCGCGCCGCCTCCACCACCATGCGGATCAGGCTCAGGACCGCCGGGTGCGTGGGTTGGTAAAGACTCGCCACCCGTTCATTCGTCCGGTCCGCCGCCAGGGTGTATTGGGTGAGGTCGTTCGTGCCGATGCTGAAAAACTGCACCAAGGGCGCCAGCCGATCCACGATCAGGGCGGCCGAAGGCACCTCGATCATCGCCCCCGCCTCCACTTCCGCGGCTGCCGGAATCCCCGCGGCCCGCAGCTCCTCCCTCGCCTCCCCCAGAATGGCCAACGCGGCGGAGAGCTCCTCCCGCGTCGCGATCATCGGGAACATCACGCGGACCTTGCCCCCCGGGTTGGAGCGGCAGATGGCACGCAACTGCACCTTGAAGATATCCGGCTTTTCCAGGCAGTAGCGGATGGCGCGCCAGCCGAGAAAAGGGTTCTGCTCGGGATCGAGGCCCAGGTGGGTCGGCAGCTTGTCTCCGCCGAGATCGAGCGTGCGGATGATCGCCAAATGGGGTCGGGAAGCTTCCACCACCTGTCGGTAAATGTTTGCCTGTTCGTCCTCTCCGGGAAAATGGACACGGTTGAGAAACAGGAACTCCGTGCGATAGAGGCCGATCCCCTCCGCCCCGCTCTCCGCGATCAGCGGCAAATCCTCCGGCATCTCCACATTGGCGGACAAAATGATCTTTCTCCCGTCCCGGGTGGATCCCGGCGTGTCCCGCAGGGCCTCCAGACTGACCTCCACCTCATGGCGGCGTTTTTCGATCTGCCCGTACTCGTAACGGGTCTGTTCGGTCGGGTGAACGATGAGCAGCCCGGCGTAACCATCGAGAATGACCTGGGCGCCCGATTCGCATTTCATCAGGACTTCGTGCAGTCCCACCACCGCCGGAATATTCAGCGAACGGGCCATAATGGCCGTGTGGGAGGTGACGCTGCCCGCCTCCGTGGCGAAGCCCAAGGCCAGTTGCCGGTTCAACAGCGCCGTGTCCGAGGGCGTCAGGTCGTGCGCCAGAATCACGCTGGGCTCATCCAGGGCGTAAAGGTCGGTGAGCTTTCGACCCAACAGGTTGTGGACGACCCGCCGGCCCACATCGAGGATGTCGGCGGCCCGCTCCCGCAGGTACGGATCCTCCACCTCCTTCATGCTCTGGGCATATGCCCGGATCACGTGTTGGTAGACGCTCTCGACGCAGACCTTGCGCATCTCCAGTTGCCGCCGGACCGCGCCGGCAATCGTGCTGTCGGCCGCCACCATGAGATGGGCCTCGAAAATGTCGGTCTGCTGTTCGCCGAGCGAACGGGCCAGCTGTTCCCTGATTTTCTGGATCTGCTCCCGGGTTTTTAGCAGGGCGGCTTCCAACCGCCGCATCTCGTCCTCAATCTGCTCCGGCCGGATCGGGGTGGGATGGATCCGGACCTCCTCTTCCCGGCTGAAAACGGCAAGTTTGCCGCTGACCACCCCCGGGGAGGCGGGGATCCCCGTGAGGCGCAGTTCCGTCCCGTGATGGGGGCTTTCGGCTTCGCTCACGGAGGAGAAGTCTCTCCCCCGGGCCTACTCCTCGTCGAACTTTCTTTCCACCAGTTGCAGCAGGGCCAAAACGGCCTCCTGGGCCCCGGGACCCGAGGCGGTGATCCGGATGCGCGAGCCCATTCCGGCGGCCAACATCATCAGTCCCATGATGCTTTTGCCGTTGATCGTCTCA
>CAZURF010000018.1:2497-22477 GCA_964623555.1 uncultured Akkermansia sp. | reverse complement strand
TTTCTCCCCAAGGGATTTTAAGTCCCTTGTGTCTGCCATTCCACCACCCGGGCTGTCGCCCCATCTTGGGCCGGTTGGGGCGGAGGATAAAGGAGGATGAGGATCAGCCCCCCGCCAGGATCTTTCGTAGGCCGGCATCCAAGTCAAAGCGGGGTTGCCAGCCCGTGGCGCGGATTTTGTCGATGGAGGCGGAGGAGTGGAGGATGTCGCCGGCCCGGGCCGGAGCGTGGCGGATTTCCGAGCGGAGGCCGGTGAGCCCAAGAATGAGCTCGGCCAAATGCCGGACGGAGACGGATCGGCCGGAGGCGACATTGTAAACTCCGGTCATCCCGGGGGAGAGGGCGGCGTGCTCCAGGGCGGCGCAGACATCCTCAACATAAACGAAGTCCCGGGTTTGGCGTCCCTCCCCGAAAATGGTGAGGGGGGAACCGGCTTGGGCGGCTTCGAGGAATTTGGGGACCGCGGCCGCATAGGGCCCGCGGGGATCCTGGCGGGGGCCGTAGACGTTGAAAAAGCGAAGCGCGGCCGTGGAAATCAGGGCCTCCGCGCAAAGTTTTTCGGCGGCGAGCTTGGAGGCGGCGTAAGGACTGGTCGGTGCCACCACGGAGTTCTCCCTTTTGGGCATGGTGGGCTCGTCGCCGTAAACGGCACAGGAACTGGCCAAGACCATGCGTTGGGTCCCGGCTTGGGCGGCGGCCGAGAGAACCCGGCGGGTTCCCTCGAGGTTGATTTCCTCGCAACGGGTGGGGTGGGCGATGGATTCAGGAACGCTGACCAGCGCAGCCAGGTGAAACACGTGGGTGGCGCCGGCACAGGCCTCGGCCAAAGGGGCGGGATCAAGGATGGAACCCCGCAAAAATGCGCAGTCCAAGCCGGCCAGATTGTCCTGTTTTCCCGTGGTGAGGTCATCCAGGACAGTGACCGGACCGCGGGCGCTCAGGCGGCGAACCAAATGGCTCCCAATAAAGCCGGCGCCTCCCGTCACGAGAAACTTCATCGCAGAGGATCATCCCGAACCTTCGGGCCCATGAAAAGCACGGGGAAAAACGGGTTGAGCCGGTTTGGCTGTTCTGGGATATATAGGAGATGCGGATGTTGGCCTGTTCTTTGGGATTGGGTCTGGCGGTATTTTTGGCCGCTTGCGGCAAAAAAGCCCAATCTCCGGCGGCGAATACGCCCGGCGGTGCGCCGACCCGGACCGACGATCTCCCCGCCGATCCGGAGGAGAAGTACAAGGTAACCTATGTGCGGGCCGCCCAGGCTTTTTCGCGGAACGACCTCGAGAACGCGATTAAGTTCCTGGAAATCGCCGAGCAGTCGAAGCCGGGTCAAGCGAACACCGCCAACTTGCGCGGTGCCATCTACACCCGGCAGCGGGACTGGGCAAAGGCCCAAGCCGCTTTTGAAGAGGCCCTCAAATTACAACCGGATCTTCCGATGGCCCAATTCAACCTCGGGGAAGTCCTGTTTCTGAACAACAAGTACAAGGAGGCCCGGGAGCGATTCCAACTTTTCCTCAACAGCCAGCCGAGAAACGACTTGGGTCTCTACAAAATCTATCTTTGCGACCTGTTGGGGGCCGATAAGGCCAAAGCGGAAAGTTTCCTGTCCTCCCTGCAGCCCAACCCCAGCAGCCCTATCTATTATTTTTCCAAAGCGGCCGAATCGTTTGTCAACGGGGACAAACCCGCGGCCATGGAGTTTGTGGCCTCGGCCTACCGAATTTACCCGCCCGACGCCAATGCGACCTTTGCCGACTCCCTGGTGGAAAAGGGCTATCTGACCGGGGAGCAGGCGGAGAAGATTCCGGAGGAGGATGGAAAACCGAAAATCAGCGAACTGCGCACGCTCCTGCCGGAAGTGAAGAAGGAAGAGGATAAAAAGTCCGGCAACCTGCTTCCTGCTCCGGCCAATCCTTAAAGTTTTTTTCTCTCCTCCTCCCGTTCCTGGATGCGGGCTATCGCCCATTTGGCGTGCTCCCGGATCAGGGCATCCTCCTCGGACGCGGCTTTGGCCAGGGCCGCCAAGTCCTTGGCTGTTCCGATATTGCCAAGAACAACCGTGACGTTGCGGATCCAGCGGTTTCGCTTTAAGCGGAAGATCGGGGTGCCGCGGAATTCCTTGCGAAACCGCTCCTCATCCCAGGCAAGCATGTCGACCAAGTCCGGGCGGTTTCGCGGGGTTAATTTGATCTCACGGGCATTCTGGGCGTGACGGTTCCAAGGGCAGACTTCCAGGCACTCATCGCAGCCGAAGAGCCGGTCGCCCACAAGCGCCCGGAACTCCTCCGGGATCGGTCCGGGGTTTTCGATCGTCAAATAGGCGAGGCAACGGCGGGCATCCAGGACGTAGGGCCGGGGAAAAGCCCGGGTGGGGCAGGCATCGAGGCAGCGGGTACAGGTCCCGCAGTGGTCGGAGTCGGGGTCGCGTGGAGAAAAGGCAAGATCGGTCAGTAAAAATCCGAGAAGCAGCCAAGGGCCATGCTCCCGATGAATGAGGAGGGTGTTTTTGCCCTGCCAGCCGATTCCCGCCAGGGCGGCCAGGGGTTTTTCGAGCAAAGGGGATGTGTCCACACAGACACGAAATTTTCCGCCCCAGGGGAGGATGGTTTCCCGGGCGAGAGCCTCGAGTTTTTCCCGGAGAAATTCATGGTAGTCGGCCCCTTGGGCATAGGCGGCAATCCGGCCCCGACGGGGGGGAGGGTGGGTCTGGCGGCTTGAAATTCCGGCCACCAGAATCGAGCGTGCGGTGGGATCATACTTGGCGGGGTCGGCCCGGATTTCCGGGGAGCGGGCCATCCAGGACATTTCGCCCTGAAAAGAGCGGGAAAGCCATTCGTGCAGATTTTGGGCGTGATCCGGGGCACGGACCGGGGCCATGCCAAAAGCGTCCAAACCAAGTCGGGTGGAGGCCTGCTGGAGAATTTCGGCGGCGTTTAGCGGGACCACGGGGCAGGGAGTTTTTTCCGGATCGCGTCGACCACCTCCTGGGGTTGGAGGCGGGTGACATCGATCTGAATTTCACTTTCCTCGTACCAGGGGGAACGCTCTGCCAGCAGTTTGGACAGGGCGGCGGCACGATCCTCGCCGGATAAAAGCGGCCGGTCTTGGGATGATTTTAACCGCTGGGCTAACGTGGCGGGATCCGCTTGGAGGTAAATTCTAAGACCGCAGTTCGCCATGGCGCGGCGATTGGCTTCGCGGGTGATGATTCCGCCCCCGCACGAGACCACGGTCGCGGGCCCTGGGAAAATTTTTTCAAGAACCCGGGCCTCCTGCTGCCGAAAGCCATCCTCGCCCGAGGACTGAAAAATTTCCGGAATGGTCTTTCCCGCCTCCCGGGCGATTTCCTGGTCGGTGTCGACCCACGGCATGGCCAAGGCCTTGGCCAAACGGGGGCCCACCGTGCTTTTGCCTGAACCACTGAGGCCCAGGAGCCAAAGATGGCAAGGTTTGGCCATGGGCTAATCATGGCAAAGAGTGCCGGCGGGGGCGAGAGCCAGGGACATCCGCAGGCTTGGGTTGCCCCGGTTTTCTGGGCAGAGTCAGACCCATGGCGAACACTTTCGGCCACCTCTATCGGGTAACGACATGGGGGGAATCCCACGGCGGCGGGGTGGGTGCCGTGGTGGATGGCTGCCCTCCCCAGATCCCGCTGACCGAGGCCGACCTTCAGCCGGACCTGGACCGGCGCCGCCCTGGGCAAAGCAAAATCGTCACCCCCAGGAAAGAGGCGGACCGCTGTGAAATTCTTTCCGGGGTCTTCGGGGGCAAGACCCTGGGAACGCCGATCTCGGTCTGGGTGCGGAATGAGGATGCGCGACCGGAGGCGTACAAGGAGATGGAAACAATGTTCCGGCCAAGTCATGCCGACTACACGTACCAGGCAAAATTCGGAATCCGCAACTGGCAGGGAGGGGGCCGAACTTCCGCTCGGGAAACCATCGGGCGGGTGATTGGTGGGTCCATCGCCAAAAAAATGTTCGGCCAACTGTCTCCCAAGCTCAGCCTCACCGCCTTCGTGCGGCAGGTTGGCACCATCACTTCCCGGATGCCGGCGGCGGGGGTGTCTTTCCGTGAGGTGGAGTCCAACCCGGTGCGGTGGCCGGATGCCAAGGAAGCTGCCGAGGTCGTCCGCTTGATCGAGAGGGTTCGTGCCGAGGGTGATTCGGTCGGTGGAATTGTGGAGTGCGTGGTGCGGGGATGTCCGGTGGGACTTGGCGAGCCGGTGTTTGACCGCTTGGAGGCGGACTTAGCCAAAGCAGTCATGAGCCTGCCGGCGAGCAAGGGATTTGAAATAGGATCGGGTTTTGCGGGGGTGCGCCTTCGCGGATCCGAACACAACGACGAGTTTTACCTGGAGGGCAAAAGGGTCCGGACCCGCACCAACCGTAGTGGAGGAGTGCAGGGCGGCATCAGCAATGGCGAGGACATCGTCTTTCGGGTCGCCTTCAAACCGGTCGCGACCATTGCCAAGCCGCAAAAGACCGTGAATGTGAAAGGCAAGGCGGCTGAACTGAGAGCGCGGGGTCGCCATGACCCTTGCGTGCTACCGCGGGCGGTCCCGATGGTGGAGGCCATGACCTGGCTGGTGCTGGCGGATCACTATCTGCGGGACCGGGCGCAGATGGGGAGTCGCTAGAGCCGTCAAAAGGCGAAGTTCAGACCCAGTTCTACCGAATTAGTGACGGGGGATCCGAAGGTGATCTGCTGGGAGTCGGAAGTGTCGATGGTCGGCTGGCTGGTTCCGTAAAATTTATACATCAGGGACATGCTGAACTCCTCGTAGATGCGGTAGCGGATTCCGGCCGACAGCTGGTAGGCCGTGTTCATGTCGTTGCCGAGACCGACGCTGTTTTGGGTCACGCCTAGGTAAGAGATGGTCCCCAAATTAAAAAAGTTCCACCCGCCCCCGAAACCAAAGTTGATGAAAGGAACCCAGCCCGTTTCGTTGGGGTATTGGAAGCATAGCTGGGCCAGAATCGGGACGCTCCAATAGGTGCTGCTTTCCACGGTTAGATCCTGGGTGTTTCCGCGAATCGCGTTCAGGGCGAACCCGGTTTCCAGGGCCATCCCAAACCAGTCGGTCAACCAGACCCCTACATTGATGTCCTGCCGATACCCGGTGCTGAAGGCGATTTGCTTCTGGATGATCGGGTTGCTTGGACCCGCCGGACCGACCACGTTGACGATGCTCATCGGGCTCACAAACCTCGCCCCAAAATCCGTGGAGACGTAGAAACGTTCCTCCTCCAGTTCGCTTTCCTTGAGGGGTCTTTGGAGGAGTCTTCCGGGCCATCCAGATGGGGCAGAGTCCGAAGTCTCCAAAGGTCCGGTGGGAGAAGACGCGGGAGTCTGCAGGCCGGGAGGCGTTTCCAAGACTGGGGATCCCTGCTCGGGGGCGGCGGGGATTTTCCGGGGGGGGGAGGGCGGGGTTTCCGCAAAGACCAATCCCAGATCCTGCGGGATTGCCTGCACCTCCGCCGGTGACTCCGCCGGCGCTTTGGCGGAGGCGCTTTCAATGGATTGGAAGGTCACCGATTCCTGCGGATTTCCGTCCATTTTTTCCACACGATTGTCCGTTCCAAGTGTGATCCGCAAGGCGGATCCCGGCGGGATGGTGATCCGGTTCTGCCCCAAGTCAAAGACGACGGGGGCGGTTCCGGCGCGTGGGACCGTCACCAGGATGGTTTTTTTGCCCGCAGAGTTGAACCCGTAACTGACATTGCAGTTTTGGGCGCCTATCTCCACGGATTGGCGCGGAGTTCCCTGTTTCACGAACTCGGCAATGGCTCCTTTGGAATCGGAAATCACCAGCGAACCGTCCTCCTGAAGGGCAACCCCCGGAGGTGGAGAGGCGAAGGCTGCTGGGTAGGAAAAGAGAATTATTAGACCCCACACCCAACATGTTGAGTTCCAAC
Organism: uncultured Akkermansia sp.; assembly: GCA_964623555.1. Lineage (GTDB taxonomy): Bacteria > Verrucomicrobiota > Verrucomicrobiia > Methylacidiphilales > Verrucolacustridaceae > Verrucolacustris. Next base: position 16,557 of record CAZURF010000018.1, on the reverse strand, counting down.
TCCTACGCATCCCCTATATACAGGAGAAGATGGGTTGGTATGTCGACAGAGCGAAACGTCCTTTGATGGCAATTTGGTGGAATCGGGCTCTTCCACAAAGCCCTGTCCATGAGGATTAAAGGCCGGGCGGAGGAAAGTTATTCGAAAGATATTTTTCCTGAAGGACTTTTCCGAACAAAAGCCAAAGAATCGCGGCCAAAGCGAGGTAGGGCCCGTAAGGAATTTTAATGCCCAGCTTTTGTTTTCGCCGCAGCAGAATGGCCACCCCGACCCCGGTCCCCACCATCGAGGAGACCGCCAGAATCCAAGGCAGGGATGTCCATCCCAGAAAAGCCGCCAGACCCGCCAAAAGTTTGGCATCCCCGGTGCCCAACGCTTCCTTTTGCAGAAGCCAAGATGCGGTTTTCGCCAATGCCCACAGCAATCCGCCCCCGAGGGCGGCGGAAAGCGAGGAACGGATCATGGCATCCGTGGGATCACTCCGATCCTGCAGCTCCGGAACCAGATAACTCAGGGAAATCCCGATGACGACGCCTCCCAGCGTCAGTCCATCGGGAATGACCAAGTGATCAAAATCAATTCCCGACGCGACGATGAGCCCGGCGGTCAGGAGCGCATAGACCGCAAAAAGTTTGGCGGGGTAAATCAACCAGAGGGCGGCGAAAACCGCCGCGGTGAGGAATTCCACCACGGGATAACGCGGATCCAGGTGGGAGCCGCAACAACGGGCCCGTCCGCCGAGCAGAAAATAGCCCAGGATGGGCAGGTTGATGGAAAAAGGGATTCGTAGCCCGCAGGCGGCGCAACGAGAGGCGGGACGGACGATGGAATGGCCCAAGGGCCAGCGGAGAATGCAAACGTTCAAAAAAGAGCCGACACAGGCCCCGAAAACGAACACCGCGAATCCCTCGAGCCATGGGTTCATATGGGCCGTCCCGCCGCCTGCTCGAGCGCGGAGCGCATTACCCCCAAGGGCGGCTTTTTCCCCGTCCAGATTTCCAGAGAGCGGGCCCCCTGATGCAGCAACATGCCCAAGCCATCCAGGGCGGGGCATCCGCGGGCCCGGGCTGCCTGGATCAATGGGGTGAAGTCCTGGCGGTAGATGGTGTCATAGACCCGCAGTTTCGGGTGAAGAGAATTTTCTGCGACCGGCAGAGGATCCTCGGGGCTCAGGCCGAGACGCGTGGCCTGAATCAGGAGGTCTGTGCCCGCCACCGCCTTTTCCAGTTCAGGCGAGTTCCAGCGCACCGTGGAAACGGGAGTGTCGCCAAGCGGGCGGAGTTGTTCGGCAAGAAGCAGCGCTTTTTCCGCATTCCGGTTGACCAGGGTCAGGGCACGGCATCCCTTCCGTGCCAAACGACATGCCAGCGTACGTCCCACCCCGCCGCATCCCAGCACGAGAACCCTCTGGGCCGAGAGAGGCAGGTTCCATGCCTCCCTCACGGCATCCTCCCAGCCATCCGCATCCGTGCTGAAACCCCGGAAACCGTTGGTCGTCACCACGACCGTGTTCACGGAAGCGGACTCTTGGGCGGATGCGTCCTTTTCCGCGCAAAGGGAGAACATGGTCTCCTTATGCGGCAGGGTGCAGTTCCATCCCAGGAGACCGGCTTGCCGGAGGTTGGGAAGGGCGGCGGACAGCCCGTGATCGGGGATTTCGATCCGAAAATATTCAGCGGGAATTCCTAGGGCACCGAAACCGGCCTCCTGCATGGGGGGAGAGAGGGAGTGGGAAACCGGAAATCCAAGTACGCCGTACCTTTTTTTGTCCCGGGTGGCCAGCGGCAGGCTGGTGGGTGTGAAGACCTCCGATTTCATCCCCCGATTGAGCCATCGGAAGGGCTTTCCGCCCAACAAAAACGGGAGGTCCCGCCCGATTGCCCCGGAAACGGGTTTCCTCTATTCTTTGCGTTTGAGCACTCATCACCCATTAACCTCCGAGATGGTCCGTTCCTATGCGGAACTGGGAGCCATCAACCATTTGGGGGCCTCCCAACTTCCGTCCAAGGCGGCCGTGGCGGCCATTACCCAAGATCTGCTCCATCTCCTGTTTCCCGGCTTTTACGATGATGACCACTTGGAGGGGAAGGAGTTGGGGCCGGCGGTTACAGAGCTTTTGGGATCCCTGGAAAAGGTGCTTGAAAAGGAGATGGCCAAGAGCCTTCCCCGGGGCGGGAGCGGGGAGTCGGTGCAATCCAAGGTCCATAGCTTCCTTTCACGAATTCCCGCCGTGCGGGCCGTGCTCAAGACGGACGTCGAGGCGGTCTTGGCCGGGGATCCGGCCGCCCGCAACGTGGACGAGATCCTGCTGGCGTATCCGGGAATTGAGGCGATCTCCGTGCAGCGCATGGCCCATGAGCTCTATCTCTTGGGCGTGCCCCTCCTGCCCCGAATGATGACGGAGTGGGCCCACAGCCGGACCGGGATCGACATTCATCCCGGGGCCACCATTGGACCGTCCTTTTTCATCGATCATGGGACCGGCATTGTCATCGGGGAGACCACGGAGATCGGACGGGAGGTGCGGATTTACCACGGGGTCACCCTGGGGGCGCGTTCGGTCAGCGGGGCAGAGAGCCTGCGAGGCCGGAAACGCCACCCCACCATCGAGGACCGGGTGACCATCTATCCGGGGGTCACCATTTTGGGTGGGGAAACCGTGGTGGGGGAGGGGAGTACGGTCGGGGGCGGGGTTTTTCTCACCAAGAGCATCCCCGCCAATCATCTTGTCTTCGCGGAGCATGCCGCCTTGAAGGTCATTCCCAAATCTGAGCGGCCCAAAGGGAGCGAATACTCGATATGAATAACTTCACCTTTTGCCGTTGGCGGCTCGGCTCCGGAATCCGATAAATTATCCCATGGAAACTTCCCTGCGGAACGAACTCGAAACGCTTCCCTCCCTGCTGGAGCGCGAGATTCAGGCCTTCTTTCATCGCCAAAAAGAGAGGTACGACTACGGGGAGATGTTTGAGCCGGTCTATTTTGACATGTGCGAGTTTGTCGGCCGGAAGGGCAAGAGGATCCGCCCACTGCTTTTTGCGCTGACTTATCGCGGATTGGGGGGATCCAAGGCCGTGACAGATCCCTCGGTCCTGGCCGCCGCCATCTCCTTGGAACTCCTCCACGCCTTCGTGCTGGTGCACGATGACCTGATCGACCGGTCGGAGAAACGCCGGGGTCTGCCCACCTTTCACAAGCTGGTTGAACAACGGGTGGGCCGGCTAACCAGTGCGGAACGGACCGGCCATGGGGTGGCGGTGGTGGTGGGGGACCTTCTTTTCGCCCTCTCCGTGGAAACCCTGCAGATGGCCGGGTTTGCGGAGCCGCACCGGAGTGCCGCCATCGGCAAGCTTCTCTCCTACATCACGGACACCGGGGTCGGGGAGATCTTTGATATTCTTCTGGGTTCCCGCGACATCGGGCGCGTCACCGCTCAGGAGATTGAGAGAACTTACCTGCTGAAAACCACCCGTTACACCTTCGAGGCTCCCTGTGTGCTGGGGGCGATTCTTGCCGGAGCTTCCGTGGAAAAGCAGGAGGATTTGGCCGCCGTGATGGAGCCGCTGGGCTTGGCCTTCCAGATCCAAAATGACCTATTGGAATTTTCCCACTTCGACAGCCGGGATCAGCTGCTACCCACCGATCTTCTCGAGGGGAAAAAGACCTTGCTGGTCCGGGAGGCCTATGAGCGTCTGGGCGAGGTGGACCGCTCTTTCCTCCAAATGTGCCTGCAAAATCCCACGAGGAACGAGGCGTCGATCTCCAAGGTGCAGGATCTGATCCGCAAGTCGGGCGCAATTTCTGCCATGCAGGAACGTTGCCGGGCCCTTTTTGAGGAAGCCTCCCAAAAACTGGCAGGATCCCATCTCACCACGGCCGAACGGGACTCCCTTTCCCAGGCGATCGGCTGGGTCCGGCAATCCGTCCGCACCGCCTAGTCCGTTGCCCCCGGCTTCCCCAAGCGATCTTACCCGTTCCCGCGCGGCCGCGCGCGCGTTGACCCGGGAGCATGCCCGCACCTTTTATTTTGCCTCCCACGTGCTGGGTCCGACCGTGCAGAAGGATGCGTATGCCGTGTACGCCTGTTGCCGGTCCATTGACGATGTCATCGACCGGGCAGCCGCGCGGGGCGAGTCGGTCCGGCCGGAAATGGCGGGAAAAATCTTGGAGCGGGCTTACGGCTCAGGAGGGGATCAGGCCGGCGAGGAGTGGATGCCGGCCTTTCGGGAAACGGCGGCACGGAAAAAGATCCGGAAGCAGTGGTTTGAGGATTTGGCCGTCGGCGTGGCCGGCGATGCCGGACCGGTGGATCTGCAAACCTGGGAGGAGCTTGATCTCTACTGCTACCGGGTGGCCGGCACGGTCGGCCTGATGATGATGCGGGTCTTTGGCTTGGAGGATCCGTCCGCCGAGCCGCGGGCGTTGGATCTCGGGCGGGGGATGCAACTGACCAACATCCTCCGGGATATCTCGGAAGATGCGATGGCGGGACGGATCTATTTGCCGGCCCGGGAGCGGGAGGAGTACGGGGTCGAAAAAGAGGGTCTTTTGGCGGGCCGGCCTTCCGGGCGTTGGACGGAGTTTATGCGTTTTCAGGTCGAACGGGCACGGAAACAGTATCGGCAGGCAGAACCCGGCATCGGTCAGTTGGCCGCAGGCGGGCCTCGGCTGGCCACATGGCTGATGAGGGAGCTGTATGCGGGCATCCTGGATCCGATCGAGGCCTCCGGGTACGACGTTTTTTCCCGCCGCCATGCCCTGGGTTTGGGCCAAAAAATTTGGCGAGGTTCCGGCGTGGTCCTGCGACGGGTTGCGGGCTGGGCCTGATCAGATCCCGTGGGAAATGCGGGCGGCGAGAAAGAGGCCCAGCATGATCGCCAGGGTGATGGCAGGCCGGGCGTCCGGTCTTGAGGAGGGCTTGGCGTGGATGGGGGTGATCCAGGCCATCAGGGCGCTGAATATAAACCAGGAGAAGTAATTTTGCGGCGGGACGTAATTTCCCGCCCAAATCCAGTAACCACGGATGGCGTAGGCGAATGGCTCCATGAGAAAATCAAAGAATAGTGCGAAGGCCCCGGTGGCGATGGCCAGAGGCGCCCGGGTGGCTCCCTGCCAATACTGGCTGAGGGTGAGGTTGGCGCCGGCGACCACCGCAAACCAGGCCAGGGGAATCGCCAGCGGCAGGACGCCGCCGATTCTTGGACCAAAGGCGTCCGTGTAGGTGTAACTCCCGAAGGGAATCCCCGAAAGGGTGCCGACCGTCTCCAAAATTCCCGAAGCCACCAGAATCACGGCGGCGGCAACCCGGGCCTTTTTCAGTCCCAACCGGTCCACGGCGGAGAAATAGACATGGCTGGAGGCCAGGAGCATCGAAACGAAATCGCCGTTCCGAAGACAAAAGGCGACAAATGAAGTCAGCCAGGAGGGCAGGGGGAGGGATTCCGCCCAAGCCGGGGTTAACCGAAACGTCACGGCCAGCAAACCCACCCCCGCCCAAATCAGGAAAAATTTCCAAAGGGCCTCGCGAAGACGTCCCGAGATCACCCCTTGAGGTAAGGGCAGGCCGAGGCTCGAGACAAGCCGGTCGGCGTTGACTCGCCTCGCGACGGGATGGAGAAAGGGGGATGTCCGGCGTCCGAAAGATTCTGGGAATTCCCATCACCGGCTGGCTTTGTGCCGGAGGAAGCGGGCTGCTGCTGACCTTGGGATTTGCACCCTTTTCACAACCGGTCGCCGGCTGGGTGGGCCTGATTCCTTTGGCGTATTATGGGCAACGCCAACAACCGGAAATTCGGGAGGCGTTTCTCTTGGGCTGGTTTTTCGGGTTCAGCCACTTTTTGACCAGCTTGAGCTGGCTGCAGACCGTGACGGTCGCCGGTTGGGCGGTGCTCAGCGCCTACCTCGCGGTCTACCCCGCGTTGTGGTTTGTCATCTGGGTCCGTCTGGCGGGCACGGATCCGGAGCGGATGACCAGTTGGGGAAACATCCGGCATGCCCTGGGCGGTGCCTCGGCCTGGGTGGTCACGGAATGGTTGCGCGGGGTGATCTTCACCGGGTTTGGCTGGAATTCCCTGGGCGTTTCCCAGGCGGAGCTTTTGCTGGTGGCCCAAGTGGCAGACCTGGGGGGAGTGTTCCTGGTTTCCTGGGTGGTGGCTTTCGCGGGGCTGACCTTGGCGCTGACGGCCCGAAGATTTGAACTGGAGATCCGGGGCGCCCAGAAGTGGCGGCCCCGTTGGGATTTCACCGCTGGGGTGGTGGTGGTCGGTCTGACCATGGTGTACGGGGCCCGGACCTTACTGCGACCGATGCCCGAGCCGGTTGCAACCCTCCGTTATGCGGTCATCCAACCGGCGGTCCCACAGGATCCGTGGCGTTCCGCCAAGGTTTCCCGAGTGGCGGAGGAACTCAGAAAGTGGAGCGAACTGGCGTTGGTCGGGGGCGGGCCGGTGGATCTGCTGGTTTGGCCGGAGAGCCTTGCTGGAACCGGTTGGCGTGAAGAGCCGGAGCTGCAGGGCGCGATCCAGTCGGTGCGGCGGATGGGGGCACGGGCACTACTCACCGGCTCGCTGGATATTCGCGGCCCGGAGACTTTCAACTGTGCCGTCCTTTTCCAGGGTCCGGAAGGGACGCTTCCTTCGGTCTACGACAAAACCCACCTGGTGGTGATGGGGGAGTATGTCCCCATGGCGGATTTTCTGCCATGGCTGCGGAGAATGGTGCCCCCGGGAGGGGATCTCACGGCCGGAAATTCCATCGGCTCCCTTCTGCTGGATCCGCCCGGAGTGAGATTGGCGCCCTTGATCTGTTTTGAGGACACCGTGCCGCGGGTGGTCCGCCAGGCGGCCCAGAAGTTGCCCCATCTTCTGGTCAACCTGACCAACGATGCGTGGTTCGGGGCTTCGGCGGGATCACGGCAGCATTTGGAAAATGCCCGACTGAGGGCGGTGGAGACCCGGTTGCCCTTGTTGCGGGCCACCAATGACGGGGTGACCGCCCTGGTGAATCCCCGCGGGGTGGTGACGGCGGAGGTGCGCGATCCGGAGACGGGATCTATCCGGGAGCCGGGTTTTCTTCGGGGGGAACTGGAGTTGGCGGAACCTCGGCTGACCTTCTATGTGCGCTGGGGCGAGTGGCCGGTCTGGATTTGCCTGGCCTTGGTCGCCGCGGGGCTGGGAATTCGGCGGGAACCCGCTTGAGCCTGACCCTTGGAATGGGCATCTTTTCAGAAACATGACTCTTCCGGCTGAGACGATCGATTTGGCCTCCGTGGACTCCCGCTTGCGGGAGTTGCGGAGGTTTCTTTGACCCGGCCAAGCTTGAAACCCAGCTGAAGGAGCTCGACGGCCGGATGGCCGCCCCCGATTTCTGGAACGACACCGCCAAGGCGCAAAAGGTTTCCTCCGAGGCCACCTCGCTCCGCCGCAAGCTTGAGCAGATGCGGGACCTGGAAAAAAGGATCGCCGATCTCCCCGTGCATCAGGAACTGGCAGAGGAGGACGGTTCGGAGGCTGCCCGCAAGGAGTTCGCCGAGGAAATGAAGCAGGCGTTGGCCCAACTCGACCAAGCCGAGGTCCAATTCATCCTTTCCCAGCCGGACGACCGGAGAAACGCCATCCTCAGCCTGAACGCCGGGGCGGGCGGCACCGAGGCGTGTGACTGGGCCAACATCCTTCTCCGCATGTACCAGCGTTGGGCGGAACGGCGCGGCTATAAGGTGGAGATCCTCGACATTCTTTCCGGGGAAGAGGCCGGGATCAAAAACGCCATGCTTCGTGTGGTGGGGGAAAATGCCTACGGCTATTTGAAGCCGGAACGCGGGGTGCACCGTTTGGTGCGGATTTCCCCCTTTAACGCGCAGGGAAAACGGCAGACCTCTTTTGCCTCGGCGGAAATTGTGCCGGAGCCCGACGAGGAGCAGGATGTGGAAATTCCGGAGAAGGACATCCGCGTGGACGTGTTTCGGGCGGGCGGTCACGGCGGCCAAGGGGTGAACACCACCGACTCCGCCGTGCGCATCACCCATTTTCCCACCGGCCTGGTGGTGACCTGCCAAAACGAGCGCTCCCAGATCAAAAACCGGGCCACCGCGATGAAAGTCTTGGCCGCGCGGCTACGCCAGCTGGAGCTCGATAAAAAGAAGGCCGAACAGGAACAAAATTACGCCGCCAAGGGGCAGATCGGCTGGGGTCACCAGATCCGCTCCTATGTCCTGCAGCCTTACCAGATGGTGAAGGATCTGCGGACCGGCGAGCAGACCAGCGACGTGCAGGCGGTGCTGGACGGGGAGATCGATGCGTTCCTCAACGCCTTTCTCAAAGGAAAAAAAAGATCCGGCCCCATCGAGGACGAGGAGGAGGAATGAAGGGTGCGGATCGGTTGGCCGGTATCATCGCGGCAAAAAGGAAGGAAGCGCTGGCCCTGGAACCCCGCAAGGCAGAGCTTAAACGTGAGGCGCTCCGGAGGAACGAATACCGCGGGTTTCGCAGCAACCTCTTTCATCCCGGCCAGGTCACCGTGATCGCCGAGTGCAAGGCGGCCTCGCCCACGGCCGGCACCATCGCGGACAAGTACGACCCGGTGGCGCAGGCCAAGCTCTATGAAAAGGGCGGAGCCGGGGCGATCTCCGTCCTGACCGACCGGGAATTTTTCCGGGGTTGCCTGGAGGATATGAAGAAAGTGCGCGCTGCCGTCCGGGTGCCGGTCCTGCGCAAGGACTTTATCCTGACCGAGGCGCAGGTTTACGAAAGCATCGCGGCCGAGGCGGATGCCTTTCTGTTAATCGTGGCGGCGCTGACCGATGCGGAACTCAAAGGCCTGTATGATCTTGGCCGGGGTCTGGGGGCGGATGTTCTCGTCGAGGTGCATGACATGAAAGAGATGGACCGGGCGCTGGAGATCGACGCCGACATCATCGGGATCAACAACCGGAATCTGCACACCTTTGAGGTGGATTTGAAAACGACGGAGGAACTGGCTCCGGAGATTCCGGCGGAATGCCTGGGAATCAGTGAAAGCGGGATTCGTACGGCCGATGATGTGAAGTTTGTCACCGCCCAGGGGATTTATTGCCTGCTGGTGGGGGAGTCGTTGATGCGGGATGGTGATCCGGCGGCGGCGTTGGGTCGCCTGAAAATTTAGCCCCCTCGGGGCGGTCCCTTAGCCGGGATCGATCCGGGCCGGATGTTGACTACCTCCGGGCCGGATTTTGCGCTAGGCTCCTCCAATGCCCATTCAGGCCAGCCTACCGGTCGGACCGGACGCCTCCGGACACTTTGGTGTCTATGGCGGAAGATATGTCCCGGAGACGTTGGTGGCACCTTTGGAAGAGTTGGCGCAGGAGTTTGAAAAGGCCCGCAAGGATCCGGCTTTCCAGCACGAACTGCAGGAGATGCGCCGGGATTTCACCGGGCGGCCGACCCCTCTTTATTTTGCCGCCCGGCTCACGGAGCAGTTGGGCGGGGCCAAAATTTACCTGAAGCGCGAGGATTTACTTCACACCGGGGCCCACAAGATCAACAACGCCCTGGGACAGGTCATCCTGGCCCGGCGGATGGGAAAAAAGCGGATCATCGCGGAGACGGGAGCCGGTCAACACGGGGTGGCCACAGCGACCATGGCGGCCCGGTATGGCATGGAGTGTGTCATTTACATGGGGGAGGAGGATATGCGGAGGCAGGCCCTCAATGTGACCCGGATGCGCCTTTTAGGGGCCAAAGTGGTGGGCGTGACCGCGGGCCAAAAGACCCTCAAAGAGGCGGTCAACGAGGCGATGCGCGACTGGGTCACCAATGTACGCACCACCCATTACGTCCTTGGGACGGCCTACGGAGCACATCCGTATCCGTACATGGTGCGGGAATTTCACCGCGTGATCGGGGAGGAGGCGCGGTCCCAACTCATGCAGCGGGAAGAAAGGCTGCCGGACGTGGTTTGCGCCTGTGTCGGCGGTGGCAGCAATGCCATCGGGATTTTCTATGCTTTCCTCCAGGATGCGGGCGTTCGCCTGGTCGGGGTGGAGGCCGGCGGGGAGGGGATTAAACCAGGGAAACACGCGGCCCGTTTCCAGGGTGGAAAGTTGGGGGTGCTGCAGGGGTCGAAGTCGTTCCTCCTGCAGAATGCCGACGGGCAAATCGAGCTGACCCATTCCGTTTCAGCCGGTTTGGACTACGCGGCGGTGGGACCGGAGCACTGTCAACTGCGCGACATCGGGCGGGCCGAATACACCTTTGCGACCGATGACGAGGCGCTCCATGCCTTTTCGACCCTGGGGAAGGTGGAGGGAATTTTGCCGGCCCTGGAGACGGCGCATGGCGTGGCGTTTGCAATGAAAGAGGCCCCGAAACTGAAAAAAGACCAGATCATCCTGGTGAATCTTTCAGGTCGGGGAGACAAGGACGTCAATGAGGCAGCCAGGTTTTTGCTTTCCGAGGACTCGACGGGAAAAGACTTGAAGAAGACAGGGGTAAGAACAAGCTAGTCCCATGAACAAAGAACAGATCCAGTTCCTCAGCAACCTGTGCTTCGCGTTGGGATTCCTGTCCATCATCGGCTCCGTGATGATCTGGTTTTCCGCCGGAGGTCAATTTGGAGCTCCTGGCATGGGGGATGCCGTGGCCGAGGCCAAGCGCGCCTATGCGGAAAGATTTGGCATCTTCGTGGGCCTATGGGCGCCGACCTTCTTCATTCTCTCCAACCGTCTCCATCACTACGCGGAAAAGAAGTAAGCTATCAGCGGCAGGCTACCGGCGGCCAAGGGGGCGGTTAGCTTTTCCGGGGTTAGCGATGGAGGAGAGCCGCAGCCTTTCAACCGGCTGGGACTAGCAACGGGTTTCTTTGGCGGAGGAGGGTAGGAAGCGTGCGGTGGTGAGTCCGCCGTTATCAGCGGCGAGAACCCGGACATCCACCTCATCCAAGCCGGCCTTACGCAGGGCTGCGACCATGGCGTTGCCAACAGGTTTTTCCGATTTCTGGCAGATGGCCAAGATCGTGGGTCCCGCTCCGCTTAGAAAAGCCCCGATGGCTCCGGCCCTTTCCGCGGCCTCGATCGCCTGTTCTAATCCGGGGACCAAGGCGGCCCGGTGGGGCTGGTGGAGGCGGTCATGGAACGCGCCGCGCGCTTCTTCGTACTTTCTTTCCATAAAGGCCGCGGTGATCCGGGACGAGTTGCGAAGATTGCCGGCGGCATCCTGCAGGGAAACGCTGGGCGGCAGAATGGAGCGCGCCGTGCGGGTCGAGGTTTCGATCCGGGGAATGGCGGCGACGAATTTGAGGCGGGAGGAGACCCGGACCCTGGCCGGTTGGGACCCGCCGCACACCACGAAACCGCCGAGGGCCGCAGCCGTGATGTTGTCCGGGTGACCTTCGATTTTGGTGGCGGTCGCAATGAGCCAATCCAGATCCAGGGATTTCCGGTTCACCTTGTCGAGGGCGGCGAGCATACCAAGGCGGATGGTGGCACTGCTCCCGAGGCCCCGGGCGGGCGGCACGTTGCCCCGGACCACCAGCTTGTAGGGCTTGAAAGGCAGGTTCCGGGCCTTGTGGTAGGCCTCCAGAATCTCCTGAGCGAACGGATCGGGGCGCTCGGGTGCGCCCGGTTCAATAGCGATGTAGTTGTAGAGCTCAAGGGCAAGGGCCAAGGCGTCAAAACCGGGTCCCAGATTCGCGGTGGTGGCGGGGACGCGGATCCAAAAAGGCAGGTGCAAGTGGGGGGATCTCATCTCAACCGGAAGAATTTTTCCGCGGCTTCGGTGGTGGCGCGAGCAGTTTCTTCCAGGGTCAGGCCGCGCAGGCCCGCAATTTTTTCCGTCACCCGGCGGGTGTGGGCGGGTTCACAGCGTTTGCCGCGGTCGGGTTCCGGGGCGAGGTAGGGGCAGTCCGTCTCGACAAAAAACGATCCGAGCGGTACCCGTTTGGCAACCTCCTGAACCTCCTTGGCGTTTTTGAAGGTGACGATTCCGGTGAAGGACAGGGCATGCCCAAGCTCGAGGAGGTGACAGGCCTGTTCCGAGGTTCCGGAAAAGCAGTGGAAGACGGCGCGTAACCGGCCCGAGTAGGGCTTCAGGGCGTTGAGGGTATCTTTCCAGCTGTCCCGCTGGTGAATCACCACGTTCAGGCCGAGCTTGGCAGCGAGGTCCAGCTGCTCCTGAAAAAAGATCGCCTGCCGGTTTTTGACATCGGCATCGGCGAGGGCGGCGGATTCGGTGCCCGGGGCGGTGGTGCCGATGGCGGCGGAGAGGTTGGCAAAGGAGGCCTCCTTGGAGCTGGGAAGGGAGTGGTAGTCGAATCCACATTCTCCGATCGCGGCGATTTTGGGGTGGTTGGCCAGCTTCTCGAGCTGGGAAACAGCGTCGTCGGGAACCTCGCCGACCTCGTTGGGGTGGATGCCGATGGTGGCGTAGACCTCGGGATGCCGGTCGGCCAAGGCGAGGGCGGCGCGGCTGGTGTCGAGATTGGTGCCGATGGCAATCATGCGGGTGACCCCGGCCTCGACCGCCCGGCGGATGACCGCATCGCGGTCTGCATCAAAATCAGGGAAATCGAGGTGGGTATGGGTGTCGACGAGCATGATTGAAAAACCAATTTACAAGAAATGAGGGGGGATCAAGGAGCTTAACGCAGGGATTGGGATTGCTCGTTTACGGTTACGATTATGTTTACGACCGGACGCAGTGGGTGCAGGAGCCCGAGGCTTCAAATTCGGTCAGGCTTTGGAGGGTGGTTTTCGCGATGATGCGCAGGGCGTGATCGGTGAGGAAGGCCTGATGGCCCGTAACCAGGACGTTGGGGAAGGTGAGAAGCCGCGCGAAGAGATCGTCCTTCAGAATTTCGGAGGAGCGGTCCTCGAAAAAAAGACCGGCCTCTTCCTCATAAACGTCGATGGCGAGGTGGCCGATATGCCCCTTCTTGAGGCCGCGGATGATGGCGGGAGTGTCGAAAATGGCCCCGCGGCTGGTGTTGATGAGAAAAACACCTTGTTTCATACGGGCGAGGGTCTGGTCGTTAACGAGATGGCGGGTGGCGGGGAGGAGGGGGACGTGAAAGGTGAGGATGTCGGATTCGCGAAAAAGCTCTTCCTGGGGCACGTAGCGGCAAAGCTTGGCAGTATCAGGGTGGGGGACAGGGTCATGGGCCAAGATCCTGCAGCCGAACCCGGAAAGGTTCTTTACTACCTCCCGGCCGATGGCCCCGGTGCCATAGACGCCGACGGTCTTGTCACGCAACTCGAAGCCCTCGAGGCCCTCGAGTTCGAAGTTGCCTTCCCGGACCCGCTGGTTGGCCCGTGGGATCTTGCGGGCCATGGCCAAAAGTAGGGCGAGGGTGAATTCAGAGACGGCGTTGGGGGAGTAGGAGGGGACGGAGGCTACGGTGATCCCGAACTCTTTGGCGGCGACCAGGTCGATATGGTTGGTGCCAGTGCTGAGGGTGGCCACGAGCCGGGTGCCGCCCTCGGCCAGAATTTTCAGGCATGGCCGGTCGACCTTGTCGTTTACAAAGACCAGGGCGGCCCCGTAGCCGGCGCAGAGCGGGGCGGTCGTGGCGTCCAGCTTGGTTTCGAGGAACTTGAGATGGTGACGCCCGGAGGCGTTTTCAGATTTGAGGGCGGTTTCGGAATACGAGCGAGAGCTGAAAACCAGCGCTTTCATGGATGTTAGTTTACAGTCGCCCAAGTCCAAGAGCGAGGAGGGCGTTGGTGGATTAGGATTAAGAGGAAAATAAACGAACGGAGAATTGACCGGGCGTGAAGCTTGGGAAAGGATCGAGGATATGGGTCATAAGGGATGGAGTTCGAAGGTGGCTGGCCCGGCGATCGGGCCATACCGGCAGGCGACGGAGGCAGGTGGATTTGTTTTTCTTTCCGGTCAACTGGCCCTGGATGAGCAGGGGAACCTTCTCAACGGATCGGTGGCCGAGCAGACACGGAAAGCATTGGAGCGGGCCCAGAGCCTCTTAAAGGAAGGCGGGTTGAGCTTGGGGGATGTGGTGAAGGCGACGGTTTTTTTGACCGATCTGAAGACCTTCCCGGAAATGAACACCGTTTATGCGGAGTTCTTTCCGAAAGA
>CAZURF010000018.1:0-2397 GCA_964623555.1 uncultured Akkermansia sp. | reverse complement strand
GGCATATTTTTGCCGAGAAGGACGAGGGAAAGCTGAAGATCCGAAGGTTTGAGGTGAAGCCGGGGGAGAAGTTCCTGGTGGCGGAGGATGTCATCACGACGGGAAGCGCCGTGAAGGAGGTGATTGCGCTGGTGAAGGCGGCGGGGGGTGAGGTGGCGGGGGTGGCCTGCCTGGTGGACCGGAGCGAGAAACCGCCGGAACTGGGTGCCCCCCTTTGTTCGCTGATGAAGTTGCCGGTTGAAACCTTTGAGCCGGATCAGCTCCCGGCCGACCTGAAGAAAATCCCGCCAACGAAACCAGGTAGCCGCTAGGCGGGATTCCGGCTTGGATTCGGGGCGTTTTTGCGTTCCAATATTTTCAAATGAAGGGCATCCGCAAGGTCCGTTTTGAGTGGGATTTAAAGAAAGCGCCCACCCAGGCACCTGGCTTGCCGGCCAAACACGAAATTAAGGAGCTCAAGGAATACGACGTGGAGGCGATCTGGGAGGGCATCCAAAAGGCCTTCCTCAATGAAAAGAGTTGGATCATCGGTTTGGATGGACATCTGGAGGAGCTCCGCAAAAGACTGTTTCCCGAAGGTAAGCCGGTTGCCGGGATGGAACTCTTGGCGCTGGTCCATGGGCCCCGCGTTGTCGGAATCAGCGCCCTTTATCCGGTTCCGGGGGAAGGACCGCATCTGCTTTCGGGCGTCACGATTGATTATGAGTACCAGCGGCGTGGATTGGGGGCGGCGCTTCTGCAGGAGTCTCTGCGGCACTTGGCCGAGAAGGGGCTGGAGACGGCGGCCGTGGTGACGCGGGAGACGGTGCCGGCAGCGAGGTTTTTGTATCCGAAGTTTGGCGGCAAGGCCGGCGAAGTCACCCTGACCGCCTAATCTTTCTTTCATGACTCCCACCTACGACCTGGCCGTGGTCGGCGCAGGGAGCGCGGGTTATGCGGCGGCCCGGACCGGGGCATCGCTAGGACTGAAGGTGGCCGTGATTGAGGGCGGAGAGAGGGTGGGAGGTTTATGCATCTTGCGGGGCTGCATGCCGACCAAGACGATCCTAGAGAGCGCGCACCGGAACCATGAGATCGGGCGAGCGAAGGAGTTTGGGATCCGGGTGGGAAAACCGAAGCCGGACTGGAAGGCGATTCTAAAGCGAAAGGACCGGCTGATCGCGGAGTTCGCGGATTACCGGCGGGAGCAACTGGAGAAGGGGAAGTTCACCTTTTACCGGGCCAAGGGGCGATTCACGGGTCCGCATCGGTTGGCCCTGGAAGCGGTGGGCAAGGAAAGGGTGCCGGCGGAAATTGAGGCCAAAACCTTCCTGGTGGCGACAGGATCACGGACAGCCAAGCGGGAGATTCCGGGATTGGAGGAGGTGGGTTATTGGACGAGCGACGAATGTCTGCAGGCCGACAAACCGGTGAAAAGCCTGATCGTTCTGGGCGGGCGGGCGGTGGCCTTGGAGTTTGCGCAGTACTATGCGCATTTGGGGGTGAAGGTGATGGTGATTCAGCGGAGCGAGCGACTGTTGCCAGATTCAGACCCCGAGGTGGGTGACACTTTGGCCAAGGTGTTTCGGGACCAGGGGAGCGAGGTCTTTTGCGGGACCCAGATCCAGCGGGTAGTGAAGAAGGGGAACATAAAGAGGGTCGAGTTTCTGCAAAATGGAAAAAAGAGGAGGGTGGAGGCGGAGCAGATTTTGCAGGCGCTGGGTCGGGAACCGGACGCGGATGGACTGGCGCTGTGGACGGCGGGGGTGAAGACGGAGAAGGGGAAGGTGGTGACGCAAGCGACCCAACAGACGAACGTGCCACATATCTTTGCAGCCGGTGATGTGTGCGGGCCGTACGAGGTGGTGCATCTGGCGATCCAGCAGGGGGAGGTGGCGGCGAAGAATGCGGCGGCGTTGGTAGCGGGCAGGGAGCCCAGGGAGAGGATGGATTACCGGCTCAAGCTGGAGGTGATTTTTACGTCACCCGAGGCGGCGGGTGTGGGGTATTCGGAGAGGGAGTGCCGGGAAAAGGGTTGGGAGATCGTGACGGCGAGCTATCCGTTTGCGGACCACGGGAAGTCCATGGTGATGGGAGCGATGGACGGGTTTGTGAAGCTGATTGCCCTTAAACAAAGGGGGGAGATCGTGGGGGCGCAGGTGGTTGGGCCCCATGCATCCGACCTGATTCATGAGCCGCTGGCCATCATGCGGTATCGGGGCACGGCGGAGGAAATGATGAACCTGCCGCATTACCATCCGACGTTGAGCGAGATATGGACGTACCCGGCGGAGGAAATTTTCGAGAAAATTTCCGCGGGAGGTGGAAAGCGGGAGGTTTAAGAGGCGAGATCTGATACGGAAGGGCAGGAGCAGACGAGGTTGCGGTCGCCGTGGACGGCGTCGATGCGGGAGACGG
>CAZURF010000017.1:0-23271 GCA_964623555.1 uncultured Akkermansia sp. | reverse complement strand
CCTTGCGGGCAACGGATTTTGAGTCCGTCGCGTCTGCCAGTTCCGCCACACCGGCGAACCAAGGGATAGAATCCTCCCGGCGGAGGGTTCCGACAAGGGGTTTTCCCCGGCCGGCGGCACCCTTAAACTGGATTGATGGGATTTCGCTCATGGGCTTACGGCGTTGCCGGCTTTGCTTTGATCCTGCTGGCGTGGTTCATGCTTCGACCTGATTCCTTTCTGCAAACGGCAGATTCGAAAACCCCGCCGGAAGAGCCCCCTTTTTCTCCGGTCCCAAGCCGCTCCCCGCCCCTGGAGCCAAAACGATCTACCCAGGCGGCAGTAAAATCCGCGGAAATCGGAATTGAGACCAGCATGGAGACCGGGGCCGGCCGGGAAATCCCCGGGGAAAAAATTGTCTGCTTCGCCACCCGCGCCGGGTACGAGAAGTTTCTGGCGGCAGCGCCCCCCGGATCTGTTTTGGGGCAACTGCAGGCCTTGAACGCAGTGCGGGTGAAATCCGGGGATTGGTTGCCCGCCGCCGCCCAGGCGAATGACGGAAGGATCAGCGGGAACTTTTACGTCCGGGTGCCGGAAGTGCCCTTGGAAGTCAGGGAAAAAGGAGACGCCCTTTACCGGGCCGTGGGGAAAAAAGCCCTGGATCTCATCGGGGCGGAAGGGGTCGTCGGTGGTTGGGGAAGCGGGGTGACGGTGGCGTTGATGGACACACCCTTGGAGGGTGTCGAAACGATCGAGGGAGAAACCGCCGGGCATGGCACGGCCATGCGCTCGTTGATTCTGGGAAGTTCCGGACCGGCGCGCGGAGCCGCCCCCGGTGCCCAGCTGCTGGGATTTCCCGTTCTCGACGCCGAAGGCAAGGGAAGCTCTTTTGCCCTGGCCGAGGCCATCGTCCAGGCAGTGCAGCAGGGAGCGCGGGTTATCAATATGAGTCTGGGATCGGATGGAGATAGCCCGCTGGTGCGAGACGCGGTGACCTATGCCCAAGGACGAAATGTTGTCCTCGTCGCTGCCGCCGGCAACGAGGCCGTCAACCGGGTGAGCTATCCGGCCGCCTATGAGGGGGTGGTGGCCGTGGCCTCCGTGGATGCCAATGGAAACCATCTTTATTTTTCCAACCGGGGCAAAGCCGTGGATGTGGCTGCGCCCGGCTTTGCTGTTGTGGCGGCCTGGCCCGGCGGAAAGAATGTGGAAGTGACCGGGACCTCCGCCTCCACGGCCTTGGTCAGCGGAGCGGTGGCGGCCCTCCTCTCGAGGGAGCCTGGGCTGACCGCAAACCAGGCGGTGCAGTTGATTTCCAAGCATGCCGATGCCACCGGTTTGCCCGGATCTGAGGAAGAGACAGGGGCCGGAATCATCAACCTGCAGAGGGTGCTGGAAAGGAATCAACGGGGGATTGTGGACCTGGCCGTGGCCGGTGTGACCCTCAAGGAAGAGGGGTCTCAGGGCCGGGTGGTGGTGGGGATCCAGAATCGCGGCACTGAAACCGTGAACTCTCCGGTGTTGGAAATCACGGCCGGGAATGAGCGGCGGAAATTTTATTTCGGTTCCCTGGCTCCCGGGCAAACCGCCTCGGAAGCCGTGACCCTCGACCTGACGCGGGCTCGGCAGGAAGGCGGAATCAGTGCGGGGGCCTCCGTGGAAGTGAGGGGAGATCAGAGAAACGCCAACGATCTGTGGTCCGGATTTTTTCGAATTTCCAAGGAGAGGTAGTCTGCTAAATCTTGGGTATGGATACGGAAGAAATTTCCTACGTGATACGATGCATTATGGCCATCGCGGTTCTTTTGGGTCTGGCCGGGTTGGTTTTCACCTACAATGTCCTTTTGGAAACCCCGCAGTTCACGAATTTGCTCAGGGCGGTTGGTCTAAACTGATCTATTTGGATCAGGATTCAGGAAACTAAGAAGAGTCAGGCGGAAGGACGACGGCGGGAGGGGGTCGTGGTCAGATTCTCCTCATCTTCCAGTTCATGCCGCCACTTGCGGCTGAGGTGGGGTCGCACAAACCCGTAAATCAGGTAGCCGGTAAAAAGAACCGCGAGGGAGTAGCGGTAGGTTTGCACGATCAGGGCCAGGAAGGCGACGATCAGGAGCATCCGCGGGACCGGGCGCTGGGTCCGCCAATCAATGGTCTTGAAGCTGGGATATTGAACCTTGCTGAACATCATAAAACTCAGAAAGAGCAGCAGACCGGCCAGCAAGTATTTCCAGTCCCCGATCATCCGGTCGGACTCGTAGTACTGGAGAAGGAGAAGGGTCACGGAGGCGACGAGACCGGCGGCGGCCGGAATGGGAAAGCCGGTAAAGTCCTTGGCGCGGTTGGCGGGATCGGGTTGGGCGGTGAGGGAGTTGAAGCGGGCCAGGCGCATGGCACCGCAGACCAGATACACAAAGGCGATCATCCAGCCGATCCGGGCCGGCAGCTCCGCCAGGACGATTTTGAAAACCAGCAGGGCGGGGGCGATGCCGAAGGAAATGATGTCGGCCAAGGAGTCGAACTCCCGGCCAAAAGCGCTTTCGTGGCCGCCGAGCCGGGCCAGGCGGCCGTCGAGCATGTCAAAAATGAATGCTCCGAGGATCCAGAGCAGACTGGTTTCGTAAGGCTGAATCCAGTCGCCGTTTTCGGAGGCCTGCATGAGACTTCCCTGGATGATTTGCAGGACGGCCATGAATCCGCAGAAGAGATTTCCCGCCGTCATCAGGCTGGGCAGGAGATAAGCCGCGCTTTTGGGCGAAGGCAGCTTGGGGCGATTTTTTAGGCGGGCCATGTGGCGAGAACGGTTTCGCCTCCCTTCACCCTTTGGCCGACTTGGACCTGGACCGAGCAGGCCAGGGGAACGTAAAGATCCGTGCGGGAACCAAAACGGATCATGCCGATCCGCTCTCCCCGGCTCACGGATTCCCCGGGTTTTTTCCAGGCGACGATCCGGCGGGCAATCAGGCCGGCAATCTGGCGGACCAGCACCGGACCTTGGGAGGTTTGGAGCCACCAGGTCTGGTTTTCGTTGCGGAGATCCACCTCGAGATGCCGCGCATCGAGAAACTCCCCGGCCGAGTAGTGGGTCTTTTTCACCTGTCCCTCGCAGGGGCTGCGGTTGACGTGGACATCCAGCACGGAAAGAAAGATCCCCACCCGCCGGAATTTACCGAGTCCGAAGCAGGGGTCCTCCGCCTCATCCACGCAGATGACTTTGCCGTCTGCCGGACTGACCAGAGCGAGCGGATCGGCCGGTGGTTGCCGGGATGGATCCCGGAAAAAGAGGAGAAGACCGGCGAGCAGCAGGGCCGCCAAAGCCGCGGGAATCCACCAGCCCAGCCAAAGGCAGGCGCCGAGCAGCGCGGCGGCGGCAATCAGGAAGGGTCTTGCCTCGGTCAGAGCCATCAGGGATTTTTAGGTGAGAGTTGCACCTGTTGAAAGCCGTTTACGAAGAATCCATGGAGGCCGGCCGGCCGGTCACCTATTCGCGGTCCCTGACCTTTGTGTTGACCCACGATTGTCCCTGGCACTGCCGTTATTGCGGATTTCGCCAAGATCGGGAGGGCCTGATATCCGATTCCCAGTTGGCATCCCTGCTGCAAGCGGCACGCGAAGGGGGAGGGCGGGAGGCTTTGCTGATTTCCGGGGAGCGTCCCGACACCCTGCCCCATATCCGGCAGGAGCTGGCCCGGCGCGGGTTTTGCGATTTCTGGGATTTTGCGGCCCACGTGGCGGACCGATGTGCCGGGGTGGGATTATTTCCGCACGGAAACTTCGGCAGGATGACGGAGGAGGAGTTGGTCCGGCTCCGACCTCATTTTGTCTCGATGGGGATGATGCTGGAAAGCGTGCGGGATGATTTGATCTTGGCCCCCGAAAAGCGGGCGGCGGGGCGGATCGCCGGGATCCAGGCGGCGGGGCGTGCCAAAATCCCGTTCACCAGCGGGATTCTGGTCGGCTGGGGGGAGTCACAGGGCTCGCGCCTGAAGTCACTGGAAAAGCTGGCGGAACTGCATTCCGCGCACGGCCATCTTCAGGAGATCCTGATCCAAAGATATGTGCCGAACGCGGGATCCAGCTGGCCGGCCGGAACGCCGCCCACCATGGAGGAGTACCAGGAAATGTTCCGGTCCTGGCGGTGCTGGGCCCCGGGGGTGGCGGTCCAGATTCCGCCCAACCTCGAGCCGCGTTGGCCGCAGCTTCTGCCGTGGCTGGATGATTTGGGGGGAATTTCCTGGGCCAAGGACGAAGTCAATCCGACCCGTCCCTGGGAGACGGTGGAAAGTTACGCGGAGACTTGCCGAGAGGGTGGAAGGGAGCTGGTGGAGCGTCTGCCGATTTACGAACCGTACATGCAGGAACCCTGGCTTGAACCCAACTGGCTGCCGCAGGTGGAGGCTTTCCGGGCGGGGTTGGCGACATGAAGGATGTCTGGAAACTTCCGCTGGCCGAACTGACAGAGAGAGCGCGCGCGGCCGCCCATCTCGTTCACGGCAACACCGTGACCTATGTGGTCAACCGGAACGCCAACTTCACACGGATCTGTCAGGTGGGTTGCTCCTTTTGCGGTTTCGGAAGGCGTCCGGGGACTCCAGGGGCGACGGCAGATACGATTGATCAAGTAGTCGCGCGGGTGGCCAAAACCCCCTGGGTGACGGAAGTCTGTCTGCAGGGGGGGATCGACGGGTTTCTTCCGGTGTCCTACTACTTCGAGCTGATCCGGGCCCTGCGGGAATCTTTCCCGTGGATGCATCTGCACGCTTTCTCCCCGATGGAGATTGATTCCCTTTGCGAAAAGGCGGGGCAGGAGCCGGAGGAGATGGTGGTGCGTTTGCGGGCGGCAGGGGTGGGCAGCATTCCGGGGACGGCGGCGGAGGTTCTGGTGGACCGGGTGCGCCGGAAAATTTCCCGGAACAAACTTCCCACCGAGCGATGGGTCCGAATCGTGAAAGCGGCACACCGCGCCGGGCTACGTTCAAGCGCCACCCTGATGTTCGGCCATGTGGAGACCTGGGAGGAAATCCGAACCCATTTTGAGGTTCTGCGCCGGGTCCAGGGTGAAACCGGGGGCTTCACCGAATTTGTGCCCTTGGCCTTTGTCCCCTACGAAAACCGGCTGGGACGGATGCTGGCCTCGCGGCACGGGGGGATGGTCCGCTTGGAGGAGAGGATCCGAAGGCGGGCCCGGCGGCTGTACCCCTTGGCCCGGTTGGTTCTGGGGGATCTCATCCCCAATCTACAGACCAGCTGGGTGAAGCTGGGAGTCGAAGGGGCCCGGGAGTCCTTGGATTGGGGCTGCAATGATTTCGGGGGGACCCTGTATGAGGAGTCGATTACCCGGTCCAGCGGAGGGCGGCATGGGGAGTCCCTGGAGCCCGAAACGATCGAGGACGCGATCCGGCGGTCGGGCCGGATTCCAAGGCGCCGGACCACCCTTTACGGGGATGTGAAAAACCCGTTTTCCCTCGGAAAAAAGAGTTGTCAGCCGTCCCCCGAAGGGCATTTTGCCCTCTGATTCGTCAACGAAACCAAAACCAAGGAGACAGAAAACACCATGGCCAGAAAACCCAATGCAGCATTCATGAAACCCGTCCAACCGGACGCCGTCCTCGCCGCCATCGTCGGAAGCAAGCCGCTTCCCCGGACCGAGCTGACGAAAAAACTGTGGGCCCACATCAAGAAAAAGGGCCTGCAGGACAAGAAAAACAGGCGGATGATTCACGCGGACGAGCTGCTCAAGCCCCTTTTCGGCGGCAAGAGTTCCGCCAACATGTTTGAGCTGACGAAGTACGCCAGCAAACACGTTAAATAAGTCTCTTTTTTCCCGGGAAGGCGGGATTTCCCGCCCGCCTGGGAACCGAGCTTGAAGTACCCCGTCGGGGCCTGTCCCCGGCGGGGTATTTTTTTCTGGTGAGTCGTTAGAACATTCGTTAGTGTCTTTAACTTATGGATCTAACAAAATTAACCGCAAAAGAGTTCGGCCGGATCGTTAAACTTCTGCGCCGGAAGGAAAGCCTCGAAAAGAAACTGGGCCAAGTGGAGCGCTCCGTCGCGAAGGTGGTGGGAGCCGGGGCTTCGTATGTTGCCCGTCGGGCCCGTCGGATTGCCACGGGTCGTCGGGGTCGTCCTCCCGGACGGCGTGGTCGCCCCAAGGGCCAGCGCTCCTCCACCGGGCGGAAATTTGGTCGCCGGGGCGGGCTCCGGAGTGTGGTGCTCAAGCAGCTGAAGCGGGCCGGAAAGACCGGTTTGAAGATCAAGGATCTCGCCCGGAAAATGAATATCCAGCGGCAGAGGCTGGACACCTGGTTCTATCAAAATGTGAAAAAGATCCAGGGACTGAAGAAAATCGGCCCGGGACATTATCACCTGCGCGGATAGACGGCGGACGAGGTAGGATTCGAACCTACGAGCGCCTTGCGGCGCCTGCGGTTTTCAAGACCGCCGCGTTCAACCACTCCGCCACTCGTCCTTCCGGACATCTTTAGGGGAAAATCGTCCCCATGGCGAGTTTCAGCGTCCCGCGTCTGGCCGTGATCGGTGCCGGTTTTCTCGGCCGGGTGGTCGCGAAAGATGCGCAACGTGGCGGTTGGTGCGTGATCCCCGTGGTCCGTTCCCAGCCATCAGCCGACCTTCTGCGGGCCGAATTTCCCGAGGTGCGGGTGGCCGATGCCGTGGCGTTTTCTTTCTGGGAAAAAGATGTTCCCGCGTGTGAGGCGATGGTTTGGGCCATGGCCCCTTCCCGGGTCCGACCGGATGACGACTTTTTGGTCATGCACCGGCAGGGGGCGGTGCGGGCGGCGGATTGGGCCGGGCGGAGAAGGATTCCCTTTGTCTATATTTCCTCCACTTCCGTTTATGCGGAGAACGAGGGAGGCTGGGTGAGCGAGGATTCACCCTTGGCGAACGGCGATGAGCGGGCAGTGGCGATGAAAGAAGCGGAGCACGCCTGTCTCCGGGCCAACGGAACAGTTCTGCGGTGTGCGGGACTGTACGGGCGGGAACGAACCCTGCAGCCGGATGGGGAAGGACCGGAACGCTGGCTCAACCTTGTCCATGTGGAGGACGCGGCCAGGGCGGTGGGGGTAGCTTTGCGGCAAAGAAACAAGGTGTTCAATGTCTCCGAAGACGAACCCCGCCGCAGGGGTAAACCCGGTGGGTCGTGGCCGGAGGCCCGGCAGCGGTCGCGCCGCAACAAAAGGGTCAGCAACCGGCGGTTGCGGGCGCTGGGATGGTCCGTGGTCTCGGGAGAGAGAAGGCCCGAGGCCTTGGCTTAAAGATTCCAACCGCCGGAAAGGATGAGGTTCGTTCCGGTAACATGGTCGGCCTCCGAGGAGAGCAGGTAGCGAACCGCGCCCAGCACCTCGGAGAAGCGGACCGGCCGGCCTCCGGGAAGCGAACGGGCCGGGGGGAGACCGATACTGTTTTCCAGGTAGCCCGGGGAAACACAGTTCACGGTGATTTTTCGGCTCATCAGTTGGGCCGCGAAGGAGCGGGTGAGCAGGAGCACTCCGACTTTGCCCACATGGTAGCCGGGCGCCATCTTGCGGGCGGCGAGCTTTTCGCAGGCTGAATCTCCCAGGTTGATAATCCTTCCTCCGGTTTTGGGAAAGAGGGGGAGGGCCGCACGGATGGCGAGGAAGGTGGCGGTGGCGGTGCTGTCCAAACCCGCCTTCCAGTCCCCGGGGCTGGTGCGCAGGAGCGGAGTGGGCCGATACGTTCCGGCATTGTTGACCAGCAGATCCAGGCGGCCGAAGACTCGGCGGATCTTTTGGAAAACCCTCTCAACCTGGGAGGGCTCCGCAAGATCCGCGGGAAACAGTTCCGCTTGGCCGCCTTCGGACCGGACGGCGCGGGCCACGCGCTCCGCGCCAGATTTTCCGCGGCGGTAATGGAGGGCGAGGGCATAGCCTTCGCGGGAAAGCTCCAGAGCCAGATAGCTGCCCAGACCCCGGGCGGAGCCGGTGACCAGGGCGACCGGCGTGGAATTTCTTTTCATGTGAGCACCGCAAGGGTCCGGGCCACGGCACGAACCTTTGGAATTTCATGGGTACGGAGCAGGTCCGTTTTTCCCAGCAGGGCCAGCACGGCAAAAAGGGATTCGGCGGTGCGGACCTCGTCCTGGAAAAACTCAACGGCGTGGGGAAGGGCGTGACAGACGGGCCAGCCGAGGGTGCGCAACCGGAAGGAGTGGAGAAAGGTTTCCGCCTGGTAGCGGATCCGTTCCGCGCTGTCCTGAAGATTGCGGTAGTAGAAGCCCATCCCGGGATCGATCCACAAGGCCTTGACTCCGGCGCGGGTGGCCCGATCGATCTCGCGGCGGAAATAGTCGCGGAGGGCGGCGGCGTGATCAGGGGAGCGAACAAAGTCGCCCACCTCGCGGACGTTAGGTCCCTGGACGTAGCAGAGAATCAACCCGGCGCCGTGGTCAGCCACCAGGCGGTAAAGATCCTCCGACGGGTGCGTGCCGGTGAGATTGAGGACCGCCGCCCCCGCCTCGAGGCAGGCCCGGGCCGTGGCGGGCTGGTAAGTCTCGACCGAGAGGAGGAATCCCTGGGGGGCGAGTTCCCGAATCACCGGCAAAAGGGTGCGGGTCTGGTTTTCCGCGTCGACCCGGGTGGCATGAGCCAGGGAGGACTCGGCGCCGAGATCCAGGAGATGGGCACCTTCCGCCCGCAGGCGGTGCGCCCTTTCGACGGCCGCGGCCGTGGAGAGAACGACGCTCTCCCGGTACCAGGAGTCGGGACTAAAATTTATCACCCCCATCAAATGGGGTCGGTCCGCCGCACGGAACTCCCGCCCCTTGAGGGTGAATTCCTTGGCCTGCGCGGAAAGATCTCCTGCGTGGTGGCGGGCCAGATCGGCCAACGTTTCCAGGGAAAGCATGGGATCAGGGTAGAAGTTTCAAGGGCGGCGAGCGATAGCGGGATGGACGGCGAAGCGGGGTCGCCTCATCGTTTTCGCATGCCCGGGAAGCTGATGACACAGGCGGAACTGATGGCGTGGGAGCAGAAAGCCCGCCGCTGGGTGTTGCTGGGCCTGGTGGGCTTGGTCACGGGGATTTTTGGGTTCGGGTTGCTCACCCTGGAGATCAGTTACCGGATGTTGAAACAGTCGCCGGTGATGACGGAGGCCGTGGCGCGGATTTCCGCGGATCCCCGGGTGGGAGAGGCGCTGGGCACCCCTTGGCACCTGGGTTGGGCGGTGACCGGGGAAATGGAGGATCTTCCGGATCAGGGAACGGCGCGGATGGAATTCAGCCTGCGGGGTCCGCGGGATCGGGCGAAGGTGCGACTGCGGGCCGAAAAGAGTCCGGCAGGAGTCTGGCGCTATCTTTTGTTGGAGGTGAAACCGGGCCGGGGGCCGGCGGTGTCCTGCGCGGATCCCTAAATTAGTTATTGGTGCCGGCGGCCGTTTCGGCGGGCAGAACCGTTTCGGAGGCCACGGCCTCCTTGTTTTCCACAATCGTTTCCAGCGCGGCGTCCAGCCGGTCCAACCCGTGCTTGTTGATGATTGCCTGAATGTGGCTGAGATAGTGCGGGTCGGGGCAGTAGCCGGAGGAGAGAATCTTGGAGACAAACTTCACGCCGGATTTTTCCCCGACGTGGCGGCTGTAGCGGTCGTTGGCGAGCAGGAAGTCGGCGTATCCCTTGAAGCCGGCGGCCAGGCTTGGGTAGGCACGGAAATCAGCGGTGGTTTCAATTCCCTCGTCACGGGTCGGCATGTTGAGGGCGCGGGGGCCATTCCAGCTGTCGAAGGCCTTCATTCCAAAGTAATTGTTATACTCCTTGGCCAGGATGCTGTTGCCGTAGCCGGATTCGAAAATCGCCATCGCGATCACCGCCGAAGCGGGAATCTGGCTGGTGGTTTGGATCATCATCGCTTCTGGAATCGCGGCCTCGAGGAAGCGGCGTTGGCGGCCGTTGGCGGACTCCAGAATCTTGGAGATGCGTGTGGCCAGACCCAGCACATCCGTGGTGGCCGAATTTTGCGAGGCGATCAGGCGGGCGATCTGAAGATCACGTTCCTCCAGTTCGCGCCGTTGGGCGAGACGGTCCTGCAGGGATTTCCATTTTTCCTCCAGGTAACTCTTGGAAAGGGCAGCCGAGAATCGGGTCACCCCAACCAGGGAAAAGACAGCGACCCCGAACAAGGAGAGCCAAAGAATGTTGGAAACAACCAAGGTGCCAAAAAGACCAAGCCGGAAAGGAGCTTTTCTGTGGAAGGTCTTTTTGGCCACCGCTTGGGTCAAATCGATGACCTGTGGCATTGAGTTATCCTAAAAGTAGCCACGTCTGCGTCAAGGGATGCGCACTAATATAAAGTGGTATAAAAATCTATAAAGCACTGGTGATCAGATGTTTATTCATATTAATCACCGCAGGCAAAATATTCATAAAATCCTTCCGTGTAAGGATTTAGCTATTTTACTCTGGACGCACTCTGGGCGTGACATGAGGGGTGAGGAGAGGGCACTTTTGGCGGGCATGACAAAGCCATTGGAAGGAAAAGTCGGGCTGGTTTTCGGGGTGGCCAACAAGCGGAGCATCGCTTGGGGAATCGCGCAGGCGTGGGCCCAAGCCGGCGCGAAGCTGATCTTCAACTACCAGGGGGAAAGGCTGAAAGAAAACGTGGAGGATCTGGCGGCAACTTTCGGGGCCGAGACCCCGGTGGCTCCCTGTGATGTGAGCCGGGATGAGGACATCGCCAAATTTTTTGATTTTGTGAAAGGAAAGACTCCGCGGGTGGATCTTCTGCTGCACAGCGTGGCTTTCGCCCCCAAGGAGGCGCTGGAGGGGGATTTCCTCAACACTTCACGGGAGGCGTTCCGGGTGGCGCATGACATCAGCGCCTATTCCCTCGTGGCCGTAACGCGGGCCGCGGCCCCGTTCATGACGCAAGGAGGGAGCGTGGTGACGATGAGTTACTACGGAGCCGAAAAAGTCGTTCCCCATTACAACGTGATGGGCGTGGCCAAAGCCGCCCTGGAGGCGAGCGTGCGGTATTTGTCCTACGATCTTGGCCCCAAAAAAATCCGGGTGAATGCGATCAGTGCGGGGCCAGTGAACACCCTGGCGGCCCGCGGGATCAGCGGCTTTTCCGCAATGCTGACCCACTATGAGCAGCACGCCCCTCTCAAGCGGAACATCACCCTCGAGGAACTCGGGGCGATGGGAGTATTTCTGGCCTCGGACGGCGGGGCCGGAGTGACGGGGCAGACGCTGTATGTGGATTCGGGCTACAGCGTGATGGGCATGTGAAATCCGGGCGCGGGAAGCCCCGGAAACTCCTGCTCTGGGATATCGACGGCACGATTCTCCATACCGGCAAAGCCGGTGAGACCGCCCTGGGACATGCCATGGAGAAACTCCACGGAATTTCCCGTGGATTGGAGGGTCTGGAAATCGCGGGCCGGACGGATAAATGGATTGTCGAACAACTCCTGGCCCGGGAGGGCCTGCCCCACGGAGAGAAAGAGGTCGCGCGGTTTCTGGATGTCTATGTGGAAAAGTTGGCCGAAGAATTGCCCCGCCGGCAGGGCGGCCTGCATCCCGGGATTCTTGGAATTTTGGAAGAGGCGCACCAACGGCCCGACCTGGTCCAGGGGCTATTGACGGGCAATATCGAGAAGGGAGCCCGGCTCAAACTGTCGCGCTACGGGGTAAATCACTTTTTTGAGTTTGGTGCCTTTGCGGATGACTCGTCGGTGCGAAACGAGCTGGGGCCCCATGCCAAACGCCGGGCCCGGGACCGCCACGGCGAGGAGTTTCCCCCGGAGCGGATCTACATCATTGGCGACACTCCCCACGACGTGGCCTGTGCCCGGGCCATCGGGGCCAAGGCCATCGCCGTGGCGACCGGCTCCTTCACCGCTGAGCAGCTCCAAGCCTGCGGCGCGGATGCGGTCTTCACGGACCTGGGCCATCCCGAAAAGTTTTTTATCCTTCTGGAGTAGGATTTGGTTTGGCGGGAAAGGGGAAGAGAAAAAAAGCGGGCTCCGCTGCCTCCGGCGGGCGATAAGAGCACGAGACCCGGAATCCCTCCGCGGTTTCCTCCACCTGAAAAAAAGAGCCGGCTTGCAAGGGGTCCGGGATTTTGCGCGCTTCGGCCAAACCTCCTTGTTCGAGGGCAATCCGCACCTCGAGGGCCGAACGCAGCACACGGAACTCCGTCTGGCCCCGCTCAAAATACCGAAACCCCGCCATCGCCGGAGCCATCCAGGATGGCAGTCCCGTTCCCGGGTCGGCGGCCGACCATTGGCGCCATGCCGGGCCGGACAGAAACGTCTTTTGCCGGAGCCCATCCAACTCGGCGGCTTTGCGCTGCAGTCCGGAGGCCAAATCCCCGGCGGTGCCCAGACGGCCGTTTTCGGTCAGCACCCAACCCTCCTCGGCTTTTTTTCCCAACCATCGGGTCAGCGCGAGCCCGGCGCGCGTGGCCGGCGGCAGCGAGGCGAAATAGTCCGCGGCGCGCTTCAACAGAGACTCATCGGCATCCAGGGCGGCCCGCAAGTCCTCCAAGGTGAGAGGGGCCGGCAGTCTTTGCCGGACAGCGAGGAGCGTATCGAGGCTGAAAATTTCCGGGAGAATTCTGGTTTCCAGGGTTTTGGCCGCCCGGGCGGAGAGGTTGATGGCATCGGTTTCGTTGCCGATGGCCGAGCCAAGGTTCCGGATTTGGCGCAGGTAGGCGAAGGTGAACTCAGGATCCGCGAGGGCCCCGTCGTTTTCCGGGGTGGCCGGCTGGTAATTCACCAGATCGGCGTAGGGCTTCCAGTCTGCGGAAAAAAAATCCCCTTGGAAACGGAAGAGAGCGGCGGAATCGGGAAACCTTCTCCAGTCCGGGGTTGTTCCGAAAAGAAAGGGTTCCCAGGCGGCCCGGAAAGCTGCCCGGGCCTCGGCCAAGTCCTGAAGTTCGGCTTCGTCCCACGGCTGGGGTGGCGTTCCCGGGGGGGTGGAGGCGTCCCGCCGCAGGGCGTTTTCCAGTCGGACGGCCAACGGGGGGAGGGCCTGCAATCGGGCCAAGAGGGCAGCCACCTCCGGCGCATGCTCCGCGGGGGGACGGGGAAGGCTTTCCAGCTCGGTCTGGAGAACCTCCTCATCGGAAGGGGAAACTGCCGCGGCGGCGATCGCCTGATCCTCCTCAAAAAGGTCCCGGAGGGCGGGGGTCAGGGATACCGTGCGGAAGGTCCACCACCCAAAAAGGCCCAGAAAAAGAAAAAGAGCCAAAATCCGCGGCAGGGGCTTTTCCCAAAACTTCATGCGGCCATTTCATCCGATGCCTTGCCAAACGCCAGCGGGGAACGCTTGCCGTGCGTCGGTATTTTGCGAAGAAACGGCATGGAAATCGTCTCCCGTGACCAGTGCCGTCCCTTCACCACGGAGGACGGTTCCGAGATCCGTGAATTGATGGCCCGCCGCAATTCCGCCATCCGCAACCAAAGCCTGGCCGAAGCGACCCTACGGGCCGGCCAAAGCACCCGGGCCCATTTTCACCCCAAGGCGGAGGAAATTTATTACATTTTAAAAGGTCGGGGGCGGATGCAGATGGGGTCCGGGGAAAGGCAAGTTCAGCCCGGGGATGCCATCGCCATTCCTGCGGGTACTCCCCATAAGATTTTTCACGCCGGGACGGGGGATCTGGTCTTTTTGTGCTGCTGTGCCCCGGGGTATGAGCCGGAGGACGTGGTGTTTACGGAATGAGATGGATTTTGCCGCTGGCTTTCGGCTGGTGGGGGGCCCATGCCTTGCAGGCGGCCACCACCCCCGAGCAGCATCAAAAACTGATCGAGACCTGCCGCTGGTTATCCAAGCAGGATCTGGCTTACGGCCAACCCTGGCAGCCGCCCGGGCATCCTCATATCATCACGATGGACTGCTCGAATACCGTCCGATTCATCGTCTGGAAGGTGTTTGGCCTGAATCTTCCGCGAACCGCCTCCAGCCAATACGTCTACCTCAAGGAAAAGGGAAAAGTGCGGGAGGTACCTTTGCGCGGGGACGGCAAGGTGGACCCTCAAAAACTGGTGGCGGAGATGAGGAGCGGGGACCTTCTTTTTTGGGAATGGACCTACGATGTGCCGCGAGATCCCCCTATCAGCCATGTCATGATCTACCTCGGAACAAAAAAGGACGGTCAGGCCATGGTGGCGGGCTCTTCCCAGCGCCTGGATGGGGAGCGCGGGGGCGGGGTGGACGTGTACACCTTTGATCCCAACGCCCCCTCGGGAAACGCCAGGAACTTTTTCAACTTTATCAAACACCGGGGCCGGTTAGTGGCCTACGCCCGGCCGATCGCCCGGCCCGGCTGGTCGGATCGGGGGGGACTAGAATAGGGTCGGCATTCCCTCGACGAGAAAACGGACGTCCGCCAGGCGCCCCGCCCGCAGGGCGGCCTGCATCAGGCGTTGGGGCGGCTCATGCAACGGCTCATAGCTGAGGCGGTAGGTCCCGAAGTGCATCGGAATCATGAAACGGGAGCGGAGATCCAGAAACGCCCGAAAAGCCTCTTCCGGATTCATGTGATTCTCCCCAAACTTCAGGCCGTGGTAGGCCCCGATGGGCAAAAGGGAAATTTCCGGCCTTAGTTTTCGGCCAATTTCCTTGAAACCCTCGAAATAGGCGGAATCCCCGGCGTGGTAGACGCTGTGTCCCCCGAGGTCGATGACGTAGCCCCCGTAGCCGCGATGTAGGTCCGTCACCTTGCGGGCCCCCCAGTGCTTGGCCGGAACAAAAGTGACGGCGGCTCCGGGAAAGCGCAGTCGCTCCCACCATTTCATTTCATAAACCTTCTCGAAGCCGAGCCCGTGGACAAGGTCCCCCACCCCGGCGGGGACGACAATCGGCTGGTTGGCGGCAATCTGGCGGAGGCTTTTGCGGTTGAGATGGTCAAAATGGGCGTGGGTAATCAGGACCAGATCGATGTTGGGTAGGTGGTGATGGGGCAGCCCGGCATGTCGCAACCGTCGCACCACCAGCAGCCAATTGGCCCAGTTCGGGTCCACCAGAATATTTCCATGGGGTCCCTGAATGAGGAAGGAGGCGTGGCCGATCCAGGTGAGGCAGACCTGCCCGTGCCGGAGCTTGGGGAAAATCGGGGCGGAACCGTGACGGTGACCCCGTTTCCTGGAAAAAAGGGCCGGCAGCAGCAC
The DNA here is from genome assembly GCA_964623555.1 of uncultured Akkermansia sp. Lineage (GTDB taxonomy): Bacteria > Verrucomicrobiota > Verrucomicrobiia > Methylacidiphilales > Verrucolacustridaceae > Verrucolacustris. The sequence goes on along the minus strand of CAZURF010000017.1, from coordinate 8,150 downwards.
GTCCGTGATGAAGCGGTGGGCCCGCTGCTTCCGCGGATGAGGGGATTTGGTCTTCAAATGCGTCCTTAGTTTGGAGCCGGCAGGGGAGGGAGGCAAACGCCCCGCGGGGGTGGATTGGGGGAATTTTTTTCCTTAGGATGGACGATATGCCGGCTTCCGCCAAAAGTGCCTTACGGGAAACCAGTCGCCAGCGGCTGGCCGCGTTGAACCCCGAAGCTCGCCGCACTTCCGCGGAGTCCATCCAGCATGCGCTGATGGCTCGCCCGGAGTGGAAGGCAGCCGGGTTGTTGGGGCTTTACCTTTCCCTGCCGGATGAGCCGGAAACACGCGAACTGATCCGGTGTGCCTGGGAGGCCGGGAAAAAGGTAGCTCTGCCGAAAACGGACATCCGGCATGGATTGACCTGGTGGGAAGTCCGGCCCGGACCTCTGCCCAAGCTGGAGACGCTCTGGGAACCCTTGCCGGGAAAACATGAGTCCGTGAAGCTGGAGGCCATCGAGGGTTTTTGCGTGCCCGGACGGGCCTTTGATCCAACGGGGACGCGTTTGGGACGGGGCGGGGGGCATTACGACCGCAGTTTGGCCCAGCGCTCGCGGCAGGCATGGGTGGCTGGCCTTTTTTTTGCGGTGCAGGAGATGGAGAGTCTTCCCCGCGAGGCCCATGATGTGCCCCTGCCGTACGTGGTCACCGAACATGGCTGGAGAGATCTGAAGTGAAGGACGCTGAAAAACCGTTCCTCGACCATTTGGAGGACCTGCGGGGACTCATTCTGAAATGCGCCGGGGCCATCGGGGTTGGGGCGCTGTTGGGGATCAGCAGTATCGGGACGGTCATGGAGATTTTGCGCCGGCCCTTGGCCCAGGCCCAAGGCGAAGGCGTCGGCGCGGCCCCCAGCACGCTTTTGGCCCTGCAGGTGACCGATCCCATGACCGTGACCCTGCAGATCGGTCTGGGGGCGGGCATTTTGCTTTCCCTACCGGTGGTTCTTTTTTTTGTGGGTGAGTATCTCCTGCCTGCCTTGGATCCCCGGGAGCGGCGGATGCTCCTGCCGGCCTTTTTGGCCGGGGCCTTCTTGTTTCTCCTGGGAGTATCTTTTTGTTACTTCTTTGTGCTGCCCAGGGCCCTGGCTTTTTTTCAGTCCTTCAACCTTTGGTTGGGACTGCAGACGAGTTGGACCATGGCCAGCTACACCGATTTCGTTCTGCAGATGCTGGTGGGCTTCGGCCTCTCCTTTGAGCTACCGCTGGTCATGATCCTGCTGGCGCGTCTGGGAGTCCTGTCGCGGGCCGCGGTCGTCGAGCACCGCCGGCACGCCGTCGTAGTACTTTTGGTTCTTGCCGCCTGCGTGACCCCCACCTCCGATCCCTTTAACCTCGCCCTGATGTTTGTGCCCCTCTACGGACTTTTCGAGCTGGGCCTGGCCGGGATGGCCTGGGCGGAGCGGAGGGCCCTCGCGGGTTCCTGAGATGGACTGGAAAAACCGCAATCACCGCATTCAGCGCCTCAAGGAGAAGGGGAGCTTTGACCGGGTGATCATGCCCTTTTTTTATGTGGGCATGGTGGCGGGGGTGCTGCTCCTCGGCTGGCAGGGCGTGGAAAAACTGGATGGTGGCCGCTGCTCGGAGGAGGTTCTGGTCGCCGCGGGAATCCTGACTCTCGCGCCTTTTCCCGTGATCGGATTCCGGTATCTGCGCGGGCATTACAGCCGCCGACTGCAGGCCTAAGCGAACGCAAACGGGTGGCGCAAAAAGGCCCCTGCCCGTAGGATGACTGGATGCCTTCGGTTTTTCTTAAGACCTACGGATGCCAGATGAACGAGCGGGATTCCGAGCAGGTGCTTCGCCAACTGCAGGACCGCGGGTATCGGCCCGTGGCCTCCGAGAAAGAGGCCGATGTCATCCTGCTCAATACCTGCAGCGTGCGGGATCTCGCCGAGCAGAAGGCCTTGCGCAAAATGAGCAACCTGCGGGTCCTCCGAAAAAAGAATCCCGGGGTGGTGCTCGGGTTTCTTGGCTGCATGGCCCAACGGCGTGGCAACTCCCTGGAGAAAGACATGTCCGGTCTGGATCTCGTGGTGGGCACCCAGAAATTTCACCGGGTCCCTGAGCTGGTCGATGAAGCCCGGCGGGCCCGGCTGGGCGGACGGCCCCAGTTTGTCGCCGAAGTGGGGGAGGAAGAGGGATCCGAAGGCACCATCCGCGACCACGTGCTGGCCCCCCGGCAGGTCACCTCCTTTGTCTCCGTCATGCAGGGATGTGACATGCACTGCTCGTTTTGCATCGTGCCGACGACCCGCGGAAAGGAACGCTCGCGGCCCCTGGCGGAGATTGTCGAGGAAGTCCGCCGGCTGGCGGGGCAGGGGATCCGCGAGGTCACGCTCCTGGGTCAGATCGTTAACATGTACGGCCGCAGAATCCCGGTGCGGAATGGTCAATCGGCGTTTGTGCAACTTCTGGAGGCATTGGAAGAAGTGCCCGGGCTGGATCGGGTTCGTTTCACCTCCCCGCATCCTCGCGGGATGAAGCCAGACCTCATCGCCTGCTACGGTCGTTTACCAAAACTTTGCGAGCACCTGCACCTCCCCGTGCAGTCCGGGTCGGACCGGCTGCTCCAACAGATGGGCCGGGGGTACACGGCCGACGCCTACCTTCGGATCGTGGAGCAGGTGCGCAAGGCCTGTCCGCAAGTCGGTCTGACCACCGACGTGATTGTGGGATACCCTGGGGAAACGGACGCCGATTTTGCCGCGACGCGGAAGCTCATGGAAGAGGTGGATTTTGACAATGCCTTCATCTTTCGTTACTCGCCCCGCGAGGGCACCCGGGCCACGCGGACCAAGGCGGCGGAAGTGCCGGAGAAAATCAAGGAAGAGCGAAATCAGGAGCTCCTTCGCTTGCTCACCCGCCGGGCCGAGGCAAAAGGCAAAGCAAGGGTGGGAAGCTTGGTGGAGATCCTGGTGGAGGGCCCCAGCAAAACCAGGTCGAACCGCCTGACCGGGCGCAGCCGGCAAAACCGTCCGGTGGTTTTCGAGGGAAGCGACCGGCATCAGGGTCAGCTTTTGACGGTGCGGATCACGGAATCAACCGGCTTCACGGATTACGCCGACCCCGCGATCCTGGACTAACTCCGGTGATCTACTCCTTCTCACTCTCCCAGGTGGCCGTGGCCCTTGGTTTTGCCTCTTTCCTCGTTCATGCCTGGTGTTTTCTGAATTACGACCGGGCGGTGGCGTGGTGGCGTGCCTTCCCACGCTCGGAACTGACCGGGGGCGTGCTCCTGGCTTTGGCCACCGTTTGGGCGGCATGGCTGGCCGGGACCATGAACCTGATGGAATACACCCGTTTTCGCCCTCTGTTTGTCTTGGCGGCCGTGGCTTTGGGGGTGACGAGCTGGCTTTATGTGCGCGAATTCATCGCCGTCCGGGCGCTGGGGGTGCTGCTCCTGCTGGGTGCGAACATTTTACTGGATGCATGCTTTCTCCGTGAGGATCAGCTCCGCCTGATCGTGGTGGCCTACGCCTACGCCCTCATCGTGAAGGGGATGTTGATGGTCGGAGCCCCTTATCTGCTGCGCGACGCGGTGGGTTGGGCTTTTGCGAATCCTTTCCGTGGCAAGCTTCTCCTGCTGCTTGGGCTGGTGTTTGCCCTGCTGCTGCTGGGGCTGGGAGTTTTTGTTTACTAATCTGCCTTCGCGGAGCCTTGAACATTCTGGTCATCCGCGGCGGCGCCCTCGGGGATTTCCTGCTGACCCTGCCCGCCCTGGCCGGTCTCCGTCAAAAATGGCCGGAGGCACGGATCGAATTGGCGGCGAATCCACGTTTTGGGGATTTGGTGACGGGACCGGGAAAGGTGGACGCGGTTCGGCCGATCGATCGCCCCGGGTTGGCGGGTTTTTTTGCCAAAGGCGGGGTCCTCGAGCCGGACTGGTGCGACTATTTCTCCGAGTTCGATCTGACGATTTCCTACCTGTTCGATCCGGATGGGATCTTTGCGTCTAACTGGAGGCGTGGCGGCGGGCAGGGGGAGTATCTAGCCATCGATCCCACCGCGCCGTCGGTCGCTGCCTGGAAACATCTGGCCGATCCCCTGGTTCCGCTGGAGGTCAAGCCGGGGATGTCCCATCTTCTGCGGGGGGAAAAGTTGGCGGGCCGCGAAGAATCCCGCTCCCCCGGTTCTGTTCCCCGGATTGTTCTGCACCCCGGAAGCGGCGGCACCCGCAAATGTTGGCCGTTGGAGGAATGGGTGGAGGAACTTCGCGTCTGGCAGCGCGAGCAACCGATGGAGATGATCTGGTTGGCGGGAGAGGTGGAAGGCGACCTTCTGCGGCGGTTGCCGGAGGAATGGAGACGCAAACCCCATGTTACTTTGGAAAACCGGCCTTTGCCGGAACTGTTTGGGCTGCTTCGCTCCGCCGATCTTTACCTGGGGCACGACAGCGGGATCAGTCATTTCGCGGCGTGGAGCGGGGTGCCGTGTGGACTGCTGTTTGGGCCGACGGATCCGAAAATCTGGGCGCCTCCCGGTTCCCATGTCCGGGCCTGGCACCGCGGGGGAGTCTGGCCGGAAAGGGGGGAGCTGGCCCGGTGGTGGCGGGAGGAGTTGGGCCCCCTTCTTGTGATGAAAACCGCCCGCCGTTAGGGTTTTCCCTGTCATGATTATCGCCCTTCGTCCCGGGACGGAAAAGCAACTGGTCGATCAGGTGGTCGCCGAGGTCAAGAAGCTTGGCTATCAACCTCACCCCATCCACGGGGAGGTCCAGACCGTGATTGCCGCCATCGGGGATGAACGGGCCCATGCCTCCCTTGAGGCCCTCGCCACGTGGCCCCAAGTGGAGGCGGTCCTGCCCGTGCAGCGCCGCTACAAGCTGGTGGCCCAGGAAGGCAGAAAAGCGGCCACGATCGTCAAGGCCAACGGGGTGGCGATCGGAGCCGGGGAGCCTTTCCGGTTGATGGCGGGACCCTGCTCGGTGGAGTCGGAGGAGCAACTTTTGACCACGGCCCGCGCGGTGAAAAAAGCCGGCGCCACCTTCCTGCGGGGTGGGGCTTTCAAGCCGCGGACTTCCCCTTACGAGTTCCAGGGCCTGGGGGAGAAGGGGCTGGAGTTGTTGGCCTTGGCCAAGAAGGAGACGGGGCTGGGGATTGTCACGGAGGTACTTTCCGAGCTGCATGTCGACAAGGTGGCCGCGGTCGCCGATATCCTGCAGATCGGCGCTCGCAACGCGCAGAACTTTTCCCTGCTGAAGGCGGCGGCCTCCTCCGGCCGGGCGATTCTGCTGAAGCGGGGTCTTTCGATGAAGGTGGAGGAATGGCTGTTGGCGGCCGAGTATGTGATGAGTTCCGGCAACGGGCAGGTGATCCTGTGTGAGCGCGGCATCCGGACCTTTGAGACGGCCGTGCGGAACACGCTGGACCTGGGCGCCGTGGCGCTGGCCAAGCAGGAGAGCCATCTGCCGGTGATCGTGGACCCCAGCCAGGCGGCGGGCCGGGCCGATCTGGTGATCGCGCTCAGCCGGGCGGCGGTGGCGGTGGGGGCGGACGGTCTCCTGGTGGAGGTTCATCCCCATCCCGCGGAGGCGAAAAGCGACGGGCAACAGCAACTCGACCTCACCGGTATCCGCCGCCTGGCGGAAGAAATTGCCCCCTTGGTTCAAGCCTCCGGACGGGCGAAATGAGCTCCAGGTCCAAAAGCTCCGCAACAGCCCGTCAGCGTGTTCTGGTCATTGATGATGAGAAGGACGTTGCTTACTCCTTTCAAAGGGTTTTGGCCGACGAGCCGGTGGAAGTGGCCCGGGCGCTGACAGGGTCGGAGGGGCTGAAACAACTTCGCAAACAGCCCGCGGATCTGGTCCTGCTGGATGTGAGGATCGGGGAGGAGAACGGACTCGAGATCCTTCGCCAGATCCGCAAGGAACACCCACGCCAGCTGGTGATTGTCATGACCGCCCACGGCACCGCCCAGACCGCGATCGAGGCCATGAAACACGGGGCCTTTGACTATATTCTCAAGCCGTTCGACGTGCCGGAACTGCTGGCCCTCCTTCGCCGCGCCCTGCAGACCGCGGCCTCCATGGAAGAGCTGACCGCCGTGCCGGCGGGCAAAAAATCCGAGGCGGATCCGGTGCCGGGTCTGATCGGAACCTCAGCTTCCATGCAGCGGATTTACAAACTGGTCGGCCAGGTGGCGCGTTCGGACGCCTCGGTTTTGCTGGTGGGCGAGAGCGGTACCGGCAAGGAGCTGATCGCGCGGGCGATTTACGCCAACAGCCTGCGGGCGGCGCGCCCGTACGTGGCGATCAACTGCGCGGCCATTCCCGACACCCTTTTGGAGAGCGAGCTGTTTGGGCATGAGCGGGGAGCCTTTACCGGCGCCTTGACCCAGCGGATCGGGAAATTTGAAAGGGCGGATGGCGGCACCATCTTTTTGGACGAGATCGGCGATATGCCCCTGGCCCTGCAGGCGAAGCTGCTGCGGATCCTACAGAACGGGGAGTTTCAGCGTTTGGGCGGAGACCAGACCCTGCGGACCCGCGTGCGGGTGATTGCCGCCACCAACAAGGATTTGACCGAAATGGTCAAGGCAAAGACTTTCCGGGAAGATCTGTTTTACCGGCTCAATGTGGTGATGATCCCGCTGCCTCCCTTGCGGGAGCGGGCGGAGGACGTTCTTCCCTTGGCGGAGTATTTCCTACAGCGGGACAGCAAGGAAAGGCGTTTAAAGTTTTCGGCTGCTGCAAAAAAGGCTCTGCAGTCCCATCGTTGGCCGGGGAATGTGCGGGAATTGGAGAACGCCGTGCAGCGGGCGGTGGTCTGTGCATCCGCCGACACCCTTGAGCCGGGGGATTTTTCCGGGGAGCTCGGCGGCCCGGTTTCCGGTTCGGGTTCCACTGGGGATTGGTGGGGCTTTCTGAAATCTTCGGCGCAAGGGCACGACCTTTTGGAGGTCGCCGAAAAGATGCTGGTCGAGAAAGCGCTGCACGAGGCCGAAGGGAACGTGAAAAAGGCCGCAGATATTTTAGGCGTGACCCGGAGTGCTTTGAGAACCCGGATTGAGCGACACGGGCTCAAGGCTGGGCAGGATTAACCTCTAGACCAGTCGGGCCAAAGGTTTGGGCAGGGGGGAGGTAAAGCGGAGTTCTTTGCCCGTCACGGGGTGACGAAAGCGAAAGGAACAGGCGTGAAGGCCAAGACGGTTTGCGGGATCAGTTTTCGCCCCGTATTTCTCGTCGCCGATCACCGGACAACCGGCGTGGGCCAACTGGACCCGGATCTGGTGCCGGCGACCGGTCTCGAGGGTGAGTTCGACCAGGGAGCGTTGGGCCGACTCCTTCAGAACGCGGTAATGGGTGACGGCATGGCGGGTTCGGTCGGATGAGGGTCGGACAGAGACGTGGTGGGGGTTGGACTCGTCCAGATCCGACACCAACTTGCCGGAGGGGCGGGGCATCCGGCCCTCCACCACCGCCTCGTACTTTTTTTCAAAGCTGTCCCAGTTGGACTGGAGGACTTCCTTGGCCGGGGCGGTTTTGGCGAAGACCATCAATCCGGAGGTTTCCCGGTCCAATCGATGGACGATCCAGACCCGCTCGCGGGAGCGGGGATGTTTGTGCCGGAGATACTCAGTGAGTTGGAAGTAGGCGGTCTTCTCGGGCTCGGCCGGACTGGAAATGCTGAGAAGTCCCTCGGGCTTTTCCACCACCAGTAGGTGGGCGTCTTCGAAGTAGATTTTTAATCCAGAGGAGAGACGTGTTTTGGGCGTGGCGAAACGGTCGGTCCGTACGGCCACCTGGTCGCCGGGTTTCAGTGGGTGATTGAACTGGCTGACCGGCCGTCCGTTCACCGTGATGGCCTGAAACTTTAGCCAGGTGCGGATCTGCTTCTTCTTTTCCTCAGGCCAGGCTGAGAAAAGGGAGGTAAGGAGGGGGGCCGGGTGGTGAACCTGAAAGGGATGGGGCATCCATGTGAATCTGGGTGGAAAAATAAAAATTCGCGAGAGGTTCCGCCTATGTGATTTTCTTTCACCAACGACTTGGTCGGGGATAGGCTGTCGGGATGCGGATTTTGTTTCTTGGAGATGTCGTCGCGGAACATGGCCGGGAAGCTGTCCGCGACGTGGTTCCGCGGCTCATTGAGGAATTCGCCCCGGATTTTATCG
>CAZURF010000016.1:0-23499 GCA_964623555.1 uncultured Akkermansia sp. | reverse complement strand
TCAAGGCGGAGGCGGCCACGTTGGTTAACGATTTCAGCGGCCCGATTTCAGGTTACCAGTTTACGGAGAATCCAAGTTCGCAACCCACTTTTTACAACTCATCCGCAACTCATTCGCCGACGGTCACCGGCCTTCCTGGGCAGGTCGATCAGGGCTACTACACTGTTAACTTCTCCGAGGCATGGCCAAACGGCGTTGGTCAGCATGGGAGGGTTACCGCCTTTTTAGGTTCCTTTGGCAACTACGATTCTGATTTGGGGAAGTATGTGGGGGGAAACCTGTTCAACTTGGAAGGCGTGACCAGCTTCATCTTGTCCATTCGGCGTGAATTCCTAAACAATGCTGACCTTGCTAATCTCTATATCCTCTCCGATCAAGATCAGGAATATTACTTCCCCATTAACCTCAACCTTTTGCCGGCCTCGATGTTTGTGGATGTTTTAATCGACACAACAGGGGCGTTTTTGCCGGGTATGGGTGCCGTGGAAATTGCCGTGAAAGGGGACTCAAGCAACTCAGCTCCCTCTACTTATAACTTTTCCATCGATAGCCTGCGGGCCGTGCCTGAGCCCTCGAGCGGCTTGCTTCTTTTCTTTGGTCTGGGCGCGCTCGGCCTTCTGCGGCGACGGGCTCGCTAAAAGTTTCGGTTTTTACCAACCCCGACCGGCAAGAGAGGAAACCAAATTCTGGGCTGCATTCTGGGCGGCCAAGGGTAGAGCCTGCCGCTGGGACTCCGTCTGGTCGCCCTGCACGAAGAAAGTCGTGTAACCGCTGGTGGTGGTTTTGGCGATGACCTCTTTTTTGTCCTTCATGCTGTAGACGCGGTACTCGAGAGTGATGGTCAGCTGGTATTGCAGGGTCGTCAGGTACTGCTCGACTGACTGTTGGATGGGGGAGCGCACAATTTTCTTCACCGTCACCTCAAGGATGGCGTCTGCTTCGTCCTTGCGGGCGTGCCGGTAGGTTCCGTCCCGATCGATTTCCTGCAGGATGGCGTTGGTCACGGGGCCGGGGACCGCCGTCTCGTCCGTCTCGTTCACCGCCGTGGGCACGTAGAGGACGCGCACATCCTTAAGGCCTTCGCCCTTGGGGGTGCTGCCCATCTTGTAGCTGGCGCAGGAAGCGAGCAGGGCCAGCAGGGGGAGCCAGAGAAGGCTTTTCATTGAGGCGGCACATTACGGGGTTCCGCCTGATGTCGCAAACTGATCTTGGAGCGGTCCGGGGGTGTCGACTGCTGCTTGGCCTCGGACAAAAGATCCTCGAGCACCCGCTTCCGTTGGCGGGCCTCCTGCCCCTGGGGTGAGTCGGGGCTCTGGCTGAGGACCTCGTTGTAATAGACGAGGGCGGCGGGATAGTTCCCGGCCTTGTCGTAAAAGCGCGCCACGGAGAGAGAGCCTCCGCTCAGCCGTTGGCGGAGCATCTCCACGTTCTCGGCAGCCTGTTCGGTCTTGTCGCTCCGTTTGAAGCGGGCCAGGTAGTCCTGAAAGGCCTCGATCCCTTTTTGGGCCGCGGTTTGGTCGTACTGCGGCTCCCGTGCGGCTTTCATCCAGACGTAGCCGATCTGGTACTGGGCGTCATCGATCAGGTCATTTTTCGGATATTTATCGAGGACCTCCTCGTAGAAATTCACCGCATCCGGCCACTTTTTCTGCCGCTCGCGGGCCAGGCCGCAGGAAAAAGTGGCGAGGGGAGCGTAGGATCCGAAGGGGGCGGCCCGAATAATGGTTTCGTAGATTTTGACCACCTTGTTCATGTCCGCCGGCATGGGAATTTTCCAGAGCATCTGGGGCTGGCCCGCGAGAAAAACGTTGCCGATGGCGAACATCCGCTCGATGGCGAGATCCCAGTACTGGTTGGCGGCGGATTCCTCGACGAGTTTTTTATAGGCCTCGTAGGCGTCCCAGTAGCGGGCGAGATGCTCCAGCATTTCCCCGGTTTTGTACTGGGCCTCGGTTTTTCGGAAATTGTCCGGATTCTCCTTGGCGAAGTCCTGGTAAATTTTCAGGGCCTGCTCGAAGTATTTGAGGGAATTGGCGTTGGAGTCCCCGCCGCGCTTCTCCGTTTCCTTGCGGAGCCGCAGGGCCTCCTCGCGCCGCTCCTTGCCAAGCTGCCGGGCGGCGGCGGCGGCCTCTTTGTCTCCCAGTTCCTCGGCCCGGTCGGCGGCGGCAAACTGTGAATCTGCGTCCCTTTCGATGGCCTCGACCTGCTCGTAAGCCTTCCCAATGCTTTCCGCCGTCCGGGCGGACTGGAGGACGTCAGCAGGGGATCCTTTGTTGCCCACGAGATCTGATTCAAAGGTGAATCCCTCCCCCGGAGTGTAGGTGGAGAAGTTCAGGGGGATCGTCACCGCCCCCTGGGCCAGCCAATTTCCCTTGGCATCAATATAACCCCAGGTGGAACTGCGGGACTCCCCATCCATCAGATGTGGACCGAGCAGGATGCGCGCCTTGCCGCCCTGAAAACCGTTTTCCACCGCCAGGATCTTGGCGGTGGTGTCCTGCCGGCCCTCCGTACCCACGCGGGAGGTGGAGGTGCTGGCGGGTGCGGTATGGGAGACAAAGACCTCGGGAATCACCTCTTTCCCCTCGGGGTTCACAAAACGCCATTCTCCACCCTGAAAATCGTTTCCCTCCCGTTTGCCGCCGAGGTTGACCGCCGCCAAGCCCTCGGAAAAGGCAAACACCTCGTCGTACTTCGGGGGAATCACAAACTCCCCCTTGCGGTCGATGTATCCCCACTTGCCGTCGGCCCAAGCCCCACACCGGTCTTCCTGGAAAAAGTAAACCTGCTCGAAACGCGGTGGAATCGCCATTTCGCCGGTCTTGGTGATGAAACCCCACCGCCCCTCCCATTTCACGGCGGCGAGGCCTTGCCGGAAAACCGCCGCATCCTCGTATTTTGGTTCCACAAGAAATTTGCCCGACCGGTTGATGAAACCCCATTTCCCCCCATCCTTCACGGCGGCGGCCTGATCGCTGAAGAGGTAGGCATCCTCATACTTGGGCTCGATGATGAATTTGCCCTCCCCGTTGATATATCCCCACTTTCCGTCGATTTTGACAGGGGCCAGAAAGTCGGAGAAGGGCAGTGCCTCGTCGTATTGTGGCTCCAGAACAAATTTGCCGGCGGTGTTGATGTAGCCCCAGCGGCCCCACCAGGCTTTTTTCGGACGGAGATCAATGCCGGAGTCGGACTGGCTAAATCCAATCGAGAAACCGGCAGAAAAAACATAAACCCCTACGAGAAAGGTGGTTACATATCGGAATTGGATCACCTAGAGCTAGTTTAAGGAGTGGCCTGTGGTCGTCAAGGTGGGGGAAATATGTCGTGAAAACGGAATCTTTGGATAGAACTGGTCAGATGTTTCGAGGATTTTTGTCGGGGTGGGTAGTTTTGGCGCAGGTGCTGCTTGCGATCGGTTGGGGCGAGGACACCAATTTAACAACCCCGGTGGCTCCTCAATCATTTTGGGTGATGGCTTACAATGTGGAAAACCTCATGGACGTGGACCGGGTTGCCCCCTACGACGACTACGCGGAGATTCCTGATGATCCCAACAGCTACAGTCCGGGAAAGCTGCTTCGAAAATTAAAAACGATCTGCCAGGTTTTGAAGTCGGTCGAGGCAGGAAAAGGGCCGGACGTGGTGATCCTGAATGAGCTGGAAGTCGATCACACCCCGGAAAGCACCGTCCGCGATATGAAAGAGTTCCTGAAAAAATATGAGGCGACTACCTATGAAAAAATGCTGACCACGGAACTGACCGACGAGCTCAGGGGAATTCCGGTGGAGGCGTGGCTGCAAAAAGCCCTCGAGGACGAAGGGCTCAAGGACTACTCCATCGTGGTGGGAGAAGTCTCTCCCGATGCCGGAGAGCATGGTGAGGCCATCAAGGTTGGGCTATTGACGCGCTTTCCGGTGACGGAAAAGAAAACCCATCCGACCAACCAGGCGCGGGGCATTTTGGAGACTCGTCTCGATGTCAGGGGGCATCCGGTGTTGGTATTTGGCAACCATTGGAAGAGCGGCGCGGGCAATCCGGCGATGGAAAATGTGCGTCTCGGCAACGCCAAGGTTCTGCGCGACCGGCTCAACCAGGTTTTCCAGGAAAATCCGGCGGCGGACGTGATTCTCGGGGGTGATTTCAACACCCAGTATAATCAGGGACAACGGTTTCCTTTTATGCCCAAGACGGGCCTCCAGGACGTTTTGGGTTCCCAGGGAGATCCGGCCATTTTCACGAAGTCCGACGGGCCGGATCTTTACAACCTCTGGTTTGAGGTGGCCCCGGAGAAACGTTTCAGCGACGAATACAGCGGCGAGTGGGGGACGTTGATGCAGTTGTTGGTGAGTCGCGGCATGGGAGACGGCAAGGGGGTGGATTTCATCCCCGGAACTGTCAAGCAGCTGCGCGTTTCCGGTCTCAACACCCAGGGTCCCTTGGAGTTGCCGTGGCGGTGGACCAACTACGGACCCGGCTGGGGGGCCAGCGACCATTTTCCGGTGCTGGCCCAGTTTCAAGTGGCGAACGGCGCGCCTCCCTCTTTCGCCTCCCGGAGTTGGAGTGCGGTTCCTCCTCAGGAGGCGCTAAAGGTTGGCTATGACCGGATCGACCGCAGCAAGCTAAGGAACGCCTCCGTGCTCAAAGATGCCTCTCCTGAGGAGTTGGCCAAGGCGATGGGGGAAATTTTCGTGGTGGAGGCGACCTTTTCCAAAATTCGTCCCTTGGAAGTGGAGCTGGACGGAAAAAACTACTCGCTGCACTCCTTCGACAAAGATCTTAAGGATGTATTGAGGAAGGAGCCCAAGGGAAAAAAGATGAAGTTTCTCGGGGAGCTAGGGATCTTTAAAGGCAGACTCCAGTTCGTAGTCCACGACCCGAGCTGGATCAAGTAACCGTCAGGCGCGGTGCGCCTCGCGGGTCAACCGTCCCAGTCGCTGCTCGATCTCCGGGGTCAGCTGTTCCCAGCGGAATCTCCAGGCCCAGTTGCCGCCCTCCCGTCCGGGCACATTCATGCGGGCGGAGGAGTCCATGCCGAGGATGTCCTGCATCGGATAAAGGGCGGTGTTGGCGTTGGAGCGAAGGGCGAGGGCGATCAGGTCCCAGTGGATTTGGGATCCGTCGCAGTGGAGATAAGTCCGGATGGTGTGTCGCTCTCGCTCGATCTGTTCGGCCGTGCGGGTGGAGTCCTTGCCGGGTTCGCTCCGATACCAGCCCACGGTGGTGTCATTGTCGTGGGTGCCGGTGTAAACAACGCAGTCCTTCGGGTAGCTGTCGGGCCGAAACTCGGCGGCCTTGGGGTCATCCCCGAAGGCAAACTGAAGGATCCGCATCCCCGGGTAACCCAGGCCGTCCCGCAATTGCTCCACGTCCGGCGTGATCACGCCCAGATCCTCCGCGATGATCGGCATGGGGCCCAGCGCCTGCTTGGCGGCTTCAAAAAGTTTCCTTCCCGGTCCGGGGACCCAATGGCCCTTCACGGCGGTGGCTTCGGTGGCGGGTATTTCCCAGTAGGCGGCAAAGCCGCGGAAATGATCGATCCTCACAATGTCGTAAAGGGCAAAGGCGGCTTTCAGGCGGGAGGTCCACCAGGCGTATCCCTCCTTTTCATGCGCTTCCAGGCGGTACAGGGGGTTTCCCCAGCGCTGACCGGTCACGCTGAAGTAATCCGGCGGGACGCCGGCCACCACGGTGGGCTGCCCGTCTGGCTGGAGAAAAAACAGGTCCGGCCGGCACCAGACATCGGCACTATCGTGGGCCACAAAGATGGGGACATCCCCGATGATGGAGACCCCGCGGCCTTTGGCTTCCCGTCGCAGCGCGTCCCACTGGTGGAAGAAGAGAAACTGGAGGATTTTGGCCTGGCGGATTCCCGCGGCGTGCTCCTTGCGGGCGGCCTGAAGGGCTTGGGCCTCACGGCGGACGAGGGGAGCGGGCCACTTTACCCAAGGTCCATTTCCGTGGTGTTTCTTGAGCGTGGTAAAGAGGGCGTAGTCCTCCAGCCAGAAATGATTTTCCTCCTCAAATTTGGCGAGTCCGGACTTGAGCTGGGCCGAGGCGCGCCGGGCGAACGAACGGGCCGCCTTTTCCAGAATGGGGGTGCGGGCGGCGATGACCGGACCGTAATCCACTCGGTCGGTCGGGAAGGAGGGGAAGTTTTTCAAGTCCGCCTCAAGGAGCAGGCCCTCCTCCCGCAGGGCCTCAAAGGAGATCAGCATCGGGTTGCCGGCAAAGGTGGAAAGGGTCTGATAAGGGGAGTCGGCATATCCCGTGGGTCCAAGGGGGAGCACCTGCCAAAGTCGCTGGGACATCCCGTGAAGGTGGGCCAGCCAGCGGTGGGCCTCCGGACCAATTTCACCGATGCCGTAACGGCCGGGGAGGGACGTCGGATGAAGGAGAATGCCGGCGGCTCGCGGGAAACTCATGAGAGCCACAGATTCAAAACGGAAACCGATGGGCGGGAAAGGGGAGAAATCAGCGGATGAACAGCCAGCCGCACAGAGCCAGGATGGGAACCAGGATCGGCAGGGAGTAACGGAAAATGTAGCCGAAGAAAGAAGGCATATGGATTTTGGCCGCATCCGCGATGGACTTCACAAGTAGGTTAGGTCCGTTGCCGATATAGGTGGCAGCCCCGAAAAACACGGCACCAAGGGAAATAGCCGCCAAGGTATGGGGATCCTGGGCGCTAAAGAGCGCCACGTCCTTCGGTTCGAGGAGATGCAGCGGAGGGTCATGCAGCGTCAGGGCCAGGGTAAGAAAGGTGAGGTAGGTGGGCGCGTTATCCAGAAAAGCGGAGAGGCTGCCGGTCATGAAGTAAAACTGGAGGTCGCTGGGGTGACCGAACCTGCCGGCGTGCACGGTGAGAGTGTGGATGACCGGAACCAGGGTGGCAAAAATCCCCAAAAAGAGCCAACCCACCTCCCGGAGAGGTTCGAAGTTGAAGTCGTTGCGCTCACGGATGGCCGGATCGGTGAAGCGAAGGGACAACCAGGCCGCCGCCCCCATGATCGCTTCCGGCACACCCCAGGGAGCGCCCCAACCACGGAGGAGAACCGCCCCCAGGATGACGAGGACAAACCATGCATTTTTCAAGCCGTCCAGGCGGAAGGTTTCCCGGGCCGTCTCTTTTTCCCGAACCGGTTGGGGTGCCCGGCGGAAGTTGATCGTGTCGAACACGTAAAAAACGACCAAAAGGAGGCCGATCACCAGCAGCCAGTCCGGCCAAAGATGGGTCAGGGTCCAGAAAAACGGCACGCCCCTCAGATAACCAAGAAAAAGCGGAGGATCGCCCACGGGCGTGAGACAACCGCCCACGTTGGCGATGATGAAAATAAAGAAAACAATATGGAACCCGGTGATCCGGTACTTGTTCATCCGGATCCAGGGACGGATCAGCAGCATGGCGGCCCCGGTGGTTCCCAGCACATTGGCGAGGAGCCCGCCGAGGGCGAGGAAGGCGACGTTGCGGGCGGGAGTGGCCTCGCCTGCCACCCCGAGATGGATGCCCCCCGTGACCACAAACAGCGACCCGATCAGCGCCATAAAGCTGACGTACTCCTGGAGGGAATGAATCAGCGGATCCGCCTGGCGGCGGCCGATCAGGTAGTACGTGACGACGATGGCCGCCATGCAGACGCTGAAAATATGATAACGCTGGTGCCAAAGCTTGGGAGTCAGCAGGGGGCCAACCGCAATGGCTCCCAGGAGACAAACAAAAGGAGCCAGGATCCAAAGCGGGGGAGCCGCTCCCAAATCCATGATGGCAAAAGGCATCGTGCTTGGATGCAGGGGGTTAATGGACCGGTCAAGCGGAACTGATTCTCTACCCGTGGCCTTGCCCTCGTCTGAACTCCGACTAGCCTCGTCCCATGGCTGGGACTGTCACGGGAGCAATGGGTTACAACTCCAAGGTGGAGGGCAACATCGTCCTGACCACTTTGGACGCTGCCGTCAATTGGATGCGCAAAAACTCCCTTTGGCCGATGCCCATGGGCCTGGCCTGCTGCGCGATTGAGCTGATGGCCTCGGCCTCCTCCCGCTTCGACATCGCCCGTTTCGGCGCGGAGGTGATGCGGTTTTCCCCGCGGCAGTCGGACTTGATGATCGTGGCCGGCACGGTCACCTACAAGATGGCCCTCGCCACCAAGCGCATCTGGGACCAGATGGCCGAACCCAAGTGGTGCATTGCGATGGGCGCCTGTGCCAGCACCGGAGGCATGTATCGCAGCTATGCCGTGCTGCAGGGGATTGATCACCTGATCCCGGTGGATGTTTATGTTTCGGGGTGTCCTCCCCGGCCGGAAGCGGTGTTGGAAGCGCTCATGAAGTTACAGGACAAGATCGCCCAAAGCCGCGGCGTGATTCTGGGCCAAAAACAGGCGGCATGAGCGAGGTTGCGGACGAGGCCGCGGCGGACTTGATCTCTGCCGTCAAAATTCTTCCCGAGTTCCGTGGCGAGACCACCTGGGAAGTTCCCAAGGATCGCTTGGTGGAGCTGATGGGCGCCTTGAAAAAAGAGGGGATGTCGTACCTGGTGGACATCACTGCCGTGGACAACCACGGGGAGGATCCGCGCTTTGAGGTGGTCTACGAGCTTTGTGATCTGGCCGGGCGCCGACATTTGCGGGTGAAAACCCGGACCCGGGAGGGGGAACCGGTCCCGTCGGTTTGTTCCATCTGGAGCGGAGCGGATTGGCATGAGCGCGAAGCCTGGGACATGGTGGGGGTGAAATTCTCCGGCCATCCCGACCTGCGGCGTATCCTCATGTGGGACGGTTACCCGCACCATCCGCTGCGAAAGGATTTTCCTCTCGAGGGGTTGGCTACGGAGATGCCTGACATCGCCTTCACGGCCAAGGCCCCGCTGGAAGGGGGGCCCTTTGTGACCAGCCCCGCCCCCTTCTCCCATGAACGGGAGCCACGGGCGCGTCCCGCGGAGGAGAGAAGTCTGTGAGTACCGCGACCACCACGCTGGAGTTTGGCGACACGCTGGCCCGCACGGCGGAGATGGCGCCCCAGTTGGATGTCGGGGAAAAGCTCGTCCTTAACATCGGCCCTTCCCATCCCAGCACCCATGGCGTCCTCCGTCTGATTCTGGAGCTGGACGGGGAGGTGATCACCAAGTCCGACACGGACGTCGGTTATCTCCACCGGGGGGACGAGAAAATCGCGGAAAACATGACTTGGAACCAGTTCGTGCCGTACACGGACCGGCTCGACTATCTGGCGCCTTTGGCCAACAACGTGGCCTACGCCTGCGCGGTGGAGAAATTGATGGGCTACGAGTTGCCGCCCCGGGCCAAGGTCACCCGGGTGATTTGTTGTGAGTTGGCCCGGATTTCCGCCCACCTTCTCGGTTTGGGCGCCTTCGCGATGGACGTCGGGGCGATGACCATGTTTCTCTACACCTTCACGGAGCGGGAAAAAATTTATAATCTCATCGAACTCCTCACCGGGGCGCGCTTCACCACGAGCTTCACCCGGGTGGGCGGTCAAACCCGCGACCTGCCGCCGGGATTTCTGGAGGGGGTGAAGGAGTTTAGCGAGCAGTTCGTCGGGCGGCTGGATGAGTTTGGCAAAATGCTGAACCGGAACCGGATTTTTGTGGACCGCACCAAGGACGTCGGGGTGATTTCCGCCGAACGGGCCCTGGATTTCGGTCTGACCGGACCCAACCTCCGGGGCTCCGGCAACGATTACGATGTGCGGAAATACTTTCCCTACCTCGGATACGAGACGTACGACTTTGAGGTTCCGGTCGGGCAAACCGGGGACTGCTATGACCGCTTTGCGGTCCGGATGGAGGAGATGCGGCAAAGCGTGAAGATCCTGCTGCAGGCCGTTGCAAAAATGCCCGGCGGTGCCTGGATGGTGGACGACCCCAAAAATGTGCTCCCGCCCAAGGACAAGGTTCTGACCAAAATGGAGGAGTTGATTCACCAGTTCCTCGTCGTGACACAGGGGCCGGATGCGCCTGCGGGGGAGGTTTATTTTGGGGCGGAGAACCCCAAGGGGGAACTGGGGTTCTACCTGAACAGCCGGGGCGGGGGGGTGCCGCACCGCCTGAAGATCCGGGCGCCTTCCTTCTGCAATCTCGGGATTCTCAACACCCTGCTTCCGGGGCATACGGTCAGTGACGTGCCGGCGATCCTGGGGAGCATTGATTTTGTCATGGGGGAATGCGACCGATGAGCGTGCCGCTGGAAGCCGGCACCGAAAACTGCGCCGGCCCGGAAAAAGGGGAGATTCCCTCCGGGCTGGTCCAGCAGGCCGGGGAAATTGTGAAACAGTATCCCGCCTCCAAGCGGAGCGCGGTGCTTCCGCTTTTGCATCTCTGGCAGGAGCAGTTCGGATACATTGGCCCACGGGGTGTGGAGTGGATTGCCCAGAAATTGGACCTACAGGAAATCCAGGTGCTGGAGTTGGTCACTTTTTATCCGTGGTTCCGGCAACGCCCTTACGGTCGTTTTCATTTCCGGGTTTGCCGGACCTTGCCCTGCGCCCTCGGGGGTGCCGGCAAAACTTTTGCGGCCTTGGAGAAACTTCTGGGCGTGAAAGGGGATCCCCACCATGGGGCCCTGGTCAGCGAGGACGGAAAGTTTTCCCTCGAATATGCGGAGTGTCTGGCGTCCTGCGGAACGGCGCCGGTAATCCTCTGCAACGACGATTTCCACGAAAAGGTGGATGAGGCGCGCGCGGCCGAACTGGTCGCGGCGTGCCGGTAAGGCTTCCATGGCGGCCAAAGAAAGGCGCTTGATCCTGAAGCAGGTGGATGTGGCCGGTTACACCCCGGACATCGCCTGTTATCGGAAACACGGAGGCTACGAGGTCCTCAAGAAAGGCCTGGCGATGGGGGCGGGGGCCGTCCGGGAGGAGGTCAAAAAGAGCCAGTTGCGCGGGCGGGGAGGGGCCGGTTTTTCCACCGGAATGAAATGGAGCTTCATCGACCCGGCCAAGGTTACCAAGCCGATCTACCTCATCTGCAACGCGGACGAGTCCGAGCCCGGCACCTTCAAGGACCGGCAGATTATCCACAAGGATCCGCATCAGCTTTTGGAGGGAATGATCCTGAGCTGTTTCGCCAACGGGGTGAAGCTGGCTTACCTCTACATCCGGTGTGAATTCACCACGGGATGGAAAATTCTGGAAAAAGCCATCGCCGAGGCCAAGGCGGCGGGATTTCTGGGGAAAAACATCCTCAACAGCGGGTACGATCTGGAGATTCACGTCCACCGCGGGGCCGGGGCCTACATCTGCGGGGAAGAGACCGGCCTGATCGAATCGCTGGAAGGAAAGCGTGCCTACCCGCGCATCAAGCCTCCCTACTTCCCGGCGGTGCTGGGGCTCTATATGTGCCCGACCATCGTCAACAACGTCGAGACCCTCTGCAATGTGAAGCACATTGTGGAGATGGGCGGGGAATCCTTCGCAAAAATTGGCCGGCCGAACAACACCGGGACCCGGATCCTGTGCGTGAGCGGGGATGTCGTGAAGCCGGGGTACTATGAGTTTGAGTGCGGCGCTTTGACCCTGGGGGAACTGATCCACGAGGTGTGCGGCGGGATTCGTGGCGGAAACCGCCTGAAGGCGGTCATTCCCGGCGGTTCTTCGGCCAAAGTGCTGCGGGCGGGGGAGGTGTACAAGATCAAGCAGAAGGCGGCGGACGGCTCGATGGTCGAAGTGTCCATGAAGCTCGAAGACATTCCCCTGGACTTTGATTCCCTGGCGGCAGTCGGAAGCATGGCCGGTTCCGGCGGGATCATTGTGATGGACCACAAGCGGGACATGGTCGAGTGCCTGGCCAATATTGCCGGTTTCTACGCCCACGAGTCGTGCGGACAGTGCACCCCCTGCCGGGAAGGGGTTCTCTGGATGAAAAAAATTCTCGCGAGAATCTCGGAGGGCCACGGGCGGGAAACGGATCCGGACCTCTTGAAGGATGTGGCGGACAAGATTGCCGGCCGGACCATCTGCGCTTTCGGCGAGGCGGCGGCATGGCCGGTGCAGAGCTTCCTCGCCAAGTTCAAGGAGGAGTTCAACATGCGGATCCGTCGGAACGGGACGGCGGCGAAAAATGACACGATCTCCCTGGTCCACTAGGTTCCGATGAGCGCTTCCGTGAAACATCCCATGAACCCCTGGAACCACGACGTGGCCAAGGATGAGAACGACCTGATCGACGTGCAGGTGGACGGCGCGTGGGTGAAAATGCCCCGCGGGCTCAACGTGGTGGAGGTGGCCCACCGGCTGAACAAGTTCATTCCCCACTACTGTTATCACCCCAAGCTTTCGGTGGTCGGCAACTGCCGCATGTGCCTGTTTGAGATGGGGACCCCCAAAATGGGGCCGGATCGGCAACCCGTGCTCGGCAAGGACGGCAAACCCGAGATCGCCTGGATGCCCCGGCCGCAGATTGGCTGCGCCACCGGAATCACCCCGGGCATGGGGATCCGTACCGATTCGGCCCTGGTCAAGGACTGTCGCAACGGCGTGATGGAATTCCTCCTCATCAACCACCCGCTCGACTGCCCGATCTGCGACCAGGCGGGGGAGTGCAAGCTGCAGGAGTATTCGGTGGAGTACGGAACCGGCGGCAGTCGTTTTGGCGAGAACAAGGTCAAGAAACCCAAGAACGTGGATTTGGGCGAGCGGATCGTCCTCGACGATGAGCGCTGCATTCTTTGTTCCCGCTGTGTCCGCTTCTCCAGCGAAGTGACCCAGGACAACGTCCTCGGCTTTGTGAACCGCGGAAGCCAAAGCACGCTCACGGCTTACCCGGGCAAAAGTTTCGACAACGACTACTCCCTGAACACGGTGGACATCTGCCCGGTGGGGGCGCTCACCAGCAAGGATTTTCGCTTCCAGATGCGGGTCTGGTTTCTCAAGGAAACCAAGAGCATCTGCACGAGCTGCGGGACGGGCTGCAACATCACCATCGGGTCACGGGAAGGCAAGGTTCACCGCCTCACGCCCCGGGAAAACGAAAACGTCAACTCCCACTGGATGTGTGACCACGGGCGCCTCAATTTTCATTATCTGGAGGACCCGGCCCGTTTGCAGCACCCTCTGCTGCGGGCGGCAGGCGAGCAGTTCCCGGCCACCTGGGGTGATGCCCTGTTGCGGGCCGCCGAGGGGCTGAAGCGGGTGAAGCCGGATGAAGTTGCCGTGGTGGCCTCAGCCCGGATGACCAACGAGGAGCTTTTTGTGCTCAAAAGATTGTTGGAGGAGATGGGGGTGACCCGCGTCGACACGATCCATCGTCCCGGCCAGTCCGATCGATTTCTCCGCAGCGGGGACGCCAATCCCAACACCCGCGGAGCGGAACTGTTGGGGCTTTCCCATGGCGGCCGGAAGCTCTCCACCTGGGCAGGGGACATCGGCGCCGGCAAAATCAAGGCTCTCCTCGTGTTGGGAGGCGAGGACGTGGTGAAGGCCGGGATTCCGGAAGTCGCTTTGGCGAAGCTGGAAATTCTGATCGCATCGGGGATCCTGCCGAATGCGACCACCCAGGCCGCTCATGTCGTGCTGCCGGGAGCCGGGTTTGCTGAAAAGAGCGGCTCGATGGTCAATGTCCATGGTCGGCTGCAGAGATTCAGCCGGGCCGTTTCGCATCCAGGCCAGGCCCGGGAAGACTGGATGATCCTGCGCGATCTGCGGGAAACGATGACGGGGGGAAATTCCCTCCACTCGATCGAGGATATTTGGAAGGGGATGTCGGCGGCGGTTCCCGCCTTGGCCGGGCTTAGCTGGGCCAAAATCGGCGACCAGGGAGTTCCCCTGGGTGGGGTCGCCCAGTCAGCCCCGACGGCGGTTTCCTGATGCCTCTCGGCCTGAAACTCCTTTTTTTCGGGATTTTTTTTCAAGGATGGATGGGGATGGCTCAGGAGGCGCCCCAGTCCGGTCCGCAACCCTTGCGGGAAATCCGGGGTGAATCTTTGGAGAAGGCTGCCGGGGAGATTCCGGAAGGGGTGATCTCGGACCTTGCCGGGTATGACAAGGCGTGGAAGGCCTTGGGCCTGAAAGAGAGTCCGGGCCCCGTGGATTTCGCCCACGAGATGATTTTTCTCTCCACCACGCGCGGAAGCCGAATCAGTCTCCGGTTGCAGGACGAGGGCGGAGGAAGGTTACGGGCCGTTGCCATTTCCACCCGGGATATCCGTCCGGGGTTGCGTTACCTCTTTGGGGTTTTTTCAAAAAAAGATTGGACCGAGATCAACGGGGCGAGAGTTCCCTAAATCGTTTGATGACATGCGGTTCGCTTGTGAAGCGTCCAAATCCGGTTAGGATGTGATCCATGTCCGCAATCCTTTCCACCCCCCGTAACTTTACCCCGGGTCCCACCAAGGAAGAGCAGCTCAAGCTCGCCAAGGATGGCCTCGACGTGATCAAGGACCTGCCCCGATATGCCCAGGAAGGGGTTCAGGCGATCGAGCCGGACGACTTCATGCGGTTTAAGTGGTACGGGGTGTACCAGCAAAAGCCCAAGGAAGATGGTTACTTCATGTTGCGAACCCGGATTCCCGGGGGGCAGCTGAGCCCCGCCCAGCTCCGGGAGATTGCAGCCCTGACCGATCAGTTCGCCCACGGCTTCGGCGACGTGACGACGCGTCAAACCATCCAGCTCCACTGGCTGAGGATCGAACAGTTTCCGGAAATCTTCCGACGGTTGCAGTCGGTCGGCATCACCTGCAGCGGCGCGTGCGGGGACATTGCCCGAAACGTGGTGGGCTGCCCGGTGGCCGGAATCGATCCCGACGCCATTCTGGACGCCACGCCCGAGTTGCGGGCGGTGGATGCCCACCTCACCAACAACCACGAATTCTCCAACCTTCCCCGCAAGTACAAGATTTCCATCTCCGGCTGCCGGATCATGTGCACCCAGCCGGATATCAACTGCGTGGGGGTTTTTGGTCTCGAGCGGGGCAAGGAGAAGGGATATGGGATCAAGGTGGGAGGCGGCCTCTCCGCGGCACCGCACCTTTCGCAGACCCTGCCGGTTTTCCTGAAGCCGGAAGATGTTCTCCCGATCGTCCATTACACCTCGGTCGTCTACCGCGATCACGGGTACCGCGACAAGCGGTCGCGGGCCCGGCTCAAGTTCCTGGTCGCGGATTGGGGTGCAGAAAAGTTCATCACGGAGGTTGAGCGGGCGGCTAACCGGAAGTTCGAGCGGCACACCGAGTTTATCTTTCCCGAGGACCCGGAAAGCGACCATGTGGGGGTCAAGGAGCAGATCCAAAAGGGTTTTTACTGGGTCGGGGTTTGCCTGGCGGGGGGGCGCATCCGCGGGCACCAGATGCGGACGATCGCCGATCTCACCGAAAAATACGGCGA
Source organism: uncultured Akkermansia sp. (assembly GCA_964623555.1). Classification (GTDB taxonomy): domain Bacteria; phylum Verrucomicrobiota; class Verrucomicrobiia; order Methylacidiphilales; family Verrucolacustridaceae; genus Verrucolacustris. Next base: position 8,162 of record CAZURF010000016.1, on the reverse strand, counting down.
GAAGGGAAAGACCGGCATCCGGGGCACCAACAAGCAAAACCTGATCATCGTGTATGTGCCGGAGAGAAATGTCGCGGCCCTCAAAAAGGATCTTGAGGACGCCGGGCTGGTGGTGGAGCCGAGCAATTTCCGCAAGGGCTGTGTGTCCTGCACGGGCATTGAGTTTTGCAACTTGGCTGTGGCCGAGACCAAGAACCGGATGATCCGACTGGTCGGTGAGCTGGAAAAGACGTGCCGCCACTACCAGGACAAGGTTCGCATCCATTTCAGCGGGTGCCCGAGTTCCTGCGGCCAGCACCAGGTGGCGGACATCGGTTTTCGCGGAGCCACCCGAACGGTGGACGGCGTGAAAAAGGAGTACTTCGACATGTTTCTTGGCGGCAAAACCGGTGCCGACGCCCGGTTTAATGTCCTCATCCAGCCCAAGGTCCCGTATGAGGAGGTCCACCTCTACATCGACAAGGTTCTCCGGGCTTATGAGGGCAAGAAGCAGGGTAACGAAACCCTGACTCGCTGGTTGGGGCGCACTCCCAAGGACGATCTCAAGGCCATTTTTGCCGACGTGAACGGCAACGGTGCGGCCAACGGCCACACGGCCAACGCCTAAAGAACCCTGGCCTAGTTTGACCTCCCGGGGCCTTGGAGGGATGATTTTCAGGCCCGCCCAGCGGGATCTATGAGCACAGGATTAGCCAATGGCACCCGCCATTTCGTTTCCCTCCAACCCCATCCGGTGGATGAGGTGGGAATCAAGGAGCGCGCCGCCCGGTTGGCCACCCGCAGCATCAAAAAATCCTCCAAGATCGAGGGTCTCAAGCTGGCCCTGTCCATGATCGACCTGACAACTTTGGAGGGTGCGGACACCCCGGGCCGGGTCCGTCAACTTTGCGCCAAGGCGCTTCATCTTCATTCCGCCCGGCCGGATCTGCCTTTGGTGGCCGCGGTCTGTGTTTATCCCACCATGGTGCGGATCGCCCGCGAGGCCCTGAAGGGCACCCCGGTGAAAATTGCCGCCGTGGCGACGGCGTTTCCCAGCGGCATGAATCCGCTTGAGGTGAAGCTGGAGGACACCCGCTATGCCGTGGGGGAGGGCGCGGATGAGATTGATATGGTCATCTCACGCGGTGATTTTTTGCGGGGGGATTACGGTCGGGTGGCGGACGAGATTGTGGAAGTGAAAAAGGCGTGTGGCCGGGCCCATCTCAAGGTGATTCTCGAAACCGGCGAACTCGGCACCCTGGACCGGGTGCGGTGGGCCAGCGATCTGGCCATGGAGGCGGGGGCGGATTTTATCAAGACCAGCACGGGCAAAATCCAGCCGGCGGCCACCCCGGAGGTGGTGCTCGTCATGCTGCAGGCCATTGACGACTTTCATCGCAAGACCGGTAAAAAAATCGGCATGAAGCCGGCGGGGGGCATCGCCAATTCCAAGCAGGCCCTGCATCTGCTGGTCATGGTGCGGGAAATTCTGGGTTCCGACTGGTTGACCCCCGACCTGTTCCGGATCGGTGCCAGCCGGCTTCCCAATGATATTTTGATGCAACTGGAAAAGGAGCGGACTGGCGTGTACCAAGGAGGGGATTACTTCTCCAATGACTGACACCGGCACCATTTCCAAGGGATCCGACTGGGGTTATGCCCCGGCTCCCGAAAGCACCGACCACATCCGCCTCAAGGGGCGCTACGGGCTTTTTATCGGCGGCAAGTTTGTCCCGCCGGCCTCAGGCAAATATTTCCAGACGATCAACCCCGCCACCGAGAAGGTGATTGCGGAGGTGGCCGAGGCCGGGGCAAAGGACGTGGATCGGGCGGTCAAGGCGGCGCGCCAGGCCTACGAAAAGGTCTGGAGAAAAATGTCCGGCCGTGAGAGGGGTAAATACGTCTACCGGATCGCCCGGTTGATCCAGGAGCGGGCCCGCGAACTGGCCGTGGTTGAATCCATGGATGGGGGAAAGCCGATTCGTGAGTCCCGGGACGTCGATATTCCCCTGGCCGCGGCCCACTTTTTTTATCACGCCGGGTGGTCCGACAAGCTGCCCTATGCCTTCCCGGGTAGAAAAGTTTCTCCGGTGGGGGTGGCTGGTCAGATCATTCCTTGGAACTTTCCTTTGCTGATGGTGGCTTGGAAGGTGGCCCCGGCCTTGGCCTGCGGGAACACCGTGGTCCTCAAGCCGGCGGAAACGACTCCGCTGACCGCCCTGCTGTTCGCCGAAATTTGCCAGGAAGCCGGACTGCCAGACGGGGTCTTTAACCTGGTGACGGGTGCCGGTCCCACGGGGGCGGCTTTGGTGAATCACCCCGATTTGGATAAGGTGGCTTTCACCGGATCGACCGAGGTGGGCAAAGCCATTCAAAAGGCTTTGGCCGCCCGGGGCACCAAGTTGACCCTCGAGCTGGGGGGGAAGGCCGCCCACATCATTTTTGAGGACGCCACCATCGACCAGGCCGTGGAGGGGATCATTAACGGAATTTACTTCAATCAGGGGCATGTTTGCTGCGCGGGATCCCGGCTTTTTGTGCAGGAGAGCGTGGAGGAGGAGGTGCTCACCAAGCTCAAGGCCCGGATGGAGAACTTGATCGTCGGGGATCCGCTCGACAAAAACACCGACATCGGAGCGATCAACTCCCGGGCCCAGTGCGACCGGATTCAAGAGTACCTGCGCATCGGCGTGGAGGAGGGGGCCGAGCTTTTCCAGACCCGATGCGCGCTTCCGGGCAAAGGGTTCTGGGTCCGTCCTTCCTTTTTCACCAAGGTCGCTCAGTCCCACCGGATTGTGCAGGAGGAGATTTTTGGTCCGGTCCTGGCGATCCAGACCTTCCGAACCCTGAACGAGGCACTGGAGAAGGCGAACAACACGCCCTATGGGCTTTCGGGCGGGGTTTGGACCGATAAAGGGGCGAAAATTTTCAAGGTCACTCGTGGAATCAAGGCGGGGGTCATCTGGGCCAACACCTTCAACAAGTTTGATCCGACCTCACCGTTTGGGGGCTACAAGGAAAGCGGGTACGGGCGGGAAGGGGGACGTCACGGGTTGAGACCGTACGTGGAGTTGTCATGAGTCGGAACGGGAGCAACGGGCGGCTCGATATCCGCAAGACCTACAAGATGCTCATCGGGGGCGCCTTTGTGCGTTCCGAATCCGGGCGGGCCCTGGACGTTGAGGCACCCGGGGGCCGCTGGTTGGGTCATGTCTGCCGCGCTTCCCGGAAGGATTTCCGCAACGCGGTGGTGGCTGCACGCAAGGCGGCTCCGGGATGGGCGGGCACCACTGCCTACCTCAAAGGACAGATTTTCTATCGGGCGGCGGAGATGCTGGAAGGAAGGGCGGCAGGATTCGAGAAGGTCCTGCAGTCCATCGGACTGAGTCCTTCCGCGGCTCACGGCGAAGTCCGGGATGCGATCGACCTGCTCGTCTATTATGCCGGTTGGTCGGACAAATATCTGCAGCTATTCGGCGCGGTCAATCCCGTGGCTTCTCCGCACTTTAATTTTTCCGTCACCGAACCCATGGGGGTGGTGGCTTTGGTGGCCGGAGAGAAGCGGCCATTACTGGATCTCGTATCCGGAATCGCCCCCATCGTCATCGGCGGCAACGCGGTGGTCGCGCTCTCCACGGGACGTGCCGCGGTGGCCGCCATGGAGTTGGGGGAGGTGCTGGAAACCTCCGATCTTCCGGGCGGGGTGGTGAACCTTCTCTGCGGGCTACGTTCGGAGTTGGTGGCCCAGATGGCCGGGCACATGGATGTGAACGCCTTGGTGGTGCAGGGGGGCGATGCCAAGGAACTGGGAGCCCTGCGGGAGGCCTGCGCGCTGAACCTGAAACGTTTTTATGCCCGATCAGACAGGTCCAAAGGGGATGAAGACCCCTACCGAATCCTTGATACTGTGGAAATTAAGACGACCTGGCATCCGGTGGGTGGTTAAAGCCTTTATCCCCAAAGCGCTATTGGCAATTGATTTACGTTGGTAAGGAATTTTTATCTCACGCAAATTTGAGCCGTTGAGAAGCATCTCCTCCCCGTTCTTTTGGGCGTTGGCGCTGGGTTGGGCGATCCCTTTTGCGGGACTTGGGGAATCCCTCACGGCCATCCAGATTGCGGAAAAGGCCCGAACGAAGGATTTGGAAAATCTGAAAAAATACGGGGCAACTTCGTGTCGACTGGTCGAGATCCGCGAAGAGCTTGATGAAAATGGGGGGGTGGAGGGGCGCGATGAGAAGGCGCTGACTTTGACGGCATCCTCCGCACCGGTCCCCGGGGGAAAAGAAACGCTACGAATTTCTCCGCAGATGCACCGGGCAAAAACCCCGGAGGACATCTCGGTGCTCGACCGCCTGGACTGGTTTCATTGGAGCCTGGAGGCGGAGGATGATTCTCCTGGGGAACCCTGTTACCGCTTGGCCTTTTCCCCTAAAAATAAGGCTCGGACCGCGGGGGCAAGGGAACTCATCCTTTCGCAGTCCCGCGGTCGTTGCTGGGTGGCCAAGCGTGATTATTCCAAGCTACGGCTCGAGGGGCGTCTGATCCGTCCCATCGAGATGGCGGGTTTCTTGGTGACGGTCCAGGAGGTAGATTACTTAACCACGAGTCGCCGGCTCGAGCCGATGTTGGCCGTGCCGCAGCAGATCCGATACCGGTTTCGGGTGGAGGTCTTTCCCTTGTTTGAATTTCATGAGCGGCACACACAGAAATTTGAATTCCTGACCAGCCTGGCGGATTCCGCCCAAGCCGGGGGAAGGTGATTTAGGCCTTTCCCAAGCCGGGAGAATCGTCATCCCGACAGCAGCCAGCCCCACCCCAACAGCTCAATGCGGGAGGTAGTGCCCGTCCGGAACTATCCACGGTGCGAGCGAATTTTGTAATCGTTGATCAGGAGATTGGTCGAGGAGTCGTGCGTGGCAACCGGACCGGGTTTCTCCAGTTCCGGCTCGATTTTTTTGGCCAGCTGCTTGCCCAGCTCCACGCCCATCTGGTCGTAAGGGTTGATATCCCAAATCGCGCCTTGGACAAAAATCTTGTGCTCATACAGGGCAATCAGGGCGCCCAAGGTTCTGGGGTCGAACTTTTGGACAAGGATTGAATTGGTGGGGCGGTTGCCCGGGAACACCTTGTGGGGAACCAGTTTTTCCAGGGCCTCGCCTTGCAACCCCTCCTTTTGCAGTTCCGCCCGGGCCTCCGCCTCAGTTTTGCCCTTCATAAGGGCCTCGGTCTGGGCAAAGAAGTTGGCCAGGAGAATATCGTGGTGTTTGCCCATGGGGTTGAAGGTCTCGACGGAGGCGAGGAAGTCGCACGGGATCAGCTTCGTGCCCTGGTGGATCAGCTGATAAAAAGCGTGCTGTCCGTTGGTGCCGGGCTCTCCCCAGATAATCGGACCGGTTTCCCAGGAGACCGGTTTTCCCCCGCGGTCCACCCGTTTTCCGTTGCTCTCCATGTCGCCCTGTTGAAAGTAGGCGGGGAAACGGTGGAGATACTGGTCGTAGGGGAGGATGGCGTGGGTCTGGGCCCCGTGGAAGTTGTTGTACCAGATCCCCAGTAGGGCCAGGGTCATCGGCAGGTTTTGTTCCGCGGGGGTCTTGAGGAAATGCTCGTCCATGGCATGGGCCCCGGCCAGCAACTCGGCGAACCGATCGTAGCCGATGCTCAGGGCGATGCTCAGGCCGATGGCCGACCAGAGCGAGTACCTTCCGCCCACCCAGTCCCAAAAGGGAAACATGTTGGCGGGATCGATGCCGAATTTTTTGACTTCGGTCTCGTTGGTGGAGAGGGCGACGAAATGCTTGGCGATGTGTTTCTCCTCGCGGGCCTCTTCCAGGAACCATTTCCGCGCCGAGTGGGCGTTGGTGAGGGTTTCCTGCGTGGTGAAGGTTTTGGAGGCGACCAAAAACAGGGTGGTGGCGGGCTGACAGGTGCGCAGGGCTTCGGTTAGTTGTGTGGAGTCGATATTCGAGACAAAGTGGAGCTTGAGATCGCGGCGGGCGTAGGGTTTCAGGGCTTCGGTGACCATGACGGGGCCCAGATCGGAGCCGCCGATCCCTAGATTGACGATGTGGGAAATCGGTTGGCCGGTGTAACCCCTCCATTCTCCTGAGCGAACCTTTTCGGAAAAAGCCCGCATCTGTTGGCGGACCTTTTCCACCTCCGGCATGACATCCCGGCCATCCACTTGGAGCGGTTGGTCGGCCGGTCGGCGCAGGGCGATGTGGAGGACGGAGCGGTTCTCCGTGAAGTTGATTCGTTCGCCCCGGAACATCCGGTCGCGCAGTTCCTCCACCTTGGCCTCCCGGAGCAGCCGATGGAGAAGGGTCAGGGTTTCCGCCGTGATCCAGTTTTTTGAGAAATCGACGAGGATTTCGTTCCAGCGAAGGGAGAAGGTCTCGGCGCGTTTCGAATCTTTGGCAAACCATTCGCGCAGGTGGGCCCGCCGCACGACATCGGCATGATTTTGCAAGTCCTTCCAGGAAGACAGTTCGACCGGAATCCGCATTCGCAAACCCTACCGAGGGAGGTTGGGAGGGAAAAGGTCAGAACCGAAGATTGCGCCGACCGCCTGTTTCGCCGATAAGTTCCCCGTGAGACTCTGGGTTTTACTCGCGTTCGCTTGGGCCGGGGCTGTTTCGCTCCATGCGGACGACGGGGATTTGGATGCGGCGATCCACAAGGCAGTGGAGATTTTGGGGAAGTACGCCAACGAAAAAAGCGACACCGCCCCGGCCGAAGCCTTTCAAAAAGCCAAGGGGCTGGCGATTCTTAACATCTTTAAGGGTGGATTTATTTTTTCCGGCTCGGGTGGAACCGGCCTCGTGACCGTCAAAATGAAAAATGGCAAGTGGTCCCCTCCTTCGGCGATTTCGGCGGGAGGGTTTGGGGTCGGCCTCCAGGCCGGGGGGTCCAATATCGATTACGTGATTCTGATGAATACGGACGAAGCGGTGGAACAGTTTTCCAAGGAAGGGAATTACCGCGGCGGGGTGGAGGCGGAGGGGACCGCGGGTTCCGAGGGTCGGAACTTATCGGCGGGGATGGCGGGTATGTCCGCCCCTGTGACTTCCTACAGCTTCAGTGAAGGGCTCTTTGGCGGGGTCTCCACCTCCAGCCTGGCTTTTGGCGTGGAGGACGACACCAACGAGGCCTTTTATGGTGAAAAACTTGAGTCCGAGGACATCCTGGCCGGGAGGGTCAAAAAGGTACCGGCTTCCGTGCATCAGCTCTGGAGGGCCTTGGAGGAGACGGATAAAAAAACCAAGGTGACGGCTGCGGAGGCGGAAAAAAAGGCGAAGGAAACGAAGAGCAAGAAATGAGCCGGGGAATTGCCGTCCATTATCTGGGTCATTCCTGTTTCTTGCTGACGACTTCCAAGGCCAAGATCCTGATCGACCCCTTTTTGACGGGGAATCCCCAGGCGGCGACAACGGCGGACAAGGTCTCGGCCGACTTCATCCTGGTCTCGCACGGGCACGGGGATCACTACGGCGATGCGGTGGCCATTGCCAAACGAACCGGAGCGGCGATCGTGGCGCCTTACGAGTTGGCCCTTCATGCCGGGGCGCAGGGGGCCAAGGTTCACCCCATGGGGTGCGGGGGCGCTAGGGATTTTCCTTTCGGACGGGTGCAGTTGACAGTGGCGCACCACAGCTCCTCGGTGGAGGAGGCGGGCAAAACGGTTTCGGTCGCCACCCCAGTCGGTTTTCTGATCCGGGCCGACGGCAAGACGATCTATTTTGCCGGCGACACGGCCCTGACCATGGACATGGAGCTTTTGGGGCGCCGCAACAGCATCGACCTCGCCCTGTTACCGATCGGCGACAACTTCACGATGGGGCCGTCCGATGCCGCGGAGGCGGTGCGGATGCTCAAGGCCAAGCAGGCGGTTCCGATGCACTACAACACCTTCGAAATGATCGAGGTGGATCCGGGGATCTTTAAAAAAGAGGCGGAAAAGCACGGCGCCAAGGTGGACGTGCTGAAGCCCGGGGAAAGTCTCGAGCTTTAGGCCGGGTCTTTAGATTTTACCCAGCGCCAGCAGGAGGGTGCGGGCGCTGATTAGGATCAGGACAATTCCCACAATCCGCATCAGGATCTTGGAGGGAAGAATCTGGCAGAGTTTGGCGGCGAAGGGTGCCGCAATGATCCCGCCAAGAATGAGCCCGGCGATGATTTTGAAA
>CAZURF010000015.1:4031-24310 GCA_964623555.1 uncultured Akkermansia sp. | reverse complement strand
ACAAGGAGAAGCTCCAGGAGCGTCTCGCGAAGCTGGCGGGCGGCGTGGCCGTCATTAACGTCGGCGCCGCGACCGAGACGGAGATGAAGGAGAAGAAGGCCCGCGTGGAAGACGCCCTGCATGCGACCCGTGCGGCGGTGGAAGAAGGCATCGTCCCCGGAGGGGGCGTGGCTTTGATCCGCGGACAGAAGGCGATCGAGGGCCTCAAACTCAAAGGCGATCAGGCGATCGGGGCGGAAATCATCCGTCGCGCCGTCGAGCAGCCTTTGCGCACTTTGGCGGACAACGCCGGGGTGGAAGGCTCGATCGTGGTCCAGGAGGTGAAGGGCCGGAAAGGGGCCGAGGGCTACAATGTGGCCACCGGTGAGTACGTCGACCTGTTGAAGGCCGGCGTCGTCGATCCGACCAAGGTCACCCGTTCCGCGCTGCAGAACGCCAGCTCCATCGCCGGATTGCTCCTCACCACGGAAGCCGTGGTGACCGAGCTGCCGGAGAAGGAGAAAGCGCCGGCACCGGCCGGTGGCGGACACGGCGGAGGGATGGACTACTAAGCCATTCGCCAGATTTTCCCCCGGGGTACGTCCCCCGCGGGGAAGCCGATCGGGGGCGCGGTTCCAAAGGGGCTGCGCCCCCGCCGGTTTATAGTTAAAGCTTAAGATTATGATGAAGATGACGAATTGTCGGAATTTAGATTAGGTAGGGCGGGCTCTCCGTAGCCCGCCTCGTGGAAAAATGATTTTTTAAAGTCCAATGAGGCGGCTTGAGGACAAGCCGCCCTACCTAGCGCCAGGCGAGGAGGATGGCGGCGAGGACGAGGAAAGCCTGAAGGATCAGGCCTCCGGCGATAGAGAAAGGATCATGGCCGCGAAAATGACAGCGTTCATGGAGGCGGTGAATTTTTTCCAGCCCAGCCGGTGCCTTTTTGCAGAGATCCCGAAAGCCGGTGACGTAATCGGGGAACATGGAGCCGATCGCGCCGGCGAGGAGCAAGGGCAGGGGAATCGGTGCGAAGGCCGGGGAACGGATGAGGATGAGAAACACGATTAAGGCGATCACCTGATCGGCGATCGACATCGGAAGCAGGCGCGAGAGCCTGGTTTTTCGGTCCGGGGAGGAGTGAACCCAGTGGCCGATCCCGGTGTCCCCGTGGGGAATGGCATCAAGAGCCAGGTGGCTGAGAACCGCGGCGGTGAAGACGGGGATCTCCCCTCCGGGAACGACTTTCGCCAACGCCAGGCCGCCGACGATGTGGACGGGGGAAAACAAGGAGGCCTAGCGGGTGGATTTGGCCAAGGCGCGGACGAAGGCACGAACCCGCGCGGGATCAACTTTCCCGGCCCGTTTGAGCGCCGTGCCGACGATGAAGCCGGAGGCCTCGGGCAGGAATTCCGCAAGGTTGGTCAGGGTGGTGCCGCTGCCGATGAGGAGAGGGGCTCCGGGGGCGGCGGTGTGGGCCCGGCGAAGATGATCCGGATCCGTGCCGTGGCCGGTGCCGGCCCCGCTGAGAATGAGGGCATCCGCCCCGCCGCGTTCCCAAGCGTCGCGTGCTTCGTCCTCGATGGTGTAGCCGGGGGCGATCGGGGCGGAATGTTTCACATCCACATCGGCAAAGATCCGGATGCGGTCGGCTCCGATTCTTTTGCGGAAGCGGAGAAGTTTCTCGGCGATCCCGTTCAGGATTCCCTGGTCGGCCATGCGGGCTCCGACCAGGACATTGACGCGGATAAAGTCAGCCCCCGAGGCGGCCGCCACGGCCATGGCGCCGACGCCATCGTTGCGGAGGAGGTTGATACCCAGCGGGCTGGGAAAGAGTTCGCGCGCCTCGCAAGCCAGGGAAGTGAGGCAGGCGACCGCAGCCGGTCCGGCGGAATCCGCGGCAAAGGGAGTATCCCCAAAGTTTTCCAGGATGACCGCATGGGCCCCGCCCTTTTTCAGTGCCACAAGATCCCGCCGCATGGATTGCCGGATGAAATCCAGCTTTCCGGAATAGCGGGGTGCGCCTGGCAGGGCGGCGAGGTGGACCACACCGAGAAGAGCACGTGATGGAAGAATCCCGGCGATGCTCTTGGTCATTCGACAAAACTAAAACAACAGCGCCCCCAAAACAGCCCTCTTTTGCCGTGGTCCACGACACTGGAAGATTTAAAAAAATACGAATTTATAAAGCGTTGGTGTAGAACAAAATAAATTGTTAATAAGACAATAAAAAATTATTGTAACTAAAACTACAAGTAGCAAATTATTGGGTCGCCAAGCCCATTTATGGATTCCATCCAAAAAATGATTGTCGGGGCGCTCAGAAAATCCGGCCATACCGTGGCCCTCGTCGACCGGGAGTTGACGATCCGCTGGGCCACCGGTCTCCAAAGGACAGTCATCGGCGCTCCCGTCCATGCCCTGTGGAAAGGGGCGAATGTGGCCCAAGGTCAGGTCCGGGACCTCATCCGAAATCTTTCGCAAGGCAACGGATGCAGTGCGGAGGGAAGGGCATCTGTCCGCAACACGAATCGGCTGCGGATCGATTTCATCCCCCTCCGGGATGCGAGCGGCGAGGTGGAAGGGTTTGCAGTGATCCGGCAGATGGTGGGAGCGGCGGCGGCGGGGGTTTCGGACGGAGTGGCGGAGATTTACGAGTTGCTGTTCGAGCTAAGCGCCGACGAGTTTTCCGGCCTGTTGGCTTCCTAGCATCGTAATCCGGATCCCTTCGTCTCCAAGTTTCGCGGATGGAGGTGTTTTCAGCCAACGCACCTCCACGGTTATGGCAACCCAGGCCGATAAAAATGTGGTCCTGCAAGCGGGGAGCCCTACAGAAAGAGATTCCCCCATGGCTGAGCGTGATTTCAATACCCCGGTTCCCAGGGGGGAATTTTTCGACCGTTATGCCGCCGGGATCCCCAACTGGCAGATTGACCGACCGCAACCGGAGGTGATCCGCCTGATCGAAGCGGGCAGGTGGGAGTCTCCGATCCTGGATGTGGGGTGCGGGGCGGGGGATAATGCGCTGGAGCTGGCCCGGCATGGCTACCGGGTGTTAGGGATCGATCCTGTTCCCGAGGCGTTGCGCCGGGCGCGGGAAAAAGCCGCGCGGGCAAGTTTGGAGCGTCCGCCGGAATTTATGGAAGGAGATGCCTTGCGTTTGCCCGACAGCGGTATCGAGGTTGAGACGGTGCTGGATTCAGCGGTGTTCCATATTTTTTCCGATGTGGATCAACGAACCTATGTCCGGGGCCTGGAAACGGTGCTTTCCCCCGGTGGCCGGCTTCATTTGCTGTCTTTCAGCGAGTTGGAGATGAGGGAACCGGGCCCTCGTCGACTGACCCTGGAGCAGATCCGGTCTCCTTTTGGCCGGGGTTGGGAAATGGAGGAGGCGATCCGCTGCCGATATGAGGATCTTTCCCGACCGGACGGTGCCCATGCCTGGAGGGTGACTTTTCGAAGAAGTTGATTCCCAAGGCTTCGGGAATGTGAAAAACGTCCGGATGGTTTCTTGACGCTGAACGCGGGTTTCCCAAGTATATCCCCTTAACTTAAGACACCCTCGAACCCAGTCATGACCCACGAGAACTCCCAGACCGTTATTGGAAAAAGCGTCACCATCAAAGGTGAGATCCAAGGCACCGAACCCCTGATCATCGAGGGTACCGTGGAGGGGCGGGTGCAAATCGAGACTTCCGTCATGATCCGTGACAGCGGCCTGGTGAAAGCGGATCTGGACGCCTCCAACCTGAACATCGCCGGAGGGGTGATTGGCAATATTGCGGTCAAGGAGAAGGTCGAAATCGTCAACGGAGGTTATGTGGTTGGGGATATCCGGGCCCCGCGGGTGGTCATCAACGACGGCGCCAGCGTGAAAGGTCACATCGAAATGGAAGTTGATCCGGAGAAGGCGGCATCCCGCCGTCACCAAAACGGTCACGCGGCTCCCGCCGGTTCCTCCACTTCCCCCGAAGAGCCGAAAAAGCCAGGCTCGTTGGGCGGTTTGCTGGGTCCGAAACCCTAAGTTCGCCGCCCGGCGGCGTTTTTTAAAACGGCCTTTGGCCGATCAATTTTCCAGAACCGATCCGATCGAGCGGTAGCGTTCCTGCCGGCCGGCGAGAAGTTTTTCGGGCGAAAGGCGCATGAGTTCTTGCAGATGTTTGGAAACTTTTTCCATGCAGGCCTTCACCGTTGTGTCCCAGTCCCGGTGCGCCCCGCCCTCAGGCTCGGGCACGATCTCATCCACCAGCTTGAGGTCGAGCAAGTCCTGGGCGGAAATCCGGAGCGCCTCGGCGGCTTGGGGGGCAAAGGCCCGGTCTTTCCACAGGATGCTGGCACAGCCCTCGGGGGAGATGACGGAGTAGTAGGCATTTTCCAAAATCAGGACCCGGTCGGCCACGCCGATCCCGAGAGCGCCACCGCTGCCACCCTCTCCGATCACCACGGCCACAATCGGGACCCGGAAGTTGAACATTTCCCGGATGTTCACGGCGATCGCCTCGGCGATATGGCGTTCCTCGCTGGGCACACCGGGAAAGGCGCCGGGGGTGTCAATGAAGCTGACGACGGGCAGGCCGAAACGATCCGCCAGGCGCATCAAACGGAGGGCCTTCCGGTAACCTTCCGGGTGTGCACAACCGAAGTTGCGCATGAGGTTTTCCTTGGTGTCCCTTCCTTTCTGGTGACCGAGGAAAACCACCTTCTGTTTGCCGATCATGGCAAATCCGCCGATGAGGGCGTGGTCGTCGCCGAAGGCGCGGTCCCCGCCAAGCTCCACCACTTCGGTCGCGCCGAGGCGAAGGTAATCAAGGAGGTAGGGACGCTGGGGATGGCGGACGATTTGGACCCGCTGCCAGGGACCGAGCTTGCCGTAAATCTCCCGCCGGGCGTCCTCGAGTTTTTTCACCAGGGAGGAAATTTCCTCCCCCGCCTCGATCTTCTGTTTGCCGGTGAGTTTGCGCAGCTCCTCCAGCCGCTTCTCGAACTCGGCGAGCGGCTTTTCAAATTCCAACGGGGCAATGGCTTTGGCTTCGGGCATGAAAAGAAACATTACCGCCTTGGGCCCTCCGAGGGCAAACGGCTCCGGCCGGGTAGAAAGGGGTTTGATGCCTTCGCCAAGTGGGACAGCATCGGGCCATGAGCAAGGGTTGGAGGGGAGTCGCCGGATTTTTTGGCCTTTGGGTGCTGCTGACGGCCGTTCTTTTTCCCGGGGCGAGGGCTGCGGTGGATGCGGCGTTCCCGGGAATGTTCAGCTCCCCGAGAATTTTCGGGCGGGTGCAGCTGGGGGTGGCCCTGGCCCTGGTGCCGCTGCTTTTCTGGTTTTGGAAGGACGCCCCAAAACGTTTTTTCCTTGGGGGGAGTGGCAAGGTGGGAAGCCTCCGGTTGCTCAGCTGGGGAATCCTGGGGGTGGGGATGGTGGCGGTGGCGGCGTGGATCCAAAGTATCCTCGGGGTGCGAACTTGGGCGGGGGCTCCCGGTCTGGACCTTTGGGCCGGAGCCTTGGCCACAGGTTGCCTGGTGGCGGTGCTGGAGGAGTTTTTCTTTCGGGGGGTTCTTGGGCTGGCTTTCTGGAAAGCGGCCGGGGAGAAACCCGCGGCGGTCCTGCTCGGCGTGAACGCCGCGGTCTTTGCCGCCGCCCATTTTATCCGGCCGAACTCCGATCTTCCCGGCGGAATTTTGGCCGGCTTTGCCGGTTGGATGAATCTGCAACTGTGGGCCGGTCCCGCGGATCCCTGGAAGCTGGCGGGTCTTTTTGTCGCCGGGCTGATTCTGGCGCGGCTGGTCTGGCAGCAGGGCAATCTTTGGGCGGCCATCGGCCTCCATGCCGGCTGGGTCGCGGGGATCCGGATTAGCGAGGGCTTTTGGAAGGAGTCTTCCCAAGTCTCCGGCGGATGGTGGGGGCCTTCCCTGGAGGCGGGCCCCATTCCCTTGGTCCTTCTTCTGCTGGTGGCGTTTGCTTTGTGGGGGCGTCCGGCCCGTGCGCGTCTGGATTGAGGCGGCGATCGGGCTGATTTTTCCGGCCGGGCGGCCGCCCCGCCCTTGGCCGCGGCTCGAGCGGCCTTTTTGCGAGCGTTGTGCCGAGCCGTATCCGCGTCCGGTGGAGGCATCCTTTGTCTGCGCCAACTGTGGCGAACGGGACTGGTCGCTGAGCCGGTTGCGGGCGACTTACCGTGAGCAGGGCTCGGTGCGGGAGGCGATTCTGGCATTCAAATACCGGCGTCAGTTCCATCTCCGCCCTTGGTTGGGGCGCTGGCTGGAGGACGGATTTCGGGAATATTACGCTGGGGAGAGCTGGGATGCTTTGGTTCCCGTACCGCTGCATCCCGATCGGCGAAGACGGCGGGGATTCAACCAGAGTGCCGAGATTGCCCGCTGGCTCGGCCAACGCGCGGGGTTACCGGTGGTGGAGGCGTTGCGCCGGGTCAAGGCCACGGTTCCCCAGGCCCGGCTCAGCCGGGCGGAACGGTTGCGGAATCTGCGGGGATCCCTGGCCCTGGCTGGGGGGTTTGACCCCCGGGGAAGGCGGTTGTTAATCTGTGATGACGTGTTCACGACCGGGGCCACCGCGGACGCCTGTGCGCGGGTCCTGCGCCGGTCGGGAGCCGAGGAAGTGGCCGCCCTGACCGTGGCCCGGAGATAAACCACCCACCCAAACCCATGCCAGTCTTCGAACGAAGAAAATACGAGCCCCGCAAGGAGACCAAACCGCGGGCCCGCGGGGTCCCGAGCGGCCTCTGGACCAAATGTCCGGGCTGCAACGAAATGGTCTACAACCAGGTCCTCAAGAAGGCCCTGCAGGTTTGTCCGAAGTGCAGCCACCATTTTTCCCTGGGCGCCCGCGAACGGCTGATCTCCATCTGCGACGGCGGAAAATTTCAGGAGCACGACGCGGGCATGGAGGCCGTCGACGTCCTGCAGTTCAAGGGCGTGGCCAGCTACACGAGCAAACTCAAGGCCAACCGCAAAAAGACGGGGCTGAAAGACGCGATCATCGCGGGCATGGGTAAAATCGGCGGGCGGGAGGTTTCCCTGGCGGCCATGGAATTCTCCTTTCTCGGGGGAAGCATGGGGGCGGTGGTGGGCGAGAAGGTGACGCGCACGATTGAGCGCGGCCTGCAGAAAAAGGCCCCGGTGATTGTCTTTTCCGCCTCCGGAGGCGCCCGGATGTACGAGGGCATGTTCAGTCTGATGCAGATGGCCAAGACCAGCGGGGCGCTGGCCCGGCTGGGGGCGGCGGGCTTGCCGTTTGTTTCGGTCCTGACCAACCCGACGATGGCGGGAGTGATGGCCAGCTATGCTTCGCTGGGCGACGTGATCCTGGCCGAGCCCAGGGCCATGATCGGTTTTGCCGGCGCGCGGGTGATCAAGGAGACCACCCAGCAGGAACTACCCAAAGGTTTCCAGACTTCCGAATTTCTCCATGAGCGCGGGCTGATCGACCTGATCGTGCCACGTCCGGAAATGAAAGAGACGCTCACGCGTCTGCTGCGTTACCTCTGAAGCGGCGGGATCCGGTTGCCCGGCTCGAGGCGGTCTGTGCCGCCGGCATTCAACCCGGACTGGGGCGGATCCATGCGTTGCTGGGCCGGTTGGGACATCCCGAGCGGGATCTCAACTTCATTCACATCGCCGGAACCAACGGCAAAGGCTCCACCGCGGCGGCGCTCGATTCGATCCTGCGAGCGGCCGGATTTTTCCCGGGGCTCTACACCTCTCCCCACCTGGTCAGTTTCCGGGAGCGGTTTCGGCTGGGCGGCGAGCCGGTCGCTCCCCGGGTGTTGGACCGGGAGCTGGTGCCCGTGCTGCGGGCGGTGCGAAACCTGCCACGGTCCCAACGGCCGACCTTTTTTGAGGCCACGACCGCCCTGGCCCTGAGAATTTTCCGCTCGGCCGGCGTGGATTTTGTGGTGTGGGAGACCGGGCTGGGGGGGAGGCTCGACGCCACCAATGTGGTGCAGCCCGAATTGTGCCTACTGACTTCCCTGGGCCGGGACCACGAGGAGATCCTCGGTCGCGGATACGCCAACCTTGGTCGCGAGAAGTCTGGAATCCTGAAGCGCGGCGTGCCGGTGTTTTCCGCCCCTTGGCCGGCGGAGGCGAGAAAGGTGTTGGCCCGTCGCGCCCGCCAGTTGCGTTGTCCTTGGAAAATTGTCCGGCCCCTTTCCCGCGCGGGCTTTTCACTTGCCGGAAAGCACCAAAACCAAAACGCCGCCCTAGCAGTGGCGGCCGCGCGGTATCTTTCTTTTCCGGATTTCATCATCCGGAAAGGACTGGTCCAGACAAGGTGGCCGGCCCGTTTTATGGTTTTGAGGAGCCATCCCCGCCTGGTTTTGGACGGGGCGCACAATGAACAGGGGGTGGAAGCGGCTTTGCACACCTGGAAAGCCGCCGGGAAGGGGGGACCCGACCGGGTGATCTTCGGATGTCTGCAAGACAAGGCGGTGGCCGCCATGCTCCGGAAAATTCGAAAGACGGCTACGGAGCTTTGGGGTGTGGCGTTGCCCGGGACGAGGGGATCCGACCCGCTGACGTGGCCGCGGTCGCCTGACCGGTTTTTCGGTTCCGTGGCCGAGGTCATGCAGGCGGAGAAGGAGAATCCCCGCCACACATTGGTGCTGGGCTCTTTGGTGTTGGCCGGGGAAGTGTTGCGCGGCCGGGGGGTCCAGGTGGCGTGATCCGGGCGGTTTTTTTTGATGCCGGCGGGACCCTGCTCCGCACCGCCGAGCCGGTGGGCCGGACCTATGCGCGTTTGGCGGGGCACTACGGATGGGAGGCTGCGGAGGAAAGGTTGGAGCAGGGTTTTCGGACCGCCTGGAAAAGGAGAACGGAAGAAGGGGCGGGATCCGACGGAACCCTGGGCAAGGAGGGCTGGAAAAAAATCCTGCGGGCGAGCGTGGAGACGGGGGGACTTCCGCCCGGGTTTCCCTTCGAGGAGTATTTTGAGGAAGTTTACCTCCACTTCGCCCGTCCGGAGGCCTGGCGCTCTTTCCCGGAAACCGAGGATGTGTTGGGGCGTTTGAAAAAGCAGGGGATCCGCATGGGGATTCTCTCCAACTGGGATCCCCGCCTGCGGCAGGTACTGGCCGGTTTTTTTTGGGCCGAGTTGTTGGATCCAGTCCTGATTTCGGAGGAGGTCGGGGCCGAGAAGCCCAATCCGGCAATTTTCCGAAAAGCCGAGCAGGCCGGCGCCTGGGCGAAGCACGAATGTGCACTCATCGGAGATGATCCGGTCAGCGACCAAGGCGGCGCCGAGGCGGCCGGATGGAGGTGGGCTCTGGTGCAGCGCCCGGAACAGGGGTTGGGGGAGGCATTAGCTCACCTTGGGCTGTGAGAATTTTTCGCTTATAGGCCAGATCGGATTTTGACTTGGGAGGGTGCTCGGAGCACTTTGACTCTTGGGTGCAAGGAGTTGCCTAAAACCATGGCGGCGAATCTCGAGCTCATCGGCTTGTTGCGGACCTCCATTGGCCGGAAGTGGGTGGTGGCCCTGACCGGGCTTTTTCTCATCGGCTTTGTGATCGTGCACATGGCCGGGAATCTTCAGATGTTTGCCGCCACCTCGGACGTCATCAACCGCTACGCCTATTTTCTGAAAGCCAATCCCCTCATGCTTTGGGGATTCCGGTTGGCCCTGCTGACGGCGGCGGTCCTGCATATCTGGGCGGCCCTTTCGTTGGCACGCGAAAACCGCGCGGCCAAACCGGTGAACTATGCGGTGACGGGCCGCAAGTCGCGCCTGGGGGTGACCCTGGCGAGTGTGACGATGGTGATCAGCGGCACGGTCATCCTCGGTTTTGTGGTTTTTCATCTTCTCCATTTCACCGCGCAGGTGGTGGACCGCTCCTATCAGGACATGCAGGCGGTGGTGGACGGCAAGACGATGCATGATGTCCACCGAATGGTGGTGGTCGGCTTTTCCAAGCCGCTGATCAGCGGTTTTTACATTCTGGCCATGGGCCTGCTCTTTTTTCATCTCCGGCACGGGGCGGCCAGCGTCTTTCAAACCTTGGGCATCCGGGACCGGAAGCTGTCCCGACTGATCGAGAGCGCCTCGTGGGCGTTGGCGGTGGTTCTGTTCCTGGGCTTCAGCTCCATCCCGGTGGCGGTGATGCTGGGATTCTGGAAACCATGAAGCTCGACGCCCGCGTTCCGCCCGGCCCCCTGGCCGACAAGTGGAGGAATTTCAAGGCTTCGGTGCGCCTGGTGAGTCCGGCCAACAAGCGGAAATACGAGGTGATCGTGGTGGGGACCGGTCTGGCCGGGGCGTCGGCGGCGGCCTCCCTGGCCGAGCTTGGTTACCGGGTGAAGGCATTCTGTTTCCACGACAGTCCCCGCCGGGCGCATTCCATCGCGGCCCAGGGGGGCATCAATGCGGCCAAGAATTACCAGAACGATGGCGACAGCGTGCGACGACTGTTTTACGACACGATCAAGGGAGGGGATTTTCGTTCCCGCGAGGCCAACGTTCATCGTCTCGCGGAGGTAAGCGTAAACATCATCGACCAGTGTGTGGCGCAGGGGGTGCCGTTTGCGCGGGAGTACGGCGGGCTTCTGGCCAATCGTTCCTTTGGCGGCGCGCAGGTTTCACGCACCTTCTATGCGCGGGGTGCGACCGGGCAGCAGCTACTGCTGGGAGCCTATTCGGCGCTCAGCCGGCAGATCGGACAGGGGCGGATCCAGATGTTTCCGCGCCATGAGATGCTGGACCTGGTGGTGGCGGACGGAAGGGCGCAGGGCATTGTCACGCGCAACCTGGTCACGGGGGAGCTCAAGGCGCATGCGGCCGATGCGGTCCTGCTCTGCACGGGGGGGTACGGCAACGCCTACTATCTCTCCACCTACGCGCGGGGCTCGAACGCCACGGCGATCTGGCGGGCGCATCGGCGCGGGGCGTTGTTTGCCAATCCCTGCTTCACCCAGATTCATCCCACCTGCATTCCGGTCTCCGGGGATTATCAGTCCAAGCTGACGCTGATGTCGGAGTCGTTGCGCAACGACGGCCGCGTCTGGGTGCCGAAGCACCAAGGCGACCGCCGACCGGCGGCGCAGATTCCCGAAGGGGAGCGGGACTATTTCCTGGAGCGGCTTTATCCGAGTTATGGAAACCTGGCACCGCGCGATATTGCCTCCCGGGCGGCGAAGCGGGTTTGCGACGAGGGCCGGGGCGTCGGCGGGTCGGGCTTGGGCGTCTATCTGGATTTCTCCGAGGCGATTGGCCGGCTGGGCCAAAAGACGGTGCAAGAGCGATACGGCAACCTTTTCAATATGTATCATGAGATCACCGGGGAAAATGCCTACGAGGCACCGATGCGGATTTTCCCGGCGGTACACTACACGATGGGCGGACTTTGGGTGGATTATCACCTGATGAGCAATGTTCCCGGGCTTTTTGTGCTGGGGGAGGCCAACTTCTCCGATCACGGTGCCAACCGGCTCGGGGCCAGCGCGCTGATGCAGGGGTTGGCCGACGGCTATTTTGTGATTCCGTACACCCTGGGGGACTATCTTTCCCAGCAGAGACCGTCGGGTCCGAAGAAAGCCTCTGAAACGGAGGCGTTTTGGCAGGCGACCGAGGACACGCAGAACCGGATCAAAAGACTTTTGGGCGTGAAGGGCAAGAGGCCGGTGAGCGAGTTTCACCGGCAGCTGGGGAAAATTCTTTGGGACCACTGCGGGATGAGCCGGACGCGGAAAGGCTTGGAACAGGGGATCGAGGCGATCCGGGCGCTGCGCAAGGAGTTCTGGCAGGATCTTCACGTGCCCGGTCGCGGGGAGGATCTTAATCAATCGCTGGAGAAGGCGGGCAGGGTTTCGGATTTTCTGGAGCTAGGCGAGCTGATGTGCCGGGATGCGCTGGAGCGGGAGGAGTCGTGCGGCTGCCATTTCCGGGAGGAATACCAGACCGCGGAGGGGGAGTGTGCGCGGAAGGACGACCAGTTCACCCATGCGGCGGCCTGGGAGTACCAGGGGGAGAACAAGGCGGAGGTCCGGCATGCCGAGGCGCTGGGATATGAGGAGGTTCAGCTAGCCTCGAGGAGCTACAAATGAAGCTGCACCTGAAGATCTGGCGCCAGCCGGCCAAGGACCACCCCGGACATTTTGAAGTTTACGATCTGGACGGCCTGAATCCCGACATGTCCTTTCTGGAAATGTTGGATGTGTTGAACGACCGGTTGACGCGGGAGGGAAGGGAACCGGTCGCTTTTGAGCACGACTGCCGCGAGGGAATTTGCGGCTCCTGCGCGATGGCCATCAATGGCGAGCCACACGGTCCAAACGATGGCGCCACCACGTGCCAGGTTTACCTGCGTTCCTTCAAGGACGGGCAGACGTTGACGGTGGAGCCGTGGCGGGCGCGGGCGTTTCCTGTTCTGAAGGATCTGGTGACGGATCGTTCGGCCTTTGACCGGATCATCCAGGCGGGTGGTTTTATTTCGGTGAACACCGGACAGGCCCCGGATGCCAACGCGATGCCGATTGGCAAGGAAACGGCCGAGCAGGCTTTCGATGCGGCGCATTGTATCGGCTGCGGGGCCTGCGTGGCGGCGTGTCGGAATGGGTCGGCGATGTTGTTTGTGGCGGCGAAGGTGTCGCACTTGGGGCTGTTGCCGCAAGGACAGCCCGAGCGGAAGCAGCGGGTGTTGCGGATGGTCGAGGCGATGGACGCGGCCGGTTTTGGCAACTGTTCGAACCAGTACGCTTGTGAAGCGGTCTGTCCCAAGGAGATTTCGGCCGATTGGATTGCCCGGATGAACCGGGATTACGCGGTTTCTTTGTCCCAAAAGCTATAGACTTTCTGATGGGGTTCCTCGGCGAGCCCGTATGTGGTGGCAGAGACTAAATCGTAAACTGTTGAAGTATAAACACTTAAGCCCCTAAAAATTTTCAGCAAATTCGACGTAATGTGCTAGAGTTCAAGTAGATGCAATCTATCCGGAGTTTCCTCCTCCGTATGGGGCTTTTGCGGTTTGTCCCC
Source organism: uncultured Akkermansia sp. (assembly GCA_964623555.1). Lineage (GTDB taxonomy): Bacteria > Verrucomicrobiota > Verrucomicrobiia > Methylacidiphilales > Verrucolacustridaceae > Verrucolacustris. The sequence continues at coordinate 11,358 of CAZURF010000015.1, read as the reverse complement.
GCCAAGTCTCCAATCTTTATTTTTGGGGCCTTAGTTTTGGTAAATTCTGCCACCTCTTGGGCCAGGCTGGGCGTGGATTATCAGATGGCCTTGGGCAACCCGACCGCCGCCACCACAGATTCCAGCAAGACCAACAACTACCTGATTGTGCGGTCCCAATACGCCATGTCCTACAATGGCATCACGCACCAAGCCAACTGGGTAAGCTGGAGCTACTCCTCCTCAGATAGCGGATCCACTGGTCGCACGGATGCATGGTCGGAGGAGGCGGCTTTGCCGGCGGGTTATTATCGGGTCGGCATCTCCAGTTTCGGCAGCAGTTTCGGGGAAAGTTGGGACCGTGGCCACATGTGCCCTTCTGCCGACCGAACCCTCACCGTGACCGACAATCAACTCACTTTCCGGATGAGCAACATCATCCCGCAAGCCGCCCAGAACAATCAGGGCCTCTGGGGAAATTTTGAAAATTACACCCGCAGCCTCGCCACCGATGGGGACGAGATCCTCATCATTTCCGGGCCTGCTCAATTCACGGGAAACCGTCTGTTCAATCAAATGGCGGTGCCGGGATCCGTCTGGAAAATCGTTGTGGAGGTCCCCGGAACCCCGACCAACATCCCTGCCGCATCGAGAATCACCACCAATAGCCGGGTGATTGCCTTGCTGACCCCCAACACGGCCAGCGGCGTTTCCCAAAAAACATGGCAAAATTTCATCACCTCCGTGGAGGAAATTGAGGCGGTTACGGGTTTCCGGTTTTTCTCCAATGTGGATCCCTCGGTGGCGACCTACCTGAAAAACATCGTGGACACCGGGAACGGACAACCGGCCACCAAACCCACGGTGATTACGGGATTCAGTCCCGTCTCCGGCCCGGCCGGAACCACGGTCACCCTCAGCGGCTATAATTTCGGGGCTTCCCCGGCCGTGGAGTTCAACGGTGTTGCGGCGCCAGTTGTTGGTGTTTCCGGAGGAAGCATGATCACGGTGACGGTGCCTGCCGGAGCCGGTTCCGGACCGATCACAGTCACCGGAACGGGCGGGACGGACACCAGTGCCGCCGATTTCACGGTGGCCACCGGGACAGAGCCGACGCTTGGAGTTTCTCCCGTCAGCTTAACCACCCTCTCCTCCATCCAAGGAGCCGCCGGAACCAGCCAAAGCTATACGGTCAACGGATCCAACCTGACCGGAGCCATCACGGTCACTGCTCCCGCAAACTTTGAGGTGAGCCTAGATAACACCAGTTTTGCGGAAACCCAAACGATCTCTCCCAACTCCGGCAGCATTTCCCGGACGCTGTATGTTCGGATCCAATCGGCTGCAATTCTCGGATCGGTATCCGGAACGGTGACGCACAGCGGGGGAGGTGCCACCACCCAAAACCTTTCTGTCTCCGGCACGGTGGTCTCGAATCAGCCTTCGCTTACCCTATCCACGGCCAGCCTGAGCGGATTTTCGGCGCTGCAAGGCAGCCCGAGCACCAGCAAGAGTTACACGGTTTCCGGCGTAAATTTGTCGGGTGCTGTCACGGTGACTCCACCCTCGGGCTATGAAATCAGCACCAACAACAGCACTTTCGTCACGACCAGCATTTCTTTGACGCCCTCGGGCACGACCTTGGGTGCGACCACCCTCTATGCGCGGATTCACAGCTCGGCCCCGGTCGGCACGGTTTCAGGCCAGATCACCCATTCCGGCGGGGGAGCCACAAGCCAGAATCTGCCCGTATCCGGTACGGTGACGGCTTACGCACCAGGCCAAGCCGCGGATGTCTATTGGAACTTTACCACGGACACGCCGACCTCCGGGGCGCCCGCGGGAGTGACAGTCAGTGCAGTTTCTCAAGGAAACAACAACGGCACCACCACCATGCTGACGACCACCTCAGCTTCCTCGGGATATGTCGGAGCAAGCGGTGGAAATAACGCGGGTGCGGCGGCCAGAATCGGCTCCCTGGTCACCGCGGCTAACGGAAGTGCTTATTTTGAATTTACGTTAACTCCATCGGCCAACGTCACCTTTGCCCTCACGGCCATATCCTTTGGATCTCGAAGCACTGGTACCGGACCCCAGGCCTTTACCCTGCGCAGTTCTGCTAACGGCTATGCGTCGGATATCGCCACCGGGACCATGAGTGCAAACAGCACTTGGGCTTTCCAGGCTATCAGCGGACTTGCATTTTCATCCGCTACTCCAACCACATTCCGTATTTATGGCTATAACGGCGCTGGTTCCGCCACTGTCGGCACAGCCAACTGGAGAATCGATGATTTAAACGTAACGATTAGTGCCCAAGTTCCTGTCGTTATCCCTGTGATTACCAGTACGAATGCGGCCACGGCTACCAATTACGCCGCCTTCTCTTATCAAATCCTCACTGCCAGCAATAACACGCTTTCTTATAACGCCTCCGGTTTGCCCAGCGGACTCTCCGTCAACACCACCAACGGTCTGATTTCCGGGACTCCAGCCGTGACTCCGGGTACCTATACGGTTGGTCTGTCGGCCATCAACTCGGCGGGGGAGGGAACCCAAAATCTGACCCTGACCCTTTTGAGAAATCCCGGCGCGCCCACCATCACCAGCAGCACCAACGCCACCGCTTACCTCCGGAGTGCTTTCAGCTTCACCGCCACCGCAAGTCCTGCGGCCACGAGTTTCAGCTTCACCGGGTTGCCGGGTGGACTGACGAACTCCGGGGCCACGATCAGCGGAACGGCGACCAGTGAGGGAACTTTCAACGTGGGTATCACCGCCGCCAACTCTTTGGGGAGCGATGCGCAGAACCTCGTTCTGACCGTTCTGGATCCGGTGATCACCCTCTCCACGAATTCCGTGGCTGGGCTTTCCTCCATTTTCGGTAAAGAGGGCTCGGTTCAATCCTATACGGTCTCTGGCGCCAATTTGACCAGCAGCGTTACGGTCTCGGCACCCGCGGATTTTCAAATCAGCGAGGACAACGCAAACTTCACCAACACCCTGTCCCTTCCTCCTTCGGCCGGGAGTTTGGATAATAAAATGCTTTTTGTCCGATTGGCCACGAACGCCCCAGTGGGAGCGAAGTCGGGAACGGTGGCACACACCGGAGGAGGGGCGATTTCCCGGAATGTCTCGGTGGCGGGCACAGTCATCCAGCCGCAGCTTTCCATCTCGGGGAATTCCCTTTCAGGATTCAACACGCGGGTGGGGGTAGCTTCCGCCTCCCAGAGTTACACGATCAGCGGCACTGAGCTGACGGGAGGAATCACCGTCACGGCCCCGCTTGGTTTTGAGTTAAGCACAGACAACACGATCTTTTCTGGAAGCCTCCTTCTGATCCCCGCTGCGGGAACCCTGAGTTCGCAGACGATTTATGTGAGGGTTGGTTCAGTAGCCTCCGAGGGGGCGCTGACTGGATCCATCACCCATGTGGGTGGAGACGCGATTTCCCAAAATCTGGGCCTTACCGGAACCGTGGTGCAGCCCCGGATCACTCTTTCCGCCAGTTCCTTGTTGGCTTTCAACGCGAATCTTGGAAGTGCTTCCGCGGCCCAGACCTACACTGTTTCAGGATCCAATCTAACCGGATCCATCACCGTCTCGGCCCCGGCAGGCTTTGAGGTCAGCCTGGATGGATCCAGCTACAGCTCCAGCCGGACTCTGGTTCCCGTAGCGGGAACTCTGGGAATCCAGACCCTCCTTGTGAGACTTTCCTCGTCCGCACCCCTTGGGCCCTCTGCCGGTACGATCACTCACAGCGGAGGGGATGCGGCCCAGCAAGGGGTTGAGGTTTCCGGGATGGTGATTTCTGCCACACCCGTGTTGTCACTTTCCACCTCCAGTCTAAGCGGTTTCTCCGCCTTGGCGGGGACGATTGGTGCGAGCCAAAGTTACACAATCTCCGGATCCAGATTGACCAACAACGTTGTTGTCTCAGCGCCGACCGGCTACGAGCTCAGTTTGGATGAGTCCATCTATGCGACCAGCCTGACCCTCAGCCCGTCCGCGGGGGCCATCCACAATCTTCCGATTTTTGTGAGGTTGGCGTCCTCGGCCTCTCCCGGTCCGTTGGAGGGGGCCATTCTCCACACAAGCGAGGGTGCTCAGTCAGTCAGTCTTACGGTCAGCGGAACAGTCACGGCAGCAACCCCGGTCCTCACCTTGTCCACGGCCACGTTGACCGGATTCTCCGCCACCGCCGGGACCCCCGGCGCCAGTCAGACTTACCAGGTTTCGGGGGTATATCTGAAGGGTCCGATCACATTGACGCCTCCCTCGTCCTTTGAACTCAGCCAGGATGGAACCAATTTTGCCACCAACCTCACCTTGGTGCCGAGCGGGGGTGCCCTTTCCAACGTTCCGGTGAAAATCAGGATCTCCTCTCTGGCTAGCACCGGGAATGTCTCCGGCGCCGTGCTCCATGCGGGAGGCGGAGCCAGCAACCAGACCCTTTCCGTGAGCGGTCAGGTTTCTTCCCCGGCTGCGCCGCCGGCGATCATTTCCACGCTCAGCGGGGCGGTCTACACCAACAGTTCCTTCAGCTACACGATTTTGTTGGCCACCAACACCAACAGCACCAACACCACCTACACATTCAGCGCCTCCAACCTGCCTGCCGGGTTCACCGTGAACGCCAGCACCGGGCTCATTTCCGGGACTTCCACCAACGTTTCCCGCACAAATTTGATCCAGCTTTTCGCCAGCAGCACCCAGGGAGTGGCGACCGCCACTTATCGTCTTCGAACGATGACGGCGGCCGAGCAGACCAATCTTCCGCTCAGCGTGGTGATCAATAAATACCACAATGCCACGGTGGACCGGATTGAATTGCTGGTCACCGGGGATGACGTCGAGGGCCCCCCCGTCGACATGCGCGGGATGGTGATCAAGGATTATAATTCCAACATGGGCAGCGATCAGGGTGGGAAATACGTTTTCAACCCGATTTCCCTCTGGTCGCGCGTGAAGGCGGGCACCCTCATTGTTCTTTCTGCCGGGACATCTTCGGCCGAGGATCTCGATCCTTCGGACTTTGTCCTGCGGGTCAATCTGGGGAATTCCGCCTGTTTCACCACGGCGGCGGGTGGTTTTGACATCGGCAATACGGAGATGGTGATGATTAAGACCGCCGATGCCGGGGTGGACGGGGTGGCGGGAGGAATTCACGCCCTGGCCGGGGGAAGCCCGGGAACCCAATACAACAATTTTAAGGGTAGTAAGATGGTCAACACGCAGGGCCTCAATGGCGGGAGTCGAACCATGGTGGGCGCTTTCAACAGCAACGCCACCTTGGCCGACTTCTATTCCAGCAGTGGTGCCGGCACCGCCAACAACCTGGTTTTTGGCTCACCGAACAGCACGGGCAACACCAACTTTATCAACGCTCTGCGGGCCAAGGATCAGGACGGGCCGGTCATCACCGTGGCGGGAACCAGCCCGATCACGATCGCACACGGCAGCAGCTACACCGATGCCGGGGCCAGCGCCACAGATGCGGTCAACGGCAGCCGGACGGTTCTGACCAACAACCCGGTCAACCCCAGCGCCGTGGGGGCCTATACCGTCACCTACACGGCCTCGGATGTCGCGGGTAACGTGGGCACCGCCACAAGAATTGTGAATGTGATCGACCAAACACCCCCGTTGATCACCTTGCTCGGGTCTTCCACGGTGCAGGTCCCGTATGGCACCTCGTTCAGTGATCCGGGGGCCTCGGCCACCGATGCGGTGGATGGGAACCTGACTTCTTATATCCAAGTCTTCCGTCCCATCCAGACGGCTTCCGTAGGAAGTTACACCTTGCAATACGTGGTTACCGACTTTTCAGGCAATAGTAGCGAAACCCTGTCCCGGACGGTGCAGGTGACCAAGGCCACGCCTTCCATCACCGCAGTCCCGACGGCCTCCGCCATCACCGCGGGCCAATCTCTGGGCAGTTCCACCCTCAGCGGGGGAACAGCGACCGTTCCGGGAATCTTTGCCTGGAGCTCGCCCAGTACAGTGCCGGGATCAACGGGGAGCTATGAAGTCAGGTTCACCCCGACGGATTCCGCGAATTACAACACGGCGACCACCATGGTGAGTGTGACCGTGAACGCCAATCCGCTGACCGGTTGGGCAGGTGTTTATGGCCTCAGCGGATCCAACGCCGGGCCGAATGCCGATCCGGACGGGGATGGGTTCAGCAACGCCCAAGAATATGCGTTTGGTTTAAATCCATCCGTGGCCGGCGGAGAGCCCGCGGCTTTGAGCCAAGGGCCAAGCGAAGTGAAAATAACTTTCCTGCAAAAAGAGTCAGGTGGAATTTCCTACGCGGTGAAATCTGCCACCAGTCTGAGCGGAGGTTTCACCAACACGGTTACGCCCCAGTTGTCGGCCAACCAAGGCGGGGCCCCAAGCGGATACCAGCGGTATGAGGCGACGATACCGACTACTTCGGGCCGGGGATTTCTTAAGGTGGAAGCGACGATTCCGTAGGTGGCAGGGGTGGAAGACGGGAAGTTGGACAGGCCACTTCTGATAGGAGTGGCATCCCCTTTTGGCCCCCTCCAACCTACCCCTGCCTAGCCGAGTCACCTGCTCCGCAGCGGGAGGGATGTCCGCTGGCGCGGGGGGATTATCAAAAGGGGCCTACCGATTATCTGAAGTCCAAGACGAAAAATTAATGTCTAACCCCTCGCTTGGGACAGAGGGAGGCGATTTCGCAGTGGGCGCAGTCGGGTTTGCGGGCGGAGCAGCGTCGGCGTCCATGCCAGATCAGGAGATGGGAAAAAAGGGTCCAGTCCGCCTTGGGCACGATTTTCACCAGGGCCTGCTCGACCTTCACGGGGTCATGCTGCCGGGTCAGTCCCAGCCTTCGGGAAAGCCGGCCCACATGGGTGTCCACCACGATGCCTTCGGCAAGGTTAAAGGCATTCCCGAGCACCACGTTGGCAGTTTTTCGGCCCACCCCGGGTAATTTATGGAGATGTTCCATGGTTTGCGGAACTTCCCCGCCATGGTCTATGACCAGGGCGGCGGCACAACCTCGGATGGATTTGGCCTTGGAGCGAAAAAAGCCGGTGGTGCGAATTAGGCTTTCCAGCTCGGTTGCTGGAATTTCAGCTAAATCCCGGGCGGTGCGGCAGCGCGCAAAGAGGGCAGGAGTGACCTTGTTGACCCGTGCATCCGTGCACTGAGCCGACAAAATGGTGGCAATCAGAAGCTGCAGGGGATTGGTGTGGTCCAGCTCGCAATGGGCATCCGGGTAGGCTTTTTTTAGTTTGGAAATGATCTGGCGGGTTCGGTTGGCGAGTAAGTCGGAGGATCGGGCGGGCACGGGCGGAGTGTTCGTTTACGTTTACGA
>CAZURF010000015.1:0-3931 GCA_964623555.1 uncultured Akkermansia sp. | reverse complement strand
TTACGTTTACGAAAGTTTGCGCCGCGAAGTGGGAATTTAAGAAGCGGGGGCGGAGGGGGGAGGGAGGGAGTTGAGGAGCTCGCGGGCCTCGGCAGCGGAAGATGAGTTGCCGTATTTTTCTAAGAGGGCCCCGACCAGTTTGCGGGCCTCGTCGCTCTTTTGCTGGCTTCGGCGGATTTTGGCCGCCCTCAGGAGCCCCTCCGCCGAGAATTCTGGCAGGCTGTCGTAGTAGAGATCGACCTTTTGATAGTAGCTGACCGCCAGGTCGAGCGGATCCAGCGGAGGTTTGCCCTCGCCCTGTTCCATTTGCTTGGTGGCGATTTTTTTGGCGGCGACATCCTCCAGCCCCTTGCCGAAGGCCAACATAGCCCGGGCCTTGGTTTCGTTGTCCGCCTTGTTGCTTTCAATCACTTCGGTCCAGAGATCAAAGGCCCCGGGCGCTTCCTTCGGGCCGTCAAACTTACCCGCTTCGGCGAGGGCCTTGCCTCGAAGGTAGTTGGCTTCCTGCAGTTTTTCCGACCAGGGGTATTCCTTCGCCAGCTTGGCGAACTGTTTTTCTGCCTCCTCTTTGCGGCCGGCCTTGAAATCGATCAGGCCCAGTCCAAAGACGGCCGAGGCCTGGGCGCGGAGTTTGGGGTCTTTGGGTCCGCTCGCCGGAAACTCTTTTTGAATCCGCTCGTAGATCGGCCGTGCCTCCTCGTTTTTATCCGCGTTGAGCAAAGCCCGGGCAAAGCGTTCCAGGTCCCGCCAATCCAGGGCCACCTTGTTTTCGACGGATTTCTTGTAGGCATCCTCATACAGGCGCAAAGCCAAGGCGACTTGGTTGGTCTCGAAGGGCACGCTGGCCTGCGCAAAGAGGATTTGAGCGACCAGCCCGGGGTTGTCGCTGGCTTTGGCGGCCAGATCACGGAAAGGCTTGAGGCAGTCCTCCACCGGGGCTTCCCCCGCCTGAAAGCGGAACAAGGCCAGGGTGACCAGCTTGGAGAGGGTGGGCGCCACCTTGGCTGGGCTGTAACCCAGGATGGCCTGGGAATAATTCTCCGTGGCCTGATCCAGCGACTCTTTCCATTTCTTCTTCTGGTCGTCGGGCAAACCGGAGTACGTGCCAAGGCTTTTGGCCCGGGTGATTTCCAGGTCGGCCGATCTGTCCAGGGCGGAGTAGGCGAGATCGGAAATCTGGGCCGGGGGAGGGGAGGAAGCAGGGTTTGGGTAGAGTTCCCGGAAGAACTCAAAAGCTTTCCGGTAGGCGGCAAGGGCCTGGGCCTCGTCCCGGGCCTCGGCGAAGGCAAGGCCACGGGCCAGGTAAACACCAAGATTACGCGGCTCCTTCGGAAAGTTTTTCAACTGCTCCTCCTGGGCCGCGAGCATGAGGTCGTTTTTCTTTTCCCGGAGATAAGTTCGCCAGATCCGTTCCGAGGCTTCCACCGCCACGGCAGAATCCTTCCGCTTGGCCATGACATCCTTCCAGGCGGCCACCGCCTCGTCGGTTTTTTTGGCCTCCACCAAAGCATCCCCGCGCGCCAGCAGGGCGGCGCCGACATTCGGGGACTCGGGGTAGGTCGTGGCGAACTTGGCAAAGGCCTCCGCAGCCTCGACCGGTTGCTGGGCGGTCCGCAGGGCGTAGCCCAGCCGCAACTCCGCATCCTCCTTGATGGAGGCTGTCTTGGCGGAGGCGATCAGTTCTCTCAATTTGGCCACGCCCTCGGGGACCTTTTTCTCGGTGATCAGGGTGCTGGCGTAGAGAAGCTGGGTACTTTCATAGCTATCGTCCGAGACCTTGCGCTTGCCGCTCTTCACCTCGGTGAGGAACTTCTCGTAGTATTTCAGGGCCTCCGCGCCTTTGCCGGCCTTTTGATAGGCATTCGCGATGAAGCGCGGGATTTCATCCGCAAACCGCTCCCCGGAGGCTTTTTCCTGGGCGGATTCCAGCCGGCGGATGGCCTCGTCCGTCTTGCCGTCCTCCAGCAGAGCGCGGCCGACCAGATAGTCGACCAGCCCCGCGATGCCTTTCTGGTCGGGGTACTTCTGGCGGTATTCCTCCAGTTTTTTGTCGGCTTCGCCAGTGCGGCCCTGCAGGGCGTAGGTGAGGATCACCTGTTGCTCCGCCGGACCGGCCAGATCTTTGCCGCCGAAACGGGCGACGTGGCGAAACACCAGCCGGGCCTCATCGTACTGGCGGGTTTGAAGGAAGGCGGTGCCCAGCTGAAGCAGGGCCTGGGCGGAAAAGTCGGGCCGGGAGCGAACTTCCTCGATCTTTTTCTGTTCCCGCTGGATTTTCTTTAATTTTTCGGGGGAGGGAGTGCTTTCGCGGGCGACCTCCGCGCGGAGCGGGGCGAGATTGGCCTCCAACTTGGCGATCAGCTCGTCTTTGCCGGGAACGGTGCGCAACCGGACGATCGCCTCGTCGTACCGGCGACCGGCCAAGTCCAGCCCCGCCAGCTGCAGGGTGGCTTCGGCGGCAAGGGCGGGACTCCCCGAGGCGGCCAGTTTGCTGTAAATCTGGCCGGCCCGGGCGAGGGCGGCCTCCGCCTCGGTTTTTTTGAAGTCGGCTAGAAGTTCGTCCGCGCGGCGGGCCTCGGCAAAGGCCTGCATGTAGTCGATATCATCGGTGAAGGCCTTCTCTTTGTCGGCCTTGCGGGCCTCGTCGAGGGCCTGGCTCGATTCGGCGTACCTGCCGAGGAGCAGGTTGAGGCGGGATTGAAGCAGGAAGGCCTCCGCGCGGGATGAAGATTCCGGGAAGTCCTTGAGGAAGGCGGCGATTTTTTGCAGGGCCTCCTCGAGCCCTTTTTTCCTCTCCGCGGATTTTTCCGGGGCGCTATCGGCCTGACTGGCAGCGCACTGGGCGATGAAGTAGGCAGCTTCTTCTTTGACGTCCTTTTCCGTGGCGGTCGAGGCGACCTTTCCGTAGGCGGCGATGGCTTCCGACCACTTGGAGAGGTTGTAGAGGGAGCGGGCCTGGAGCAGGTAGGCGCTGGGGAGGTTGGGGGACTGCGGGGTGGCCTTAATGAAATCTCCCGCCAACTTGGCGCACTCCTCGTAACGGCCCCCGTTGTAGGCCTCGAGGATTTTCTTGGCGGTCTCCGCGGCGTCCTGGGCGAGGAGGGGAGCAGCCCCCGCCCCCAGTCCCAAGCCCAAGGCCAAAACCAGCGTCCTCACCGGCATCATTAGCCCTATATCCTATGGGGTACAGGTGGTCGGGGGCGAGCGGAACCGATCCAAATACGTCCCTTTTTTCCCTTGATTCCCCGGGCGGTTTAGCCGAATCATTTCCCCTTAATGATTTTGACTGACCACGCCCACGAGGGCCCTGTTGCCTGACCGATCCGGTCGTTCTGATGTTCCTCCCCCTTTTCCTTTGAACACGCGCCTCGTTCGGGCGCATCACCGGTCCTGATGCAGGAGTATCGCGCCAACCACCGTATCCGTGCACGCGAGGTGTTCCTCGTGGACGCCACGGGCAAAAAACTGGGCGTAGTCGGGATTACTGACGCGATGGCGGCGGCCCGGCAGGCGGGTCTCGATCTGGTGGAGGTCAGCAGCAACAGCAATCCGCCCGTCTGCAAAATCCTCGATTTCGGGAAATTCCGCTACGAGCTGGCCAAGCGCGACCGGGAGGCGAAGCGGCACAACCTGGCGGCGAAGGTGAAGGAGATGAAGTTCCACGTGAACATCGATCCCCACGATTACGCCACCAAGATGAGGCATGCGGAGCAGTTCCTCTGGAAGGGGATGAAGGTGAAGGTTGTCATGGCTTTCCGGGGCCGGGAAATGCAGCACCAAAACCTCGGGCAGGACCTGGTGAAGACCATCCGGAGCGATCTCAAGCAGGTCGGGATGGCGGATGCCGACCCGAAATTGATTGGCAAAAACATCACGATGATGTTAACTCCTCTCCCCGTCAAAAAGCGGGTCCGGCGCTGGACCACCGAGG
>CAZURF010000014.1:22048-25040 GCA_964623555.1 uncultured Akkermansia sp. | reverse complement strand
CGAGGATCGGCTTGGCGGCGTCGCTCTTCGGATCGCCGGACTCCAGCGCCTTCAGGGCGCTGCCCTTAATGATTGGGATCTTGTCGCCGGGGAACTCGTACTTCGAAAGCAGTTCACGGACTTCCACCTCAACGAGGTCGAGCAGGTCTTTGTCGTCGACCATATCCACCTTGTTCAGGAAGACCACGAGGGCGGGCACGCCGACCTGGCGGGCGAGTAGGATATGTTCGCGGGTCTGCGGCATCGGGCCGTCGGCCGCACTCACCACGAGAATTGCGCCGTCCATCTGGGCAGCGCCGGTAATCATGTTTTTGACGTAGTCCGCGTGACCCGGGCAGTCCACGTGGGCGTAATGGCGGGTGTCGGTGGCGTACTCGACGTGCGAGGTGTTGATCGTGATCCCGCGCTCTTTTTCCTCGGGCGCGTTGTCGATCTGGTCGTAGGCGCGGGCTTCCGCCAGACCCTTTTTCGCAAGGATCGTGGTGATGGCCGCGGTCAAAGTGGTTTTCCCGTGATCGACGTGACCGATGGTGCCGACGTTGACGTGGGGTTTGGAACGATTGAATGCCTCTTTCGCCATAACTCTTGTTTCTCCTTGCTCGGGTGGACTGCCTCTCGGGTTCGCCGGGTACGAGCCCGCCGTCGATGTCCCCGCCCGGGGTTTCATCGCGGCCGAGCCCATGACCGGGTTTGAACCGGTGACCTCGTCCTTACCAAGGACGTGCTCTACCAACTGAGCTACATGGGCGATTGGGAACCCAAAAGGGTTCCGGGTTTCGCCCGGCGTTTCCACATCGGCACAAAACCTGCTCCGAGCCATGCGACTTGGTCAGATGATTGTGACAACTAGGAACTTACAAGCATGCCAGCCGGGCCAACCAAGTGTCAACACCGTCTTGCCAAAAAAAATAATTTTTTGTTGCTAACTGGTAACCATCCGAAACACGTAAAAAACAATCCCGAGCAGGGCAAAGGCGGCGACCGCAAAAAGCAACAGATTGGGATTCGGTTCCTTCCCCTTCCCCTTGATGGGAGACAAGTTACGAAAGTTTTCTGGAATTCCCAAATCCAGGCCGATCTCCGCCTGAAAGGTCGCCCCCGCTGCCGGTAGCGCCAATGCTACCCGGGCAACCGCACCCTCGTAGCGAAAAGGGATCTGCCCAAACTGCACCCGGTCGCGGTCCTGCAACATGGCCTCGGTGATCTTTTCATCATTCACCCGGGTGCCGTTGGTGGAGTCCAAATCCCGTACCCGGTACTCATTACCCTCCAGCACCAGCTCGGCATGGCGAGAAGAGATGCTGCCGTGCAGAATCTGGAGTTCGTTGCCGTCCGCGCGGCCCACGCCCGCCCTTGGCCCCGTCAACTCAACGCTGAGACCGGGAAACTCCTTGCTCTCGGATACCAGTTTCGGCACGGCGATCGCCTATCTCTTTTTTGTCGCCGCGTCCAGCAGATCGGAAAACTGCCGGAAGAAATAGGCGGCATCGTGGGGCCCCGGCGCCGCCTCGGGATGGTACTGCACGGAAAACGCCTCGCCGGACACCAACCGGATTCCCTCGCAGGTCCCGTCGTTCAGGTTCACATGGGAAACCACCGCCTTCCCCGCCGGAAGGGTTTGTGGGTCCACCGCATACCCGTGGTTCTGGCTGGTAATGGAAACCTTGCCGGTCGAGAGATCCTTCACCGGCTGGTTCCCTCCCCGGTGCCCAAACTTCAGCTTGAAGGTCTTCGCTCCCAGCGCATGCGCCAGCATCTGGTGTCCAAGACAGATCCCGAAAATCGGTTTTTTCCCAATCAACTCCCTCACCGTCGCGTGCACATACGTCGGCACGGAAGGATCCCCCGGACCATTGGACAGAAAGATCCCGTCCACATTCGCCTTTAAGATTTCATCGGATTTTGCCTTCGCCGGGAAAACCACCGGCTGGATGCCCTGCGCCCGCAGAAGACGCAGGATGTTCCGCTTCATGCCACAGTCGATCGCGGCCACGCGGTGGCGGACCCCGGGCATCTTTCGTGTTTCCGACCCCAACCGCCCCGGAAAATCCTTTCCCTCTGCATCCCACTCAAAGGATTTTTGGGTGGTCACCTCCCCCACGTAATCCGTCGCCCCCAGGCCCGGCCACTCGCGCGCCTTCCGGACCGCCTCCTCCCCTGACATCCCGTTGGTTGCGAGGACACCCTTCATCGCCCCCTGAGTGCGCAATTTTCTCGTCAGCGCCCGCGTGTCCACGCCCTCCACGGCTGGCACCTTGTGGCGCCGCAGGTAAGTTTCCAGACTCTCCCGGTTCCGCCAGTTGCTGGCCCGTCGGGAGAGACGCCGCACCAAGAGGCCGGCGACCTGCACCCGGTCCGACTCCTCATCCTCTGGATTGATCCCCGTGTTGCCGATTTCGGGACAGGTCAGGGCGACCACCTGGCCGCGGTAACTCGGATCGGTCAGGATTTCCTGGTAGCCGGTCATCGAGGTGTTGAAGCACATCTCCGCGGCCACCCATCCTTCCAGGCCAAAACCGCGACCGCGCAGGATCGTCCCGTCTTCCAGCCCAATGATGCCTTCCATGCAGAAAACTTACTTTTTTGGCGCCCGTCCGTCGAGGTCGTGCCGGACTTCGCCCCCGACAATTGTGAACACCGCCCGGCCTTTCAGCTCCCTGCCCTCAAAAGGGGTGTTGCGGCTCCGGCTCCGGAACTCGCTCTTCTTCACCGTCCACTTTCGCTCCGGATCGATCACCGTCACATCCGCCGGTGCCCCCTCCTGCAAAGTGCCCCGGCCCAGACCAAAATAGTCGGACGGGATCTGGGTCATCTTGGCCACCACATCGGTCAGCGACATCCGCTGACGGTGGACCAGTTCCGTTAAATACACGCCCAGGGCCGTCTCCAGCCCGACCACCCCGAAAGGCGCCTCGTCAAACTCCACTTCCTTCTCATAGGAACAGTGCGGGGCGTGATCGGTCGCCAGAAAGCGAAGGATGCCGTCCGCCAC
>CAZURF010000014.1:0-21990 GCA_964623555.1 uncultured Akkermansia sp. | reverse complement strand
TTCATCTTGAAGTTGGTGTCATAACCCTCCACCCGCTCCTCCGTTAGGCTGAGGTGATGAGGCGAGGCTTCGCCGTCGATCCGGACCCCTCGGGATCGCGCCTCCTTCAAGATGCGCACCGAACCGGCCGAACTCAGGTGTTGGCAAATCACCCGTGCCCCGGTCAGCTCGGCCAAAAGCGCGTTGCGCGCCACGATCACCTCCTCCGCGATTCCCGGCCATCCGGGCAGGCCAAGGATCCGTGACCACTTCCCCTCGTTCATCACCCCGCCAGCCGAGAGAGTCTTGTCCTCACAATGGTCCAACACCGGCAGGTCAAACATGCGGGCGTATTCCAGGGCTCGTCTCATCAGCTCCGCGCTCTGGATGCAGTGGCCATCGTCCGTGATCGCCACCACCCCGGCTTGCCGCAGCGCTCCGATCGGCGCCAACGCCTCCCCTTTTTGCCCAAGGGAAATCGCGCCGGTGGGAAAGACGTTGGCCACGCCGGTCTCTTTTGCGCGCTGACGCATCCAGGCAATCGTGTTGGGGCCGTCCGCCACCGGCGAGGTGTTCGGCATCGCGATCACCGAGGTGAAACCTCCCGCCACCGCCGCCGCCGTCCCGGTCGCAATCGTCTCCTTGGCCGATTGGCCCGGCTCCCGCAGATGCACATGGGGGTCGATCAAGCCCGGCGTCACCACCAAGCCGTCCACTTTCACCACCAGCGCGTCTTGGGATGGCTTTCCGGCGAAAACCTTGCCTCCCTTGAGAAGCAGATCCGCCCGGACGTCCCGTTTTGTCGCCGGGTCCAGAATCCGGCCGCCCTGAAGAAGGATTTCGCTCATGACTCCCCCAATCCCCGTCCGCCGGAGACGAGATAGAGAACCGCCATTCGTACGGCCAACCCATTGGTCACCTGGTCAAGAATTACCGATTGCGGTCCATCGGCCAGTTCGCTGGCAATCTCCACCCCCCGGTGCACGGGTCCGGGATGCATCAGCAGCACCCCCGGTTTGCACCGCTGGAACCGTTCGAGATTCAGTCCAAACAGCCCCGCATACTCGCCCACGGATGGCAGCCGGGCCTGCACCATCCGTTCGTGCTGAATCCGCAGTAGGTTGATCACATCGGCCTGCTCCAGCTCCTCGTCCAAATTGTAGGAAACCTTCACGCCCAGTTCCGCAAACTCCCTCGGCAGCAGGGTGGGCGGACCAACCAGGGTCACCTTCGCCCCCAATTTCGTCAAAGCCCACAGGTTGGAACGGGCCACCCGGCTATGGATGATGTCGCCGACGATCAGCACCCGGACCCCCTCCAGCTTCCCCAACCGCTCCTGAATCGTGAAGGTGTCGAGAAGTCCCTGGGTCGGGTGCTCATGGGCACCGTCCCCGGCATTGATCACGGATGCTTTCAGCCTTTGGGACAGAAAGTGGGCGGCCCCGGCTGAGCGATGGCGGATCACAATCACCCCGGCTTGCAGGGCCTCCAAATTTTTCGCCGTGTCGGAAAGAGTCTCCCCTTTGCGCAGACTGCTGGAGTCCTTGTCGAGGGAGACCACGTCGGCGCTCAGCCGCACCGCCGCGAGCTCAAAGGAGATTTTTGTCCGGGTGCTCGGCTCAACGAAAAGATTCACAACCGTCCGGCCCTGCAGCGAGGGCACTTTCTTGATGGGACGACCCAGAATCTCTTTGAACACCTTGGCAGTGACCAAGACCTGGTTGAGTTCCTCCGCGGACAGCTCCCGCAGGGAGAGGAGATCCTTCCGGTGCCACGATCCGCTCATGACGTCCCTTTTTCCAACACCACGGCATCCTCGCCATCCTGTTCGCTCAGCCGGACGCGGACTTTCTCCCCGGGCGAGGTCGGCAGGTTTTTGCCAACGTAGTCCGGCCGGATCGGCAGTTCCCGGTGGCCACGGTCCACCAGCACGGCAAGTTGGATCACCTTGGGCCGACCCAAGTCACAAAGCGCGTCCATCGCCGCGCGGATCGTGCGACCGGTGTAGAGAACATCGTCCACCAGGATCACCGTCCGGTCCTTCACATCAAAGAGCACCTCACTGCCCTTGGGCACGGGGAGGTTTTGCGCCAGATCGTCGCGGTGAAAACTAATGTCGAGGGAGCCGACCGGCAACGTGGCTCCTGCTTCGATCTGGGAAAATTCCCTGGCGAGACGCTGGGCCAGCGGAACTCCGCGGGTCTGGATGCCGATCAGGACAACATTGCCCTTGGGATGGCGTTCGGCGATTTCATGGGCAATGCGCCGGATCGCGCGGCGCACGGCTTCCCCATCCATCAAATGTCCGCCCATCTTCACCTCCTTGGGGAACTCTCCGTTTCCCCTTAAAGGACGCGTGATGCGTCTGAAGTTGCCTAACCGGAGCTCTTCTCCCTGGCGATCTCTTTCTCTCGTTGCGAACGCCACTGGGCCCGATGCTTCACAATCCAGTCCAAAAGCGCCTTTTCAAATCCCACATCTGCTCCGGCCTGCTCACTGAGGTACCACTTGTGCTTGAGGATCTCTTCCCTCTCCAGGAGGAACTCACGGTATAAAGCGGAGTTTCGGAAGACCGCGTTCGGGTCTGTCGCAAGGCTGGGAGCGCCCGCATTGCTCATTACTCGTTACCTTGCAGTGCCTCTTCCAACCTGCAAGGGGATATGTCAAAAGGGTTGCAATTTAAACTGCTTACTTGGAGATACTTGGAAAAAGGATTTTTTTCACGCTCTGGGCAAGGGCACAGAAAACAGGGGCGGAAGAAGATATAGCTCTCGCCAAAACCACCGGGCTCCCCTCGTCGCCGCCCTCCCGGGCCATGGGGTCCAGAGGGATTTCCGCTAAAAGGGAAACTTTTTGCCGCTGGGCCTCCTTGGCTCCTCCGCCGGTTCCAAAGATAGCGTGTTTTTCCTTGGATCCCGGCGGGGTGAAGTAACTCATGTTCTCCACCAACCCCAGGATCTCTACGTTCACCTTCCGGAACATGGCGATCGCCTTGCGGGCATCGATGAGAGCCACTTCCTGCGGGGTCGTCACGATCAGCGCCCCGTCGAGCGCCACGGTTTGCACGATCGTCAACTGGATGTCACCCGTACCCGGAGGCAGATCCAGCACCAGCACGTCCAGATCGTCCCAAGCCACTTGGCGAAGAAACTGCTGGGTGAACCGTGTCACCATCGGTCCACGCAACGCCGCCGGGCTGTCGTCTCCCAGGAGCATCCCCATGCTCATCAACTTCACCCCGTGGACCTGAGCCGGAAAGATCCGCTCTGTCCCCTCCTCTACTCTCAAGCCTTCCCGGCAGCCGAGCATCAAGGCCTGACTCGGCCCGTAGAGATCGCAGTCACAAAGCCCCACTTTGAGACCATCCTTTGCCAACTGCACTGCCAGGTTCGCCGCCACGGTGGACTTGCCCACCCCGCCTTTGCCGCTGGCCACGGCGATGATCTTCTTCACACCGGGAATTCCCTGAGGCCCGGTGGTGGCCGTTGCCTGGGGCGGGGCGACCTCGGTCTCAATGGTCACGCTTTTGACGGGAGCGTAGCCCTTGAGGGTATCGCGGATTTCTTTGCCGAGCTTTTCCGGAATCGCCGGATCGGGAGTGGTCAGTTTGAGGCGCAGCTTGAGATCTGTCCCTTCCAGCGACATGTCCTGTACCAGACCGAAGGAGACGATGTCCCGGCTGAATCCCGGGTACTTGACCCCCTTCAGCCTGGTGACCACTTCGTCTCTCCACCCGTTCGTACTCACTCGCTGATCCTGCCTGTTGATCATCATGAACTCCAGCTTCCGTGGGGTCGGCTACCCCTTGCGGTCCATGATTTAGTTTCCAGATCCGGTAGGGCGGCATGTTCCTGCGCCGCCTCGTTGAGGGGGCGGGCCCAGAAAACCAGCCCTAACCGAACTTCATCGAACAGGCCTACCGTGGCAAAGCCGCTTTAAGCCTCTGCACCGCCTGCTCCACCCGCTCGGCTGCTGCCGCCATTTCGGAGATTTTGGATCCAACACCGAGAGTGAAAAGAATTAGCGCCCGCGCCTCCTCCGGCTTCGCACCGATCGCCTGCATGGCCGGAGGAGTCTTCATCTCTCTGGTCACACAGCCGCTGCCTCCCCTTGCCGCCACGCCAACCCGGTCCAGCACCAGCGCCAACGACTCCGCCTCCAAACCCACAAAGCTAATTCCCAGATGCGCCGGACTTCTTTCCGGGCCTGGCTCCGGTCCGTGTAATTTCGCTGTGGAAACTTTTTCCCGGATGGCGTCCCATAGAACCTTCTGGGTTTCGACCGCGGTCTTCCGGAACCTTCCGCCGTCTTTTTGCCACTCGACCAACGCCGCTCCGAGTCCCGCGATCGCCGCCAAATTTTCCGTGCCCGCCCGCTGATCATTCTCCTGCCTGCCGCCCTCAAGCTGGGCTTTCCAGGGGAAGCCAGATCGGGTCCATAAAAATCCCGCACCCTTTGGGCCGCCCACGCGGTGACCCGTCACCGCCAGGAGATCCACGCCTTCCACCTCTTTCGGTAAATCAACCCATCCGACCCCGTAGGTTGCATCCAGAAACAGCCCCGCCTTGGCCTCCTTGGCAAAAGCCACCGCCGCCTGAAGATCCTGGACGGTGCCAAGATCATGATGCGCCAGATGAATGCACACGAGCCCCGGTCCCACCGGCTTGATCTTTTTCCACAATAATCGACCTTCACCATCCGCCGGAATTCTCGCCACCGAAAAACCACGCTTCGCCAGTTTCCGACTCGCCAACTCCACCGCCGGATGTTCCATGGAGCTCAGATACAGAGCCCCTTTTTCCGCGGCCTCGCCCCAGCCCAGGATCGCCGACTGCACGGCCTCGGTCCCGCCGGAAGTAAAAACGACTCTCTCGGGATCTTTTGCTCCGAGAAACTCAGCAACCTGCTTCCTGGCACCCTCCAGAATCTCACGCGACTCCCTTGCCTCGCGATGCCCTCCGCCCGGCGCCGCTCCGTGCCCGGCCAAAACCTTCTCCATCGCCGCCCGTGCGGCCGGCAAAAGAGGTCCGCCCGAGGCGTGGTCCAAAAAGATGCGCTCGGCGGCCATTCAACCCGCCCGGCCGAACTTTTTCTCCAGTTCCGCCTTGCTCCACAAAATCATGGTCGGTCGCCCATGCGGGCAGGTGTAGGGCAGTTCGCAGGCCAATAGGTCCGCCAGCAGTCGCACCGCCTCGGCATCGTTCAGCCGGTCATTCGCTTTGACCGCATGCCGGCAGACGGTTTTGGCGATCACTTCCTCGCTTAAACGCCGGTCCTTGCGGGTGGTCGTTCCGCCTTTTTCCAAATCGGCCACCACCCCGCGGACGAACTCCTCCACCGCCAGGGTCCGGATGCGGGGCGGCAACGCATCCACCAGAAAAGAGTTCCCCCCCATGGGAGAGATTCCCAGGCCGACCTTCCCCAACTCATCCGCCCGCTCCTTCAGGAAGGAGGCCTGCAGCGGAGGGAACTCGAGCGTCACGGGATAGAGCAGCCTTTGTCCGCTGACCTCTTCTTGGGCGACTTGCCGGAGGAGTTGCTCAAAAAGAATCCGCTCGTGGGCCGCATGTTGGTCGACCAGCACCACCCCGCCGTCCTTTTCCGCCACGAGATAAAGGTGATCCACCACCCCGAGAAAGCGCCATCCGACAGGAATTCCGGGCGCGCTCTCCACCTCCAACCCGAGCGAGCCCCCCGTCGACACAGGCACCGGGGTCCGACCCGGAATGGTGGTCGCCGGTTGCGACGCCATTGGGGCAAAAGTCAGCGCGGGAGAAAAACCGTTGGTCGTCACCGTCGGCACCGGCAACGGACCCACCGAGCCACCCCGCAATATTTCCGCCACGGCACCCGCCACGAACCTCCGCACATCCCCGTCCTGACGGAAACGAACTTCACGCTTGGCCGGATGGACATTCACATCGACGCCGCATGGATCCATTTCCAGAAAGAGCACGGTCACCGGATAGCGGCCCCTCATCAGGGCGTTATGGTACCCCTCCAGCAGGGCGTGGTTCAGGCTGCCGCTCTGCACCGGACGCGAGTTCACAAAAAGGATTTGTTCCGCCCGGGTGGCACGGTTGATTCCGGGACGGCCGATGTAACCGTGGAGCCTCATGCCGCCCTCCTCTGCGGTGATCTCCAGAAAGGTCTCCCGCCAGTCCCGCCCAAACACCGCCGCCATCCGCTCTTCCAGCGCCCCCCTCGCGGTGTCTTGCCAGAAAACCGCCCCATCCCGACGCAGGACCCACCCCACCTCGGGCCGGGCCAAGGCGGCCAATCTGACTCCCTGTTCGATGTGCCCCCATTCGGTCTCCTCTGTCCTCAAAAATTTTCTCCGTCCGGGCACATGGGAAAAAAGTTGCCGTACCTCGATACTGGTGCCGGAGGGACAACCGGCCTTGCCGACCCGGATCACCTTGCCCCCGTCGATCACCACCTCGGTACCCTCCACGGCATCAGGCTCGCGGGTCTTCAAGGTAAAGCGACTGACCGAGGCGATGCTGGGCAACGCCTCCCCCCGAAAACCGAAGGTCTGGATCTTCATTAAATCCCCTGCCTCCCGGATCTTGCTGGTGGCGTGCCGCTCCAGAGCCAACAAGGCGTCTTCCGGCCCCATACCGCACCCATCGTCCGTTACCCGAATCAGGGAGCGCCCGCCGCGCTCCACCGTGATCTCAATCTGTCGGGCGCCCGCATCCAGCGAGTTTTCGACCAACTCCTTCACCACCGAGGCCGGCCGCTCCACCACTTCCCCGGCGGCAATCCGGTTGGCCACCACCTCCGCCAACAGGCGGATTTTTTGGCTCATGACCTGGAAAGATTCCTCATAGGTCGGCCCGCACGCCCAAGTGGGCCGAAAGCCGCTCCAATTCCGCCGCCGAGGTATAAGGAAGCTCGATGTGCCCCTTTTCAGCCGAACCCACGATCCGGGCCCGCGTTCCCGTGGCCCGCTGAAGTTTCAACTCCAACCCCCGCCAATCTGCCTCATGGGCCCGACGGTTCTTTTTTCTCCCCCGGGTGCCACTGGTCTGACGCCGGACCAGCGCCTCCGCCTGCCGGACACTGAGCCCCCGCTTCACCACCTCCCGAGCGATCGCCATCTGTGCCGCCGCCTCGCTTAACCCCAGGATCGCCTTCGCATGCCCCACCGTCAGCTGCTTGGACCGGAGGAGGTCGCGCACTTCCGGGGGAAGCGTGCGCAAGCGCAAGGCATTGGCCACGGTGGCCCGGTTTTTGCCCACCCGCTCGGCCACTTCGTCCTGCTTGAGCCCGAAGGATTCGATCAGGGTGGCGTAACCGTCCGCTTCCTCGACCGGATCCAATTCGGCCCGTTGCAGGTTTTCGATGAGGGCGAACTCCAAGACCTGCTGGTCGGTGGCCTGCCGGACGATGGCCGGTACCCGGCCCAAGCTCAGTTTTTGGGCCGCCCTCCACCGACGTTCCCCCGCGATCAGCTCGTAACCCGCCCCGCTGCCGGACCGCCGGACGATCAGGGGCTGAAATATGCCCTTGGCCCGGATGGAGTCCACCAACTCCGTCAGACTCTCCTCGGCAAACACCCGGCGGGGCTGGAACCGGCTGGGTCGGATATCTCCGATACCCAACTGCTGGACCCGCTCCCCTTCTTCCGGACGGACTTCCGGAGAATCAAGAGGCGGTTTGCTCGTCCCCAGGAGCGCTCCCAAACCTCGACCCAGCGGTGCTTTTCCCATTCTTGCAACGGTAAGTTTCGGCCTTCCTGCGTCAATCCGTGCCCAGCCAGCGCCAAAATAACATTCTAAGAATTTTTAGACGAAAATTCGGTCTGCCGGGACGTCGGGACCTGCCGACATAACGGCTCCGTGAGGCCCAGCCTCCAGACGGAACAAGTTCAATCCGCTATTTTTTTAGATGGACCGTCAATTCCAGCTCCGGGGCATTCAACTCAAATTTGGAGTCGCTGAAATCCGCCGGACCCATGAAACCGGTGGCATCGTTGGAGAAGGCCCACGGCTCCTCGGGCGCGCCCATGAAGCCGGTCTTCAGCTTTCCGTCCCCGTCCAGATCCTGAAAAGCCTTGATGGCATAGGTTCCGTAAGGGACGGCCGGAAACACTACTCGAATACTCTCCTCCTTGGCATCGACCACCCGGGAAAGATAGTCGGGCTTTTCAAAGTCACCGGACTCGAAGTCCTTTTTGTTTTTTTCCAGGGCGATGCGCACCTGCCCTTTCCCCTCCACCACACCTTCCACCTTCAGCTTGATCGTGCCGCTTTTGTTCTCTTCCGCCCCAAGCAGGGAAAGCCAGACCAGCCACCCCGCCAGAATTACGACTCCTTTCTTCATCTGAGTCATCCTACTTTGCGGCGCGGTAGCCGAAAAGTCGACGGCGACGAATTAGCTTCGCGACCGGCCCGGGGACATTCGCCTCCCACCCCCTTTTCCCGGCACGGATGTTGCGGAGGATCTCGGAACTGGAGCAGGAGGGCAGGTCCTTTTCCGTCCCGGCCAAGTCCACGATCCTTCGTGTCCTAACCAGATATTCGTAAATCTCCCGGATGGGCTCCGGCACGGTGAGGGTGTGGCCGGTCACAAACATCCCGCTGGCCGGATCGTAGCCGGGCTGCACCAAGAGCTTTACCCCCGGCAGAAAAAGTCTCCCCATCGCCTCCAGAATCCCGCCGGGCAGATCGTTGTAGAACTGCTCCTCAAGCATTTTAGCAAGCAGCGGAACTCCGATCACAAAACCCACACATCCTTTCGTTCGTTGCGTGAGGTATTGGGAAAGCCGGTGAAAGCGAAAAATGTTGGTCACCATGACCGTCCGCTTGAGCGTCCCCATGCAATCCACCCGATCAAGAAAATCCTCGATCCCCGCTTTTCGGCTCCGCACCAGGTTCCGCATGGTGATCTCACACACCTCGACGATTTCGCGACCTTTGTTGTCGGGATCGGCCCGGAAAACGGCGGAGGCTTTGGCCATCATTCTCATGTGGAAGTTGGTGATCGGCCGATAATGCCCACGCAGGAGCAGGACGGACTTGTTGTAAAAGCTGTCCTCCGCTTCGAGGTTCTCCCCGGTGGCGGCAAAAAGGGACACCGGGGTGAGATTCGAACGCACCAACTTCAGGCTGGCGAGCCGGTTGTCGACCCGGGCGAAAACCGACCCGCCAAAGGCCACCATGTCCACCTCCAGGCGTCCGTAGCGAATCCCGTCCATGAGACGGTTCAGAACCTCCTCCGGATTCCGCCAATGCAGGAAGGCGGCGTGGATAAGATTCACCCCCAACATGCCCAGAACCTCCATCTGTTCGGAGTTGGTGGGATCCATTAATCGAACATGCAGATGAATTTCCCCGGGGGCGTGGTTGGGCTCCGTCTGAAAGCGTATTCCCAACCATCCCTTGCCGTCGCTGGCATGCTTATGACTGCGGGCCGTCACGGTGTCGGCAAAAACGAAAAACCGGGTTTGATCCCCCCGCTCCGCCCCCAGCCGCTCGATCAGCAGCCGGTACTCATAATCCAGCATCTCCTTGAGTCGCTCCCGGGAAACAAACCGTCCCGATTTCCCGTAAATTGCATTGCTGAACGTCATGTCATAGGCCGACATGCTCTTGGCCACCGTGCCGGCGGCTCCTCCCGCCTGGAAAAACCACCGAGCCACCTCCTGCCCTGCCCCAATTTCGGCGATCGTTCCGTAGTGCCGACCGGAAAAGTTGATCGCCTGGGCTTTTTCCAACGTAGAAAGGAAGCGCTCGCCCTTTTTCATGAACGACTACGACTGACCCAGGGACTATTTCGGAGGGAAAACCGCCAGGGAAACCGGGCGGCCGGCCCGGCATAATTCACTCCCACCCGGGACCTTTTCTCGATCTGGGAGGCGCGGATTGGCATACCGTCATCCTCGATCCGGATCGGTCCACAAACAAGATCGCTTCGGTCCCACTCCATCCTGATTCCCAAGGCGGCAGTGAGGGCCCCCGGCCCGGCCGTCAGCCGAAAATCCTCCGGCGAAAACCCTCTTCGCTTCGCCATGTGCGCATGACCCTCCAACGGCTCGACTCCCCGGATCAGGACAGCCGCGGGCACACCCTCTGGTGCGGTGACGATGTTCAACATCCGGTGGATCCCATAACAGAGGTACACATAGGCCGTTCCTGGTCGACCGAACATCGACTCATTTCGAGGAGTTCGTCCCCGCCAAGCATGCGAAGCCCGGTCCTTCGGACCGCCGTAGGCCTCCGCCTCCACAATCCGGCCCCGGCAAACCACGTTCCCCGTCTCCACCCGCAGGATTTTGCCAAGCAGCTCAATCGCCACTTGGACCGGATCCTCGCGGGCGTAGAAGGATCGAGGAAGAATGCGGCCGCGCTTCACCCCGCCCGCGGCCCGAAAAGCGCCGTCCCAATCCTCACCAGCGTGGCCCCTTCCGCAATCGCCACCGGAAAGTCATGACTCATCCCCATGGAAAGATCCGGCAGGCCGGCTCCGCAGACTTGCTCCAGGCTGTCACGAATTTCCCGCAGTTTCCGGAAAAAAGGGCGGGCCTGCTCTGGCTCCTCACGAAAAGGGGGAATCGCCATCAAACCCCTGACTTCCAACCGGGAGAGGCCGTTGACCGTTCGGAGAAGCTGTTCCGCCTGCTCCGGTTTTGCGCCGTGTTTGGCCGCCTCCCCACCTACGTTGATTTCCAGGAGAACCTTCAGGTTTTTCCCGGCGGTCTCGGCCCGTTTTTGCAGTTCTTGCGCCAACTCGACCCGGTCGACCGACTCAATCACATCAAACCATTCCACGGCTTCCTTTGCCTTGTTGGTTTGGAGTCCGCCAATGAAGTGCCACTCCCCGCCCGCGGGCATGTCCGGGATTTTGACCCGGGCCTCCTGCACGCGGTTTTCGCCGTAAAGGCGATGCCCCAAACCCCAGAGGATTCGAAGCCGTTCGGCGGGAACTTTTTTACTGACCGCCAAAAGACGCACCGAGCCGGGATCCCGTCCGGCCTTTTCCGCGGCCTGCCGAATCCCGGCACACAAATCGGAGTAGTTTTTCTCCAATGGGTCGGACATGATTAGTTAAGCTTGATTTGCCTCCTCAATAAGAGTGCATAATACTCTTCCCTTATGCAGGTCGAATCTTTCCGCGTATTTCGGGACCTCGTGGAGACAAAATCCTTCAGTCGTTCCGCCTCTTTGAACGGAATCACCCAGTCCGCCGTGAGCCAGCAACTTCGTTCGATTGAACAGCGCCTTCGCGTTCCCCTCCTGGAGAGGACCAGCAAACAATTTGCACTGACCCGGGAAGGCCAACTCCTTTACGAGGCCAGTCGCGAGATCATCATCCATTACCAACGCTTTCAACACCAGCTGGAGGAAATGCGCAACATCATCTCCGGCACCATCCGCCTAGTCGCCGTCCCGAGCGTGGGCATTCACGAGTTACCGCCCTACATCAAGGAGTTCCTCCGGGCCTTCCCCCAGGTGAAGGTTCAGGTGGACTACCGCCGCTCCAACGAGGTGTATGAATCCGTGGCCGATGGCGACGCCGACGTCGGTTTCGTTGCTTTTCCCGCTCCCCGCAAGGGGCTGAAGGTGGAGACATTCAAAAAAGACACCCTTCACATCATCGCCGCCCCCGGCCATCCCCTGGTCAAGAAGGGCACGGTGCCGCTGGCGGAACTTTCCCAGTACAAGATTGTTTCCCTCGCTCCGGAGATGCCCACGCGGCAGGGGCTCGACAAAATCCTCGCGACCCGCGGCCTGAAGTTTCAGCCAAAAATGGAGTTTGATAACGTCGAGACGCTGAAAAATGCCGTCGAAATCGATGCCGGAGTCGCCTTCCTGCCCAAATCGGTCGTCTCCACGGAGCTTTCCTCCGGCACCCTGGTCACCGTGGCACATCAAGGCGCGGAGATTGTGCGTCCCCTTGGGGTCGTTTCCCGCTCCTCCCGCGTGGTCAGTCCCGCGGTGAAAAGGTTCCTCAAGGCGTTGAAGGGGCCAAAATCGCGCGGGGCCGTCGACGGCTTGGAGAACGGCGCGGATTGAAGGCCTCCGGGCAAAAGCCGAGCGCCCAGGAGCGGGCGTTCGAAAGCATGCGATCCCAGGGCCTTCGCCTCACCTCCCAACGCCGTCTGGTCACCGAAACGGTCTTCGGCAACCGGGAACATTTCACCGCCGAGTCGCTCCTCTCCCGCTGCCGGCGCCGCGATGCTGCGGTTTCCCGGGCCACCGTCTACCGTACCCTCGCCTTTTTGGTCCGGGCAGGCCTGATCCGGCAGGTGGGACTGGGCCAACAGTCGCCCCAGTACGATCCCAACTTCGCCGACGCCCCCCGCCATGGACATTTCGTCTGTGTGGACTGCCAAAAGGTCATTGAATTCCAGGATCACTGCCTGGATGTCCGCGAATCCATCGTCACCAAGGACCACGGCTTCAGCCCCCAGCGCGTCAGCCTGCAAATTGAGGCCACCTGTGATTCTTACCGGGAAAAGGGTGTCTGCCCGCGTCGGGCCGCTTAACCCCCTTTCCCTTGGCCAACCGTCCTCTTTTCCGTTAGGATATCTTCTCTGTTATGAAGATTTCCCTGGAAAATGTCGGAGGATGCCGCCGCCGCGTGAAGGGCGAAATCCCGGCCGACCAAGTCCGCCAAAAAGAGGAACAGGTGACCCTGTCATTCCAGAAGTCCGCCCGTCTCCCCGGTTTCCGCCCCGGCCGGGCCCCGCTCGACATGGTGCGCAAGCGCTACGCCCCGGATATCCAGGCTGAGTTGCGTGAGGCGCTGCTGCGGGAGGGACTACGCGCCGCGGTGGAGAAGGAAAAACTCCAGTTGGTGGACGATCCGGCAGTCGAGGAGGCCAATTTCGGCAAGGACCAGAAATTCCAGTTTATCCTTCGGGTCGACCTCGCTCCGGAATTCAAACTCCCCGCCGCGAAAGGACTCAAGATTACCAAAAAGTCCCCGGAACCGGTCACCGACAAGGACGTCGAGACCGCGCTGCAACAGTTGGCCGAGCCGATGGCTCATTTCCACAACCTCGACCCCCGTCCCGCCCGGGAAGGAGACTTCGCTGTGGTTGACTTCGAGGGCACCTGCGGCGGCAAAAAAATCATCGAGGTCGCTCCCCAAGCCGGCCAAGTTGCCGCCGCCAAAAAGCTTTGGCTCTGGCTGAAAGCCGACTCCTTTCTGCCGGGGTTCTGCCCGGCCATCTACGGGATGAAGCCGGGGGATTCCAAGGAAGTGGAAGTAAAGTTCCCCGCCGACTTTCCCCAGACACCGTTGCGCGGCCAAACCGGGCGCTACCAGGTGACCCTGCTGGAGCTCAAGGAGCGGCATGTGCCGGAGCTGGACGAGGCCTTCTGCCAGGAGCACTACAAAATCTCCCTGGAGGAATTAAAGAAAAGGATCCGGGAAGACCTCGTGGTCTCCCGTGAGTCCGCCGCCCGTTCCGAGGAATCAAAAGCCGTAACCAGCGCCCTGCTCTCCGCGGTGAAGATGGATGTGCCGGAGCCGATGCTGGAGGATGAAAGACGCCGTTTGGTGGCCCGGTTGGTCGAGGAAAACCAGCGGCGGGGAGTCCCCCAGGAGGAACTGCTCAAGCATAAGGATGAAATTCTCGCCGCCGCGGGACGGAGCGCGGAGGAAAACGTGAAGCTGTCCTTCCTCCTCCGCAAGGTGGCGGAAACGGAGGGCCTCAAGGTGGAGGAGACGGAAATTCTGCATGAAGTCGCTCACCTCGCTGCCCATTCCGGCCAAGATGTCCGCCTGTTTGCCAAGCGGCTGCAGAAATCGGGCGCGTTGCCCTCACTTGCTGACACCCTGTTGCGCAGAAAAACCGTTGATTTTCTTTTGCAACACGCGGTCCGCTCGTAAATTGACCAGATGAGTACGGAACCCCGCGCGGACTACTACGTCCCCAGCGTGATCGAGCAAACCGGTCGCGGCGAACGCGCCTACGACATCTATTCCCGCCTCCTCAAGGACCGGATTGTTTTCATCGGCACCGCCATCGACGACACCATGGCGAATTCCATCATCGCCCAGCTTCTTTTTCTCCAGATGGAGGACCCCAAAAAGGACGTGAACATCTATGTCCACTCCCCCGGAGGCTATGTCACGGCCGGTTTGGCCATCTACGACACCATGCAGTACATCAGCTGCGACGTGGCCACCTACTGCATCGGGCAGGCCGCCAGCATGGGGGCCGTTCTTCTTGCGGCTGGCACCAAGGGCAAACGGTACTGCCTCCCCAACGCCAGGATCATGATCCACCAGCCGCTCGGCGGCGCCCAGGGCCAGGCCACCGACATCAGCATCCAGGCCCAGGAAATCCTCCGCGCCAAGAAGCGGCTGAACGAAATCCTCGCCCACCACACCGGGCAAAAATTTGAAACCGTCGAAAAGGACACGGACCGCGACCGGTTTATGTCCGCCGAGGACGCCAAGGCTTATGGATTGGTGGACCACGTCGTCACTTTCAATAAGCCGGCCCAATCCTCAAAATAGACCGGAGCCCCCGTGGCCCGCCCCACCCACCTCACTCTTTGCTCCTTCTGCGGGAAGAGCCATGCGGAGGTAAAAAAGTTGATCGCCGGTCCCGGCGTGTACATCTGCGACAACTGCATCACCCTTTGCACCAACATTCTCCACCGCGAAACCGCCGAAGGCCACACGGGCAAGGGCCCCCTCAAGGCTCTCCCCAAGCCTCGCGAAATCCGGGCGGAACTCGACCGGCATGTCATTGGCCAGGAACGGGCCAAGCGCACCCTCGCCGTCGCAGTCCATAACCATTACAAGCGGATCCGCGGAGAACATGGGGACGCCCTTCCCACCGACCACGCCGACGTGGAGCTGGAAAAAAGCAACATTCTGCTGATCGGGCCCACCGGATGCGGCAAAACCCTTCTCGCCCGCACCCTTGCCCGAATTCTGGATGTGCCCTTTGCCATCGCCGATGCCACTTCCCTCACGGAAGCCGGCTATGTGGGCGAGGACGTGGAAACCATTATTTTGCGGCTACTCCAAAACGCGGACTACGACGTCAAGCGGGCGGAACTGGGCATCGTCTACATTGACGAGATCGACAAGATCGGGCGCAAATCTGACAGTGCCTCCATCACCCGCGATGTTTCCGGGGAAGGCGTTCAACAGGGGCTGCTCAAAATCCTTGAGGGCACGGTCTGCCATGTCCCCCCCCAAGGCGGTCGCAAGCACCCGCAACAGGAACACATCGCCATCAATACCCAGAATATCCTGTTCATTTGCGGCGGTGGTTTTGTCGGCCTGGATGAAATCGTCCGGAAACGCCTGGGCGGTCGCTCGCTGGGCTTCGGCTCCGGGCCGGGCTCCGCCCCCATGATCGAAGAAGGCCCCACCCTCCTTCGCCATACCGAGCCCGAGGATCTTCTCAAATTCGGCATGATTCCGGAGTTCATCGGCCGTCTGCCGGTTCTCACGCATCTGAATCCCCTGACCGCCGAGGAACTTATCGCCGTGCTCACGGAAACCAAGAACTGCCTGACGAAGCAGTACGCCAAGCTGTTTGGCATGGAGGGGGTGAAACTCAATTTCACGCGGGATGCCCTCAAGTGTCTGGCCGACCGGGCCCTGAAAAAAGGTACCGGCGCCCGGGCCCTGCGAAGTCTTTTGGAGGGCATGATGCTGGACCTCATGTACGAGATTCCTTCCCGCGACGACGTGGAGGAGGTCATCATCAACCGGCCGGTGGTGGAGGGTCAGCGCACCCCCATTATCAAACGCAAGGAGTCCCGCAAGGCTGCCTAGCCCTTGCTCCTCTCTTCCACTTTCCGCCAGCCCCCTTCCACCGGTGGGCACATCCCGGTTACCCGATCTTCTTTAACCCTTCCTCTAGGCGCGCCCACAATTCTTCCATCCCCTTCTCTGTTTCATCCCCCATATGGGATACTCGGAAGGTCTGACCCTTCAGCTTGCCGTACCCGCCGTCAAAAATCGCCTGATGGCTCTCTTTGAGCCACGCAATCCATTTGGCAACATCGACCCCGCGCGTGTTTTTCCCGCAAGTCAAACTCAAGGATTCGTAGCCTTTTTCCGGAAACACCTCAAAGCCGTTCGCCTGCAGCCAGGCCCGGCCGCGCTCGGCGTTTTTTCGGTGACGCTCGTGCCGCTTGGCGATGCCCTCTTGTTCAATCTCCGCCAATTTGACCTCCAAAGCATAGAGATGACTGATGGAGGGAGTGCAGGGCGTCATGTTGCTCTCCGCCTGCTTGCGAAATTCGAGAAAATCGTAGTAGTAACCCCGATCCTTGATCTTTGCCGATCTCTGGTAGGCCCGCTCGCTGACGGCAAACAAGGCCGCCCCGGGGGGCAAGGCGAGCGCTTTTTGGGTGCCGCAAAGCATCACATCGAGCCCCAGTTCATCAAAAGGGATGGGCAAAACGCTGAAGGACGAGACTGTGTCCACGATAAGCAACACCTCGGGAAACTTGGACCGGACCAGCTTGGCGATCTCTGGCAGGGGGCTGAGGACCCCGGTCGAGGTCTCGTGATGAATCAGGGTGAGTGCATCGTAGCCACCCTGGGCAAGTTCCCGCTCAATCATTTCGGGACGGATGGCCTGACCCCACTCCACCTGCACCCGGCCGGCCTCCTTGCCGCACTTCAGCGCCACATCGAACCACTTGTCCGAGAAGGCTCCGTTCATGCAGACCAGCACCTTTTTCTGGACCAGATTTCGCAGGGCGGCCTCCATCACCGACCAGGCCGAACCGGTTCCGAGAAGGACCGGTTGCTGCGTCTGAAAGAGCTTTCGCAGACCGGGTTGCACACGGGCGTACAGATCCTGGAACCCCTTGCCCCGGTGCCCGATCATGGGACCGCCAAAGGCCTTGCGAACGGAATCCGAGATTTCCACCGGACCCGGGATAAACAGTTTGATATGAGGCATCCTTGGGGTAGATAGAGGATTCTTGCTTATGCGCAAACTTATCCTCCTTCCCGCTTGGTTCCTTTTGGTCTCCTGCGCCGGGTGCTTGGCCCAGATCAGTTCCAAAGGGGGGCAGGACGCCAGTGGCAGCATGCAAACCACCTCGGATGATGACGGTTATGTAGATCGCCCGAATTCGGATTCGGGAGAACCGGTCGCGAAGGCCGAACCGGTGGCGCGTGCCACCGTGGCGACCCCCCAGGAAAACGCCGCCCAAGCCCCTGGCCCTTCCGTGGGAGAAATCATTCAAAATGCCATCCGCCGGGACGAAGAGCTGAGGGATTTGCGCCAGGATTTCGTTTATCAGCTCAAGGTGGTGACCGAACGGCTGGACGATGACAACAAGGTGATCCCTGACAAAACCAAGACCGTGTCGGCCAAGATCAAGCCGGGCAAGGACATCACCTACTCGGCCGACTTTAACGACGACTCGGATTCCAAATCCGGCGGCTCTTCCGGCAAATCCAAGGTGGCGGGCGTCGGTGCCGGCCGGGGCTTGCGGGGCGGAGGGGATGACAATGATGACGACGATAAAGATCAGCAGGTTGAGGACGCCAAAAAGGTCAACGCCATGCTCGACATGGCCAAGATCGCTCCTCGCTACAATTATCAGCGGCTCAATGATGACACGATTCGGGACCGCCGCTGTTTTGTGATCAAATTCACCCCCAAGAAGGACCAGCCTTTCTCCACCCGCGAAGAAAAAGTCATCAACAAAGTCGGCGGAACCATCTGGATCGACCAGAACGACTTCAGCATCATCCAGACCAAGGGAAAACTGACCGAGGAGGTCGATGTGGCCTGGTTTTTGGCCACCATGAAAGCCCTGGACTTCAACTACCAGACGGCCGAACTCGGCATGGCAAATATTCCCGTCCCCTCAGACTTCTCGATGAATTTTGACCTCAACATCATGGGCTATCGGATGGCTCAGCGCCAAAAAAGCTCCATGACGGAATACCAAAAGGCCGCCCCGGCCGAGGCTGCCGGCAGTTCGGCGACCCCGCCTCCGTCCAACTAAACGTCTTTAACCTCGGCGGTGTCTCCCCGCCCCCAGTTCGGCACCCAGCGCCGCCTGACCCGGACCACGGGCCCAGGAAGTTAGCTTCCAAATCAGGAAAAACGCGCCGGCACCTAGCAGACATTTCAGCGATTGAACGAACTGGGAGGAATACAGGGTTCTCTGCTGGGTCCCCAGTACGCTCCTTCGCTCCTGCTCCAGGCGGGCCTCGGATGCCTTGACTTCGTCATTCAAGGTTTTCAGAAACCCCGTCAAATCCACCGGTTTTTTCTTGGGGTTGGCCTGGTTGTAGCGCTCGACCATACTCTCCTGCTGGTCCACCGGGAGGTTCATGGTGGCGTCCCTTACCGTCCGAACTTTTTTCACCTGCTCTTCAGCTTGCAGGCCCAGATTGGCGGCCGCATTGCGGAACAGGTTGGCGGCCGCATTCATGGTTAAAGGGATCAGGATCAGATACAGAAGGACCAGGGCGATGGGCAGGTTGGCAATGACCTTTAAGAGCAGGGCCTCGGGTTTTTTGCGCAGGAAACGGGGATGGCAAAGCAGCAGGGAAAAACCAAGAAGTCCCAAGGGGATCCGGTCGGTCATCATGGAGGCAAAGCGCAGTTCTGCCGAAGGGTTCCGCAAGCGAAGTTCCGCCAGGGAGGCCATTGCCTCCAAGAAGTAAAAAGCCAGTAGAAGGCCCCCCACGACCCGGAAGATCTGAATCCCTAAAACCAGCGCGCGCTCCGCAGGGCTTACCTGAATTTCCGACTCAGAAACCGCCATAAAGTTAAATATGGCAATTTGGCCTTTCGGAGACAAGGCGCTTCATTCCGCTCTCGCATCAGGATTCTCATGGCCGCATTTTTGGGAGGTGTTTTGGCTCATTTTGTTTCTGAGTGGAGCGACCGTCCGGGGGGCTGACCGGGAAATTCCGGGTCCCGATACCCCGCCCCGTCAGTCCGCCGCGGAAGATGGCTGGGCTCAAAAGGCGGTTTGGTATCAGATTTTTCCGGAACGCTTCCGGAACGGAGATCCCAAAAATGACCCCACCGCGGAATACGCCCGGATCCCCGAAAAAGTCCGCCCCCGCTGGGGCATGATTCCCTGGACCAAGGAATGGTATGCGCTGACTGACTGGGAAAAGGAGCTGGCCGGCGACGTTTACGGCACCAACGCATACCGGAGGTACGGTGGAGATTTTCAGGGGGTCATCGACAAATTGGACTACTTAAAGGATCTCGGGGTGACCGCCTTGTATTTTAACCCGGTTTTCGCCGCCCCTTCCCTTCACAAATATGACGCCTTGGTTTTTCACCATATGGATCCATTTTTTGGACCGGATCCCGCCGGCGATCTGGAGTTGCTCAAAAGCCCCTCCACCGACCCCTCCACCTGGAAATGGTCGGCGGCGGACAAACAGTTTTTGGATTTGATCCAAAAGGCCCACGCCAAGGGCATGAAGGTCATCATTGACGGAGTCTTCAACCATACTTCCACCGATTTTTTTGCCTTTGCGGACATCCGGGAGAAGCAAAAGGAGTCCAAGTACAAGGACTGGTACACCATTCTGGCCTGGAACGACCCGGGATCCTCCAAAAACCAAAAGTTCGACTGGGCGGGTTGGGATGGCCACAAGAGCCTGCCCGAGTTCTCCGAGGTCGCCGATGAGCGGGGGCGCAAAACCCTTCATCCCGAGGTGAAAGCCTACCTTTTTGCCATCACCAAGCGCTGGATGGATCCCAACGGCGACGGAGACCCGTCCGACGGCATCGATGGCTGGCGTCTGGACGTGGCCGAGAAGGTCGGGGACGGCTTCTGGACAGAATGGAACGACCTGGTGAAATCCATCAACCCCCAGGCCTACACCGTGGCGGAAATATGGGGCGAAGCATCCGGCTATCTGGAGCGCACCCGTTTTGACGCGGCCATGAACTATCACGCCTTCGCCATCCCCATCAAAGGCGGTCTGATCGACGGGACTCTGCCCGTCCGGGAGTTTGTCCGCACCATGGAGGACCGCCGGGCCAAATACTCGGAAGAGGCTTTTGCCAGGTTGATGAATCTTTTCGATTCCCACGACACGGACCGGTTTGCATCCATGATCGTCAACCGGGACCGCACGTACTACAGCGGCGGGGATACCTTTGCCTACGATGCCTCCATCTGGGCCGGTAGCACGGACAAGCCCTACTTGGTTCGGAAACCGGATGAGTCAGAGCGAAAACTCCAAAGGATGATGGTTCTGTTTCAAGTTGCCTACCCCGGAGCCCCTTACCTTTATTACGGAACCGAGGCCGGCATGTGGGGGGCCGATGACCCTGACAACCGTAAGCCCATGGTCTGGGAGGACATGAAATTCGAACCTCAGACCATCAGCCCGGCCGGACAGCCCAAGCGGAGCGATGACATTAATTTTGATGGCCCTCTCCACGCCTTTTATCGCGAGGCTCTCCACCTCCGCCAAAAACACCCCGCCCTGCAGGATGGAACTTTTCAACTCATCGGGGCAGAGAACTCCACCAAAATGTTCGCGTTCGCCCGTAGCGGGCCGGAAACGGTGGTGGCGGTTTTCAACCGGCACACGGACCCGCAAACCTTCATTTTCCAATTCGGCACTACCGATGGCAGCGAGGCTCCTCCCTTAGAGCCTTTTTTTGTTTCCTCAGGCACCACCTCGGATGCCGTGGTCAAACAATCCAAGGGCAAGGCCTCGATCACCCTGCCCGGACTCAGCGGCGCTCTCTTCAAGCAGAAGTAAGGCGTCGCCCTCTCCCCCGCCCCTCGGCTAGCATCGAAGGGTGCGTTTCAGTAAATACCTCTGGGCCTTGCTGGTAACGGCGACGGTCGTCTTGGCCGGTGCCTTGGGCTGGGTTCGGCTCAACATTTCCCGCCCTCATGAGGCGCCCCCCTCCGGGACGACCCAGGAAAAGAGCGGCTCGACCCCCTCCGCCACCAGAGAATTTCCCGCGAAGGACTGGCCCAAACATGCGGTCTGGTACCAAATCTTTCCGGAAAGGTTCCGCAACGGCGATCCGAAGAACGATCCCACCGCCGAATATTCACGGGTGCCGGAGCAAGTGCGCTCCCAATGGCGGATCACCCCTTGGACCATGGAGTGGTACGGCATGGAACCTTGGGAAAAAGCGTTGGCCCAGGATGCCTACGGAACCATGCACCACCGGCGTTACGGCGGTGATTTTCAGGGTATCATTGAAAAGCTGGATTACCTGAAAGACCTGGGCGTTACCGCCATTTACTTTAATCCCGTCTTCGAATCCTCCTCCCTGCATAAATACGATGCCCGCTCCTATCACCACGCCGATCCCCACTTCGGCCCCGATCCTGAAGGTGACAAGACGATGATCGCCGGGGAGACGGCGGATCCCGCCACCTGGAAGTGGACGGCTGCCGACAAGTTGTTCCTGGAACTGGTTCGTCAGGCTCACGCCCGCGGGATTCGGGTCATCCTGGACGGAGTCTTTAATCATTGCGCCACGGACTTTTTCGCTTTTGCCGACCTGAAAAAAAACCAGGAAAAGTCGCCCTACACACACTGGTTTCATGTGAAGCGGTTCGACGATCCCAAGACCCCGGAACAAAACGAATTTGATTACGACGGCTGGTGGGGCGTCAAGGCCATGCCGGAATTTTCCGAAACCACCGATGAAAGAGGCCGAAAAAACCTGGATCCGGAGGTCAAAGCCTACCTCTTTGCCATCACCAAGCGCTGGATGGATCCCAACGGGGACGGCAACCCCTCCGATGGCGTCGATGGCTGGCGTCTGGATGTGGCCAACGAGGTCGGAACCGGTTTCTGGGCGGACTGGAATGACTACGTGAAATCGATCAACCCCCTGGCTTACACGGTTCCGGAAATCTGGGTGGAGGCCCAGGATTTCATGCGGGAGGCCAAGTTCGACGGCGTGATGAATTACTACGCTTTTGCCATGCCGATCAAAGGGGGAATGATCCATGCCACCCTCCCCACCCGCGAATTTCTGCGCTTAATTGAGGGCCGGCGGGAAAAGTTCACCTGGGACGAGGCGCTCCGCCACCAAAACCTTTTCGA
>CAZURF010000013.1:0-25323 GCA_964623555.1 uncultured Akkermansia sp. | reverse complement strand
TGGTGACCTCGCCCTTCACGGCGATGGCGGAATGCGTCGACGAAGCCTGGGACACCCTGGTGATCACCCCTGGCGAGTGGACCTTCACCCGCAGCCTCGGGGATTTCGGCGACAAATAAGCCAAACCTTTAGGTTTTGAGAAAAGGGCGGCTCGCAAGAGCCGCCCTTTTGCTTTTCTGATCGGCCGATCTGGGCATCGGGCCCTACTATTTTGCCATGGTTGGATATTACATCCATGACCTAAATCCGTTTCTCATCGAGTTCGGGAGCGGCTGGGGGATCCGCTATTACGGGCTGGCCTATGTGGCGGGATTTCTCGCCTGGTTTTACGGGCTGGGTTGGTTTCGGGCCAAAGGCTGGTCTTCCCTCAACGATTCCCAGATTTCGGAGCTCCTCTTTTACACCGTGGTGGGTGTGCTGGTCGGCGGAAGGCTTGGCTACTGTCTTCTCTATGACTGGGCAGAGACAATCCGGAATCCGGTAAGTGTAATCGCATTCTGGAATGGGGGTCTTCGGGGGATGGCCAGCCACGGGGGGATTTTTGGGGCACTCACGGGCTTTTTACTGTGGGCCCGGAAAAGCCGCATGGATGGATGGGCGGTGGCAGACAATGCGGCTGTGCTGGCCCCCATCGGCATTTTTCTTGGACGGATCGCCAACTTCATCAACGGGGAGCTTTGGGGGCGCCCAACGCAGGTGCCTTGGGCGGTGATTTTTCCGGATTCCGGGATTCAGGTTGCCCGACACCCCTCGCAGATTTACGAGGCGATCGGGGAGGGGTTGGTCTTGGGGTTGGCGATGTATTGGCTACGGTCAAAAAACCTGCGGCCCAGCGGGAGGGTGACAGGGGCTTTCTTTCTGGTCTACGGGGTGATCCGGATTGGCCTGGAGTTTTTCCGGGAGCCGGATCTGGGCGATCCGTTGTTGGCGGGACTCAGCCGAGGACAGTGGTTCTCCTTGGGGCTTTGTATCGTTGGAGCGGGGATTTGGCGGTTGAGAGCTAGAAGCGTTCAGGGATTAAGGGGTTAAGGGCTTTTCCGTTTACGCTTACGTTTACGAGAAAATCGACTAAGGAACTTTTGGCTTTTGGGGGATGCGAATGACCTGACCAGGGATGAGAAAATCGGGATCGTCCATTGGGTTGATGAGCAGCACATCCTCGACACCGACCCGGTAGCGCTTGGCGATGCCGCTGAGGGAATCGCCCTTGCGGACGGTGTAAATGATCGGCTCTGGTTGAATCAGGATTTTTTCCCCTTGGGGTGGCACCGTCAGACGGGGTTCCGCGGGTTCCGGGGTGGCCAAGGAGGTGGGGGCCGGGGCCGGGGCGGGGGGAAGGTTCGCGAAACCGTAGTCGAAAAGCATGCGGGTATCCTTCCATTTATTCGAACTGCGAAGGAGGGTTAGCCGGAGTTCACGTCCCTCCCGCTTGGCCGCCGCCGCAAAAGTATGCCGGGACTCGTAAGTCCAACCGGTTTTGGCCGGGCCCATGCCCGGATAGACGCCGAGCAGCTTGTTGTGATTTCTCATCCGCTGGAGGCCGATGGCGGTCCGAAGGTGGTATACGGGAGTTTGGGCCATCCGCCGGAGTTCGGGTTTGGCCAAGAAGGCGTTGAACAAGGCCATCAGGTCGCGGACGGTCGTGACCTGAGTGGTGCCCGGAAGGCCATGAGGGTTGCCAAAACGGGTGCGGGTCATGCCCAGCTTGAGGGCCTCCGCGTTCATCTCCTGCACAAAGAGATCGGTGGAACCAGCGGTGGCACGGGCCAAGGCCATGGCGCTGTCGTTGTCCGAGCCGATGATGATCGACCGCAGGAGATCTGAAATTTCCACCCGCTCGCCTGGTTGCAGGGGCACGCTGCTGGGCTCGACCCTCGTATCTTCAGGCTGAATGGTGATGCTACCGATCCCACCTGTTTTTTCGTATGCGATCAGGGCGGTCATCATCTTGACGGTGCTGGCAGGCGGGAAGGTGTCATCCACGTTCTTGGCATAAAGAACCTCGCCGGTCAGGGGATCGATCAGCAGGGCGGCCCGGGCCAAAATCTGGCTATTGACCTGCTCCAGGGTGGGGGGTTTTTCCTTCGGTTTGGGCTGGGCTGCCAACAAAGGGCAGGCTGCCAGAAGGACCAAAATCAGGGGGCGGATCATCGCAGTTCCCAAACGTCCGGAAAGCGGGTCAGTTTCCTGTGGCTGCGACCAGTCAGGTGGACAACATCCTCGATTCGGACCCCGCCAATCCCGGGGACGTATAGGCCGGGCTCCACGGTCAGGACAGTGCCGGCGGGAAGACGGGGAATGGCAAAGCGGGGGGGCTCATGGATTTCAAGTCCCAGACCGTGGCCCACGCCGTGAAAAAATCCAATCCAGCGCCCCCGCCGGATCTCCGTTGGGTAACCTTGCTCGCGAAACCAGTTTCGCAGGTCATCCTGGGCCTTTTGGCCGTCCCAGCCGGGGCGGAGGTGACGAAGAATCCTTTTTTGTCCCTGAGCCACGGTGGCGCGAAGGCGCCGCAGGGATTCAGGGGCACGGCCCTTGGTCACCGTTCGGGTGATATCGCCGAAATAACCCGTGCGGGGATCCCGGGGAAAGATGTCGAGGATGATGGCCTGGTGGGCACGGAGGGGGCCGGAGCCCCGCTCATGCGGGTCACAGGCCTGGGATCCGCCGGCCACAATGGTGTCTTTGGCCAAGGCGCCGGCCCGAAGGCAGGCGGACTCCATCTCAACGCGAAGCCGTTCGGAAGTGAGGATGGAGCCGCCCCAGCGCAGAAAATTCCGTGGTCCGATGCGGGATGACCGTAGAACGTCCATCCCCCGTTGAAGTCCCGCTTCCGCGGCCCGCAGGGCCTGGGCGATATGGCGAAGTTCCAGGGGGCTCTTCCTGATCCGGCCCGGGAAAAAGGGTTCCGACACGGGGCGAAGACGGATTCCGGCGCGTTGCAGTTCCCGGAAAAGCCCGACAGGAAAAGTGGAGGGAACTTCTGCGGAGCGGATGCCGTGACGGCGAAGAATGGCAGTCAGGACCCGGGGATAGGGGGTTGGCCCCAGGCCCAGTCGTTTCCTTTCCCCCTCCAAGTCGAGACAGGAGTCGACGGTAGCGGTGCGGCGGGCGCGGTCGATTTCCAGCGGGCCAAGGATGACGTGGGTTCGGCCCCGGGGGGTTTGGAACCAGACAAAATCGTCTGGAACGAAGATCCCGGTCGCATAGGCGAGGTCGGGAACGCGATCAGTATTTCCAAAAAGGAGACGGGCAGGCCGGGGCACGTTCAGGAGGACTTGAGGAGGGCGCCGGCAAGAAACCCGGCCAGGAGAAAACCAAGCAACACCAGGGGAAGACGGAGGTCGAAACCGAAAAGATAGAGGTCAAAGTGGACGAAGCCCGACTGGCGGGCGAGCAGGGCCACCCCGCCACCGAGGACGGCAAGGGAAACAAGGCGTTGGCGGTTCATGGAAGTACTTGGATGCTAGCATCCCTCGGGTAATTCAGAGAAATGTCAATTTCCACACGCACAGGGGACGGGGGGTCGACCGCCCTGATGTACGGGCGCCGCGTCTCCAAGGACCATCCCCAGGTGGAGGCGTATGGCTCGGTGGACGAACTGAACGCCGCCCTTGGGATGGCGCGATCCCTGGCGAAAAAGCCGGGCAAGGAGCTCCTCGAAAAGATCCAGAAGGCCTTGGTAGGCCTCATGGGGGAGCTGGCGGTGGCTCCGGAGGATTTGCACCGCTACGAATCCGATGGCTATGCGCGGCTGAAAGAGGGGGATCTGGATCTGCTGGACCGACAAATCGAAATCATGGAGAAGGCGGCGCCAAAGGCTAAGGGCTGGTCGACCCCGGGTGGTTCCACGGCCGGGGCGGCGTTGGACCTAGCCCGGACGGTGTGCCGGAGGGCGGAGCGGGAGGTGTGGAGACTCGAGAAAGCCCAAGGAAAGATTCGCAGCCTGATTCCGAGATATCTGAATCGCCTATCGGACTGTCTCTGGCTGCTGGAGAGGGCGACGGAAACCAGTAAATCCAACGAGCGGAAAAAGTAGCCTAGGATACCGTAAAAAGATCAGGTTTGGCAGATCAGGAGCGCCCCAAAATATCCCAGGCGGCAGTCGGGCCAAGATAGACCAAGCCGGTATACATCTGGATCAAGTCGGCCCCGGCCTGACGGCGGTTGTGGTAATTTCCGGGGTTCATGATCCCTCCCACTCCGATCAAAACCTGGTCCTTGCCCAGCATCGGCCGGATCAGGCGCGTGATGTGGAGGGCACGATGAGTCAGGGGTCGGCCGCTCAGTCCCCCGGATTCGCGGGGATCATCGTCGTTGCGTTGAGAGGTGGTGTTGGTGGCCACGATGCCGGCCAGTTGAAACTCTCGGGTGACGGCGACCAAGTCGGGAAGATAGCGGTCCTCTGTGTCCGGGGAGATTTTGAGCAGGAGGGGTCTTGGTTCCACGGTGGACCGGTTAAACTCCTGCAGGGCTGAGAGGAGGCGGCGCAGGTCGTCCGGCTGGGCCAGATCGCGCAGTCCCGGAGTGTTGGGGGAACTGATATTGATGACGAAAAAATCCCCCAAGGCATGGAGCAGTTTCAATGAGCCCAAATAGTCGGAAGGAGCATCCGGCAGCGGCGTGACCTTGGATTTCCCCAGGTTGATGCCGAGAGGAAACTCGTAAACTGCCTGTTGAGTGCGAAGCCGGCGGAGGCGCGCCGCAAAGGCCTTGGCTCCGATGTTGGGAAAGCCGAGGCGGTTCACGAGGGCCTGTTGCCGTGGGTACCGGAAAACCCTGGGCTTCTGGTTGCCCGGTTGCGGGTGGTAGGTGACGGTGCCCAACTCCGCAAAGCCGAAGCCGAGATCCCGCCAGGCCAGCGGAACTTCCGCGTTTTTATCGACCCCCGCAGCTATGCCGAGCCGGTTGCGGAAGGTGAGTCCCATGAACGTGACCTTGTCGCCTGCCGGGGGCTTGGCCGGAACGAAGAGTTTGGCCAGACCCGGCACGCGCAGAGCTGCCAAGGTCAGGCGATGGGCTGTTTCCGGTGGAAACCGGAACAGGGCCGGGCGAACCATGGATGTGTAAAGGCTCATTTGCCGATGCAAAATTGGGCGAAAAGGCGGTCGAGCACATCCTCGGATGTGCCCACGCCAAGAATGGATTCCAGGGCCTGGAGGGCAAGGCGGAGGTCCGAGGCAACCAGTTCGGGGGCGGCGCGGGTGGCCAAGGAACTGGAAGCGGTGGCCAGGGCCTCGGTGGCCTTCTGCAGGCCCTCAGCGTGGCGCGCGTTGACGGCGATCTCCTCACTCCCCGGGGCCAACAAGTGACCGGCGAGCCGACGGGCGATGAGTTGACGCAGGGACTCGAGCCCTTCGCCGGTTTTGACGGAGACGGGATGCCCTTCCCCGGAAAAGGCAAGGGGCAGGTCGGATTTGGTGAGAACCCGAAGGACCTTTTCATTCAAGCGCTGCCATTCGGTTTCGCACGGATCCTTGGACTGGGTCCGGTCAATCAGGGCGAGGACGAGGTCGGCCTGTTCCGCAGCGTCACGGGTACGTTGGATGCCTTGCTGTTCCACCGGGTCGCTTGCCGGACGCAGGCCGGCGGTATCGATGAGGCGAACTGGAAAGCCGGCGAGGACAATGGACTCCTCCACCGTGTCTCGGGTAGTGCCGGGCACCGGACTGACGATGGCGCGGTCGGTGCCGAGGAGGGCGTTGAGGAGGCTGGATTTCCCGACATTGGGAGGCCCCATCAGTACAAGACGGTAGCCGGAGCGAAGCCGTTGGCCCAGGGGAGCCGTGGCGAGCAGTCCGGAGATCGCCTGAAGAAGGCGGCTGACATCCTTGCGGAATCCTTCTCCCACCTCCGGCTGGATGTCCTCTTCTGGAAAGTCGATGTACGCCTCGATTCTGGCAAGGAGGTCGAGCACGCCGGAGCGAATCTCCATTAATCGCTCCCTGAGTTGGCCGGCGAGGGCTCGTTGGGCGGCGAGCAGGGCGCGTTCCGAGCCGGCATGTAGGACATCCAGAACCGCCTCAGCCTGGGTGAGATCGATCCGCCCGTGGAGGAAAGCCCGTTCGGTGAACTCCCCCGGGCGGGCGATGCGGGCGCCCTTTTGTTGGAGGGCTTGGAGAATGGTTTCAACCACGAGAGGGTTGCCGTGACAGCTGATTTCCACCAGATCCTCCCCAGTATAAGAGCCCGGGCCGGGCCAGAAGGTCAGGACGGCCTCGTCGAGGACTTGGTTTTGTAGTCGCAGGCGCCGAGCGAGGGGTTGTCTGGGGGGCAGGGCTTTACCAGCCAAGAGCGAAGCGATGTCAGCGGCCTTGGGGCCACTCAAACGGATCAGGGCCAAGGCGGAGATTCCTGGGGGGGTCGCGCAGGCGGCGACGGTGTCTTTTTCAAAGGCCATGGCGGGTGAATTTTTCCAAAAACAGCCGAAAGTCGCGAGAAAGGAATCAAGATGAGATGAAAATTGGAAGGTGTAAGGCGGAAAGATGGGGAGTGGTCAGTCAAGGAGCTTGGGGTTATCTTAAGTGCCGATGAGTGAGGTTGTTTTGGTGACTGGGGGGTGCGGATTTATCGGGTCGAACTATGTCCGGCACCTCTTGGGTGTTCGCCCGCAGGCTAAAGCGGTGGTTTTGGACAAGCTGACCTACGCCGGGCACCGGCCGAATCTTGAAAAGGAGGAAAAGGGGGGTCGTTGTGAGGTGGTGGTGGGGGATATTGCCGATGCTGGGTTGGTGCGGGAACTACTTCAGCGGCATCGCCCGGTTTCTGTGGTCAATTTTGCGGCAGAGTCGCATGTGGACCGGTCGATCGATGAGCCTGCACCCTTTCTGCACACCAATGTCACCGGAACCTTCAACCTCCTGGAGGCAACGCGGGATTATCTAAAGGGGGGTACGGCGCCAGACAAAGGCTTGTTCCGGTTCGTTCACCTCTCCACCGACGAGGTGCATGGCTCTTTGGAGCCCTCCGACCCGCCTTTTCGGGAAACCTCCACCTTTGCGCCGAACAGTCCTTATGCCGCCTCCAAGGCGGCGGCGGACCACTTGTGCCGGGCCTACTTCCGCACCTTTGGGGTTCCCACGGTGGTGTTGCGTCCCTCCAACAACTACGGCCCGTATCAGTTTCCGGAAAAGCTGATCCCGCTGGCGATTCTGCGGGCGTTGGCGGGGGAGACAATTCCGGTGTACGGGGACGGCCGGCATGTGCGGGATTGGATGTATGTGGAGGACACGGCCCGGGCGGTGGAGGCAGCCCGCCGGGCGGGGGGGGTGGGAGAGGCGTACCAAGTGGGGGCGGATGAAGAGAAGGAGAACGTGGCCGTGCTGGGGGCTCTATGCGATTTACTGGATCGGCTCAAGCCAAGGGCTGGCGGCAAGGCGCACCGAGAGCTGATGGAGACGGTTACAGACCGGCCGGGTCACGATCGGAGGTATGCGACCGATGCGAGCAAGTTCCGGAAGGCGCTTTCCTGGGAACCGAAGACATCTTTTTTGGGGGGGCTCGAGAAGACCGTTCGCTGGTATCTCGACAACCCGGCGTGGTGCGAGTCGGTCCGGACCAAAGGATATTCCGGGCAGCGTCTGGGGCTGGGCCGCTCCGGCAGCTAGGCGGCCCCGGTGGCGGAAACCTACGACTACCTGATCGTCGGTGCTGGTTTTGCCGGCAGCGTGTTGGCGGAAAGACTGGCCGAGGGTTCGGGAAAGCGGTGCCTGGTGGTGGACCGGCGGGACCATATTGCGGGCAATGCGTATGACCGGACGGACAAGGCGGGGATTTTAATCCATGCCTACGGGCCGCACTATTTCCGGACCAATTCCGACAAGGTAGTGGCGTATCTGAGCCGCTTCACGGACTGGCATCCCGTGGAGTACCAGGTGTTGGTCTGGACGCAGGGAAAATTCTGGCAGTTTCCGATCAATCTCAACACGTTTGAGCAGTATCTGGGCCGCCCCTCCACTACCGAAGAGATGGAGGCAACTTTGGCCAAGTGGCGGGTGCCGGTGGACCATCCCAAAAATTCCGAGGAGGTAGTGATCTCGCAGGTGGGAAAGGAGTTTTATGAAATGTTCTTCCGGAACTACACACGGAAGCAGTGGCGACGGGATCCATCCGAACTGGATGCGTCGGTGTGCGGCCGGATTCCGGTGCGGACCAACCGGGACAACCGGTTTGTAACAGAAAAATTCCAGGCCCTGCCCAGGGATGGATACACGGCGATGTTTAA
The DNA here is from genome assembly GCA_964623555.1 of uncultured Akkermansia sp. Classification (GTDB taxonomy): domain Bacteria; phylum Verrucomicrobiota; class Verrucomicrobiia; order Methylacidiphilales; family Verrucolacustridaceae; genus Verrucolacustris. The sequence goes on along the minus strand of CAZURF010000013.1, from coordinate 17,099 downwards.
GAGGATGCTGGATCATCCGCGGATCGAGGTGCGGTTGAAGACCGACTACCGCGAGGCCAAGGCCCAGGCCAAATATCGACATCTGATCTATACGGGGATGATCGATGAATATTATGAATTTACCGAAGGCCGGCTGCCCTACCGGTCGATGCGGTTCGAACCGGAGACGATCCAGAAGGAGTTTTATCAGCCGGCGATGCAGGTGAATTATCCGAACGACTATGACTACACCCGGGTGGTGGAAATTAAGCATGCGACCGGGCAGAAGTCGCCGGTGACGACGATCGTGCGGGAGTTTCCCGAGGATTTCGGGCCGGGGAAGGAGGCGTACTATCCGATTCCTGCCGAGGACACCAAGCTCCAGTACGCGAAATACGCGGAGCGGGCGATGAGGGAAAAGAATGTGACGTTTGTTGGTCGATTGGCGACGTATCGCTACTACAATATGGATCAGGTGGTGGCGATGGCGCTGACGGAATACGAGAAGCTCAAGAATCGGTAAACAGAGATCGGCGGTCGTTTACGGTTATGATTACGTTTACGGAATCAGCGGAGGCCGGCGCCTTGATAGCCGACGGGGTCAAACTCGATCTTGCTAAAGCCGGCCGCAACGAGGGCGGGAGTAAGCCTGGTCTGAAGAGTTGGATCCTTGAGACGAGGAGTCTCCTCCGGGGAAACCTGGACGAGGGCCTTCTCACCAAAGTGGCGCACACGGACAATCCGGAAGCCGTACTGACGAACGACCTCCTCGGCTTTTTCGACGGCGGCGAGGCGGTCAGGCGTGACAGAGAGACCAGGGGCGAGTCGGGAAGAGAGGCAGGGAGAGGCGGGCTTTTCAGCGACTTCCAGGCCCGCTTCGCGCGCTAGGGTGCGGACGTCCGCCTTGGTGAGGCCGGCATCGCGAAGGGGAGCGGCGACGGAGAATTCGCCGGCGGCGGTGCGGCCGGGTCGGACTTCGCGGGAGTCGTCAAAGTTTTCCCCATAGGCAAGCACATCGACGCCTCGTAGCCGGGCCAGCTCCTCCATTCGCTGAAAGAGTTCTGAACGGCAGAAGTAGCAGCGATTGGGCGGGTTGGAGGCGTACGAGGGGTCTTCCAGTTCCAAGGTACGGAGGATCTCCACAGGTAAGCCGTGTTTTTCGGCGAAGGAGAGGGCAGAGGCGTGTTCCGAGCGCGGGAGACTGGGGGAGTCCCCGAGGATGCCGGTGACTTTGTTGCCAAGGAGCTGGTGGGCGGTCCAGAGGAGAAAAGCGGAATCGACCCCGCCCGAGTACGCGACGAAGGCGGAGGGCCAGGCTAGGATGAGCTCATCCAGCCGTTGTTTTCTGGTGGTGAGATCGGGACTCGTGACCACGAGTCACTATAAAACATCGAAAGGTTCCATGAAATATTTTCTCAGGGCTGGAAAAATACGGCTCGTCTGCAGACATTTCAAAATTCTTAAAAATATCACAAAGTCCTACTTTCCTATGAATGTAGGACAGTGTGGGTGTCCTAAATGAAAGGGGCGTGGTAGGATAGATGGATGGCCGGTAAGAGTAACGTTGCTGATCTGCGGAAGAGCTATGAGAAGGCGGAACTCAACGAGGAGACTTCGCAGGCGGATCCGTTGAAGCAGTTCGACCAGTGGCTTCATGAGGCGATCCGGGCAGAGCTTCCCGAGCCCAATGCGATGACCCTGGCCACGGTCTCCAAGGACAACCGGCCAAGCACCCGTCCGGTCCTGATCAAGGGGTACGATGAGCGGGGGATTGTCTGGTACACGAACTATGACAGCCGAAAGGGATTTGAGCTTTCTGGCAACCCTTGGGCGGCACTGCAGTTCCACTGGGTGGAGCTTGAGCGGGTGGTGCGGGTTGAGGGCAGGGTGGACAAGATCAGCGACCGGGAGAGCGATGAATATTTCAAAAGCCGGCCGCTGGACCATCGGATCGGAGCGTGGGCGTCACCGCAGAGTCAGGTGATTCCCAGTCGTTCCGTAATTGAAAAAGCCGCCGAGAAATATACGAAGGAATATGCGAAAGATCCGCCCCGTCCCAAGCACTGGGGAGGGTACCGGCTGAAGCCGGAGTTGTGGGAGTTTTGGCAGGGGAGAAAAAGCCGGCTCCATGACCGCCTTCGTTATCGCATGGAAGCTGGAAAGTGGAGGCGGGAGCGGCTGGCGCCGTAGGCAGTAGGTGGATTTCTTAGGACGAAGGTTTTGGACGGAAGACGAAACCGACAAGAAAGGTAACAACCGTGCCGAAGGTGATGCGCCAAGGGAAGGCGATGAGGGGGAGCCAGTCAGGGCGAGGAAGCGGCGGGAGGCCGCCAAGCCTTAACAGATCGGAAGGAAGACCGGAAAGAACGGCAACCGCAAGGAATCCAGCCAGCATAGCGGTCAGATTTCCTCGGTCAGACCCCCGGGTTTTGGTTAGGGCACCCAGCAGGAAAATTCCGAGCAACGATCCGTAGGTATAGCCAAAGATTCCCAGCACGATGGGGAGAATGCGGGAGGTTGGGTTGGTGATAACGACCCAGGCGGTGATGGCGCCGATGATTACGAGCAGTCCAGAGAATGTGACTGTGGCCCAGCGGGCGGCGCGCAGAGAATCGGGACTCTTCAGGCGTGGAGCGAGGAACGGCTCGTACCAGTCGCGCACCCAGGAGGTGGCCAGAGCGTTGAGGGCGGTACTGAGGGAGCCCATGGCGGTAGCGAAGATGCCGGCGATGAGCAGGCCCCGGAACCCCGGTGGCAGTTCGTGGAGGATGTAATAAGCGAAGACATGGGCGTTGCGGGCGGGGAGGTTGGGGTCGGGGTTGTGCTGGTAGTGAACGTAAAGAAGGATGCCAATGCCAAGAAAAGCGAGGACGATGGGAATATCCGCCAAACCCGAGCCGACCAAGGCCAAGCGGCTTCGGGCGGGGTTTTTGGCGGTCAGCATCCGTTGGACCATGTCCTGATCGGTCCCGTGGGTGGCCATGGTGACGAAGGTGGCGGCCAGAAACGCGGTCCAGATTGTGTAGTCGGTTTCCAGAATCCCCTTCAGGGAGGCAGCGAAGTTCCCTTCTTGAATGGGCCCAAAGCTCCAAAAACTCAGATCCCCGGGCTGGTTCAGCTTGTCGGTGATGGCGGCCAGACCGCCAGGGATGGTGCGGAAAAGATACCACAGGACGAACCCGAGGCCGCAGAACATGACCGCAGCCTGGATGACATCGGTCCAGACCACGGCTTTGATGCCCCCGGCAACGGTGTAGACAGCCGTAAGGAGGACCAGAACCAGGAGAGCGGCAAGGTAGATCCCCAGTTCCGCGCCGGGGGAGGGTTTGGTGCCGGAGAACATTTCCCAGCCCAGAACCAGGACGATGGCGGCGACATAGAGGCGGGTGCCACTGGCCAAAGCCCGGGTGACGAGAAATATGGCGCTGGCGGCCTGGCGGGACTGGGGGCCGAAGCGTTTTTCAAGGAACTCGTAAATCGAGACGACGTTATAGGTGTAGTAGGGCTTGATGAAGATCCAGCTGACGAAGACGCGGGCGAGGACGGTGCCGATGGCGAGCTGGGCGTAAGTAAAGTTACGAAGCGCGTAGCCCTCCCCCGGGGCGCCCAGGAAGGTCGCGGCGCTGATTTCGGCGGCAAGAATGGAAGCAAGAACGGCCCACCAAGGCATTTTTCTTCCGCCGAGAGCGTATTCGTCCAGGGAGGTTTGGCGGCGGGACGCGGCCAGACCGATCCCGATGATGGCGGCGAAGTAGGCAAAGAGAATGAAGGAGTCGAGCAGCCAGGGATTCACGGGATGGGTCTAGGGAAGCTTCCAGGACGCCTTCAGGCGACTGTAATCGGCGTGGGGAACCAGAACATAGACGGGTTCATCCTTGGGCAGGAAGGATTCGAGGAGGGTGCGGAAGGCGGGCTCCTCCATGGAGGTGCATCCCGTGGTGACGGCGTTGTTCTCGCGGCAAAGATGAAAGAAAATAGCACTGCCCGCGCCGGGCTGAATATCGGGCTGGGCGTTGTGGCGGATGAAGAGTTTCAGCGCGTGGGCGGGATCGGCCTGACGCATGAGGTGGTAGTGGTGATCAGCGGGAAAAGGCTCGTGGGGTGAGAGAATGAGGTGTCGGTTGTAGAGCGGGGAGGAGGGTTCCTCGATCCAGAGGTCACGATCCGTGACCTGGCGGTAGCGCCACCCGGGCAAGGGAGGCCGTTCCGCGTATCCGTACAGGATGTTGCCGAGGAGGAAGGCGCCGGCAGGGGATTTCCCGTCGCCCTCGCGTTTTTGCGGCCCGGGTTGGGCGGGGTGGAGGCCGCGACCCCACGCGAGTCCGTGCCGGCCCAGGTTCACAGGGATGGGAGCGTTTTTCGCGATCCAGGGAGAGGAGATGGAATCACGCCGATAAAGCTGGAGGGTGGCATGGCGGGAGTTCCAGCTTTCGGGAACCGACAAAAGAAGGGCGCGGGACTTATCCGGAAGGGGGGATGCCAAGAGCGAGGCGGGAATGAGGCATAGGAAAAGCAGGCGGGCCATACGGCCTAGTCGCGCCGGAAGCGGGAAAGAAGATTCTCGAAGAGGCCGGGGCCGAAAAAGCTCAAATACCCCACGTGGGCGGCGAGAATTCCGGGGAGAAGGGCAGGCTCAAAAAAGACCGGGATGAAGAGGAGGGCGGAGGTCACGGCCGCAACCCAGGTGACGGGAAGGGGAACGGGGATGGGAAAGAGAAAGATCTTCTGGTCGGGCAGGGTGGTGGCAAAGCCGAGAAAGAGAGAGTTGAAGAGATAGAAAGAATTGACCGGAACGGAGGGTTGAAGGAAAGAAACACCGACCACCGCGGCTATGCTGACAAGGAAGTAAAGGTTCAGATGAAAGGATCCGAGGTTTTCCTCCAAGGCCTCGCCGATGGACCAGAGAAACCAGAGAAAGATGAAAAAGAAAATGGGGTGAGCGGAAGAAGGGGGGACAAAGATGAAGGTGAGGACCCGCCAGAACTCCCCCTGTAGAATGAGAGCAGGCTCCAGTTTCAGGATGGAGAGGAAACCCGGGGAGGCCAGGTTCAGCAACCAACTGGCGGCGTTCATGGCAACCAGGCCGCGGGCGAGGTGTGGAACGGACCAGCGGCCGAAACGTTCCTCAAGAAAATCCGTCCAACCGGCGGGGCTCATCAACCGGGGCCGATCAGGGGTCGACCGTGACTTTTTTCCAGTTCAGATGCTGGGCGTGAGCGTACTTCTCAAAATCCTTTTCAAACAGGATCAGGACGGCACGGACCACGGCGGAGTCATCCTCAAAGCTTACCTTGGCAACGAAGTCCGGAATGATGTCGAGCAGGCGATGGGTGTAAATGATGGCGAAGGCGGCAGCGGCAGCAGCGGCGTAGGGAATATCCTTGTAGGCACCTTCCGCGAAATCCTCGACGACATCCGCCAGAAACTCGAGCTGTTCAACAAGGTGGGGAAACTTCGGCGCATGGATCTGGGTGAACTCGGCCTTCAGCATGGGCAGGCGATGCAGCAGGTTGTTCATGATCTTTGGGGTGACGCGGGAGGCCCCGCGCTGGGCAAAAGCGGCAATCTCGGCCATGGGGAAAGGGTGAAGGATTTCACGGCGGACGGCAAGCGGAGGTGGGGGTGGATTCCGAAAAACAGGTTGGCTAGGTTCAAGTCATGATTCAGCCCGCTCCTCCTCCCGTGAAGAAAGTGCCTGCCCGGAACGAGGTGGATCCCAAGGACACATGGGACTTGTCGCCCCTCTACGCCCAGGAGGCGGAGTGGGAGAAGGCCTTGGAGGAGTTGCGGCAGCAGCGGGGCAAGATGGCAAAATGGAAAGGGAGGCTTCACCAGGCGGAAAACCTGGCGGCGGCTTTCGAGGAGGAAAGGGAGATTGATTTGTTGGCGGAGCGGATTGGTCAGTACGCCCATCTTCGGGTGGCGGAAGACGGTGGGGATGGGGCGGCGCGGGACCGGTCGTTGCGGCTGGAACATCTGACCACGGAACTGGCGGAGGAGACGGCGTGGTTTTTACCGGAGCTGATGGCGATCGGCGACGCGGAGTGGGCGGAACTGGTCAAGAGTCCGCGGCTGGCGGAGTGGCAGGGCAAGCTGGAGCGGATCCGAAGATACCGGCCGCATATCCTGGGGGAAGGGGAGGAGCGCCTGATGGCGTTGGCGGGGCCGGCGCTGGGGGGCCCCGACGAGATTTTTTCCCAACTGACCAACGTGGATTTCAGTTTTGGGACGGTGAAGGACGAAGACGGGACGGAGATCGAATTAAGCCACGGAACCTTCGCCTCGCTGTTGCAGCGGCGGTCCCAGGAGGTCCGGCGGGCAGCGTGGAAGCAGTATTACGCCGAGTTCGAAAAACACGCCTTCTCCCTCGCGGCGACACTGGCCAGTTCTGTGAAGGGGGACGTGTTTCGGGCCAAGGCGAGGAAGCACGCCAGTGCCCGGGCCCAATCCCTCTTTCCGGACCGGGTTCCTGAAAAGGTGTATGACAACCTGGTGACGGTGGTTCGAAAAAACCTGAAACCACTGCAACAGTATCACCGGCTGCGGAAAAAGGTGCTGGGATTAAGGGAACTGCGGGCGGCGGATCTGCAGGTGCCGTTGGTCGGCGCGGCGAAACGGAAGACGTCTTACGAGGATGCGGCGGAGATGGTTACGACGGCCTGCCGGCCGCTGGGGGGGGAGTACCAGAAAATCCTCGGCCAGGGCCTGGGGCAGGCCCGCTGGGTGGACCGATACGAAAACCGGGGAAAGAGAAGCGGGGCTTTTTCCAGTGGGAGTTACCGCAAACCACCCTACATCCTGATGAATTACCGCGAGGACGTGCTGTCGGATGTTTACACCTTGGCCCACGAGGCGGGTCACTCCATGCACACATGGCTGAGCCACCGGGCCCAACCCTACCAGGACGCCCATTACCCGATCCTTCTGGCGGAAGTGGCCTCCACGTTTAACGAAGAACTGCTAACCCACCATCTGTTGGCGGGGCCGGCGCGCGAGGACAAGACCTTACGAGCCTACATCCTCAACCGGCAGATCGACGACATCCGGGGAACCCTCTACCGGCAGGTCATGTTTGCGGAGTTTGAGCACCGGATCCATGAAGCGGAAGAGAAGGGAATGGCCCTGACGCTTGATTTCTTCCGGATCTGCTACCGGGAACTCCTGGAGGCGTATTTGGGCGAAGCGATGGAGATCGAGGCGCCCCTCGAGTTGGAGTGCCTTCGAATCCCGCACTTTTACAGCGCCTTCTACGTCTACAAGTATGCGATTGGGCTCTCCGCCGCCATCGCCTTATCCCGACAGGTGCTGGCCGGGGAGGGTGCGGCCGTGGAGCGAGTGCACGGTTTTCTGAAATCGGGAGGTTCGCGACCGCCCCTGGAGACACTCAGGACAGCGGGGGTGGACATGGAGAGCGCGGCCCCAGTGGAGTCGGCCCTGGCCCTTTTTGCGGAACGGGTCGACGAGTTGGAAAAGCTGCTGGGCTAGCGGACTACTTGTGGTTTGGTCCCCGCCTTGCAGGATCATGGAAATGAGCGTGTGGATGCAGGCCGACTGGGGAAACCTGGTGATGGTTTCCTGGCTGGTGGATCCGGCCTTGGTGCAGCAACAGATGCCGCCGGGATGCACTCCGGATCTGTGGGAAGGGGCGGCGGCCCTGAGTCTGGTCGGAGTGGAGTTTTCGAACGTGGTCGTTCAGGGAATCAGTTGGCCCTGGCACGATCGTTTTCCCGAGGTGAATTTTCGTACCTATGTGCAGGGGCCGAATGGACCCGGCGTGGTCTTTCTCGGGGAACTGGTCCCCAAATTCATGGTGGCCCGGGTGGCTCGGAAAACTTTTGGCGAACCTTATAACAAACGGAAGGTGCGGATGGAAAAAAGGGTTCGCCACAGCGAGCCGGAAGCAGCCTATGAATGGGAGGTGGGGCCACGGACCTTCCGGCTTTCCGTGCGGGCCGAGGCGGGGGCGCATCCTGTGGGCGCGGGAACCCTCGAGGAATTCCTTCTCCACCGGAACCGTGGGTACAACTCCTTCCGTGGAGGCACCACCTACGAGGTGATGCATGAACCCTGGACCATTCGCCTGCCCCTGCGTTATGCAGTGGACTGCGCCACCGGGGCGCCATTCGGATCCTCTTTCGGTCCGGTGTTTCAAAGTGAATGTTCCTCGGTTTTTCTTTCCGACGGTTCGGCGGTACGGGTCAGCGGCCCCCGACGGATGGGCGCGTGAAACACCGCGTGATCACCGTTGGCCGGCCGGCAGGCTGGTCGCGGAGCGCGGCGGAGGAGTTTGCCAAGCGGATCGGGGGATTTGCGGAATTTGAATTGGTCCATGTGAAGGAAGGGGCCAAGCAGGAGAGAGAGTTATGGGAAAAGTCCGAAGGTTGGCATCGGGTGGCCTTGGATGAACGCGGAAAGGCGATTGGCACGGCAGAGTGGAAAAAGGAGTTCGAGCGACGGGAACGGGGGGGTAAAGCAAAGACCGCCTGGATCCTTGGTGGGGCCGATGGGCACGGGGAGGGGTTTCGTGCACAGTGCGGGGCGGTTTGGTCGCTCGGCCCGCAAACCCTTTCGCACGACCTCGCGTTGGTGGTGCTTTTGGAACAGATTTACCGAGTGGAGAGCTGGAGGGCGGGTCATCCGTACCATCGCGAATGAATCCCGGCGATTCCACGGCCCGCGCTCCTCGCACCACCGGGAAGGCCTGGCTTTACCTCAAGCGGTCCTTGCTTTGTCGCTGTCCAACCTGCGGGGAGAGGCCGATTTTCCCGCCAGTGAAGGCCACAAGATCCCTGCATGATTGGTTCACCCCTTTGGACGGATGTCCCCGTTGCGGGTATGCGTACGAAAGGGAGCCCGGATATTTCCTGTTGGCGATTTGGGGCGTGAATTACGGGGTGATCGGCCTGGGAGCAATGTCCGCATATTTTGTCCTGCGGCTCTGCACGGATCTGCGTCCCACCCTGTTATTTTTTCTTTGCGTGGTGCCCGCCCCTTTTCTGAGCGTGCTGTTTGCGCGGCACGCGAAATCCATGTTTCTGGCAATGGATCACTTTTGTGATCCGCACTTACGCACAAAAAAAACCGGCAAAATCTCGGAATAGGCTTGTCAATCTTTCCGCGGGAAGGTTGAAAAGGGGTTGCATGGCCGAAGGTCCGATTTCGAAATTCGTCGACAGACATTATCGTCACTTCAATGCCGCGGTGGTTCGTGATGCGGCGATCGCCTACCGCAAGCTGATCGAAGACGGTGGGCGGATGATGGTCACCTTGGCCGGGGCGATGAGCACGGCGGAATTGGGAATTTCCCTGGCCGAGATGATCCGCCAGGGGAAGGTGCACGCCATCAGCTGCACGGGGGCGAACCTGGAAGAGGATGTTTATAACCTCGTGGCCCATGATCACTACCGGCGGGTGCCGGAGTACCGTCATCTCACTGCCAAGGATGAGGAAAAGCTCCTTCAGGAGCATCTCAACCGGGTCACCGACACCTGTATTCCCGAGCAGGAGGCCATGCGCCGGATCGAGGGAGTGATTATCGAGCTTTGGAAGCGGGATGAGAAGAAGGGGGTGCGGAAGTTCCCCCACGAGTTTTTTTACGAAGCCCTGAGGGAAGGTCTTTACAAGAAATTCTACCAGATCGACCCGAAGGACTCCTGGATGATGGCGGCGGCGGAGAAAAATCTGCCGATGGTGGTTCCGGGTTGGGAAGACTCCACCCTCGGCAACATGTTTGCGGCAGCCTGTATCAGTGGTGAGGTAAAGTCCCCCCAACTCATCAAAAGCGGGGTGGAGTACATGATCTCCCTGGCGGATTTTTATACCAGTACGGCCAGAACTCCTCTTGGATTCTTTCAAATCGGCGGGGGCATTGCCGGGGATTTCCCCATCTGCGTGGTGCCCATGTTGCACCAGGATCTCAAGCGAACCGGTGTTCCGCTTTGGGCTTACTTCTGCCAAATCAGCGATTCGACCACCAGCTTCGGGTCCTATTCCGGAGCGGTGCCGAACGAAAAGATCACTTGGGGCAAGTTGGGGGCGAACACGCCCAAGTTCGTGATCGAGTCGGATGCCACCATCGTGGCCCCGTTAATGTTTGCGTACATCCTGGGACAGTAAAATTTTGGTAGCTGTGCGGCCAAGGCCACACGGCGGAAGATAGGTGTTGGCAGCTTGCTGTCCGGTCAGGTTTTGACGCCTGCGCGGATCTCGAAAAGGGAAGAGACGGATTCGCCGGCATGGATACGAACGATGGCATCGGCCAAGAGCGGGGCCACGCAAAGAACTTTGGTCGGCACTCCGGGAATTTCCGTCTGGGGGGTGGTATTGGTGGTAATCAGCTCCTTGATGCCGGACTTTTTCAGGCGCTCGACAGCAATCGGACTGAGGACCGCGTGGGGGATGCCCACATAGATGTCCTGAGCGCCCTGGCGACGAAGAATTTCCACTGCAGAGGAGATGGTTCCCGCGGTTTCGGTGATATCGTCCACCAGCAGGATATTTTTGTCCTTCACATCCCCAATCACATGGGTGGCCTCGGTATCCGTGGCGTTCAGCCGTTTCTTACTCACGATGGCCAGGCCGCATTCGAGCATCTGGCCGTAGGCGGCGGCCATCTTCATGCCGCCAATGTCCGGGGTCACCGCGACCAGATTGGGAATTTTTTTCTCCACGAGATATTTGTAGAACACCGGAGCGGTGAAAAGGTGGTCGACAGGAATGTCGAAGAAACCCTGGATCTGCTGGGCATGCAGATCCACGGTCAGGACGCGGTGAACACCCGCGGCCACCAGCAGGTTGGCCACCAGCTTGGCGGTGATGGGAACGCGGGGCTGATCCTTGCGGTCCTGCCGGGCGTAGCCGAAGAAGGGAAGGACGGCGGTGATCCGGAAGGCAGAGGCCCGTCGGGCGGCGTCCACCATGATCAACAGTTCCATCAAGTTTTGGTTGGTGGGGGCGCAAGTCGGTTGGATGATAAAAACATCGTTGCCGCGGATGTTATCCTCGAACTTGACGAAGGTTTCCCCGTCCGGAAAAGAGGACACGGTGGCCTTCCCCAGCGGAAGCTTGATCCGGGTGGCGATACGCTCGGCCAGCTCGCGGTTGGCGTTGCCGGAGAAGATCTGGAGATTGTTTCCGAAGATCGAGGGCACGGGGTTTTATAGGATCCCCGGCAGGGGCGGAAAAGGGGGAACGGACGGGTTATTCGCCAAGAATCTTGATAAGCACACGCTTGGGCCGCTTCCCGTCAAACTCGCCGTAAAAGATTCTCTCCCATGGGCCGAAATCCAGCCTGCCAGAGGTGACCGCAACCACCACCTCCCGACCCATGAGGGAGCGCTTCAGGTGGGCATCGGCATTGTCCTCCGCGCCATTGTGGCGGTACTGGGAGTGGGGTTTTTCGGGGGCGAGTTTTTCCAGCCACTTTTCAAAGTCCTCGTGCAGGCCGGACTCGTCATCGTTAATAAAGACCGAGGCGGTGATATGCATGGCATTCACGAGACACAGCCCCTCGCGGATGCCGGATTCGGCCAAGGCCGACTCCACCTGGGGGGTGATGTTCAGAAGGGCCCGGCGCGTGGAGGTCTTGAAGGTGAGTTCCTTGCGGAACGACTTCACTTCTTGGATGGAGCGAGAGTCTCGAGGGCCCGGAGAACGATTTCGGCCTGATCCTTGGTGGAGGCCTTGGCGTCGCGCCAAACCAGTTTTCCATTGTGAAACAGGAAAGCGGAGCGCCGGGCAAAGCCGAACATGGGACCCTCCACCCCGAAAGCCTGGATGGCCTTGCTTTCTGAATCGGCAATCAGGGGGTAAGGAAGCTTTTGTTCCGTCACGAACTTTTTCTGGGAATCAGTTTTATCGGCGCTGATGCCGAGAATTTTCACGCCCCGTTCCCGGAGTTGTCCCTCAGCGTCGCGAAGGCTGCAGGCTTGGGCGGTGCAACCGGGGGTGTTCGCCTTGGGATAGAAGAACACCAGGAGATAGCCCTCTGCCCCGTACGCCGCAAGGTCGAGAGGTTTTCCGTCCTGATCTGGCAGGGAAAGGGCGGGGATCCGGTCACCCAATTTCAATTCAGGGGAGGCGGACATGGCGGCAAGCGGTAGCCAGATGAGGGGAACAAGGATCCAACGAATCACGGACGGGAAGATGCGGGCATGGGCTTGCCGGCCTTGATTTTTGCCTGGAGCGAGTTGAAGGCTTTCCGGGCTTCCGCCAGAGACTTTGCCTGAGCAATAGCTTCAGCGGATTTGGCTAATTCCGGCATGTTGGGCTCCAGAAGCTCGGTCAATTTTTCGCCGCAATTTTTGGCGGAGGCGAGATTGCCTTGGGCAAGGCAGGCTTCCAACCGGTCTAGGGTCGACGTGACCGGGCAAATTTTTGTATAGGCAGGGCAGCTGAGCATGGTGAAAGGACAGCCCTTGAGCAGGAAAAAGGCGGCCAAGAAGCCCACGGCCCCAGCAATGAGCAATGGGAACCAGTTACGGCGGGGGACGGCAGGTTTGGGGGTGGGGGACTTTTTGGGCATAGAGAAATTAAAGCAAGCGACCTTTGCCGAGTCACCCGGAAAGTAAAATAAAGCGACCGTTTGCGTTTACGGAGATTTTTGGCGCTGACAGTGGAAAAAGCGGCGGATCTTGCGGCCCTATGGGCTAATCGTCTTTGGGCTTTTCGGAAACCGCGAGGCGGTACTTGTGATAAGCCTCAAATGTCCAGGGGTAGAGCTTTTCGGCGATTTGGCGCATGGCGGCGCCGAGTTCGCGTATCTCCTGCTGGGCGTGGTCGTCCTCGCGGAGTTGGAGGAAGTGAATGAGGTTATGCAGGTCGCAGTTCACATAGACCTCGGTGAAGATGCTGACCGGAAGCACCATCCGGGCCAGTTCCTTCGCCACGCCCTGTTTCAGCAGGTTTTGATAGGTGGCGTAGGCGGTGTCGTTGAAGGTTTTCACCTCTTTTGTCAGGGCGCTATGGTCCAGCGAGGCGGAAACCTGACTGCCTTGCTTATTCTTGGCATCAGCGGCTCGCCATTTCGTGGGAACGTAAAACTCATCGGCTAGCTCTGAGTAGCGACCGCTCCATTCGTTCAGGCGGAAAGTCCGATGCCGAACAAACTGCCGCATGATGAATATGGGCATCTTGATGTTGTAGGTAATGGAGCACTGCTCGAACGGGCTCGTATGCCGGTGCTTGTAGAGATAAAGAAGAAGCTTCTTGTCCTGATCCTCCCCTTTGCTGGGGCTTTTATAGGAGATGCGGGCGGCCTCGACGATCCGCAGGTCCGTGCCGAGATGATCGATGTAACGGACGTACCCCTGACCGAGAATCGGGGGGGTGTGGCCTTTTTCCATGAAGAGGGAACTGAACCCCGCCGGGTGGGCTCTGCCGAGAGGAAAAGAGGGCGGGTTCGATTAAGTTGTGAAAAGTTTGAGCTGGTCCCGGAGACGCCCGATTTTCTCGCCGTTCTCCCGTTCAATTCGGCGCCACTCTTCGACTTTTTCCGGAGGAGCCTTGGAGGTCATTTTGGGATCGGCCAGCTTGGCGGCCTCACGGGAACGGGCGGCCTCGGCGGCGGCGATTTCCTTTTCCAGCCGTGCGGTCTCCTTGGCGGGGTCGAGCAAGCCTTCGAGCGGAAGGTAAAGGTCTCCCCATGGCGTAGGGGTCATGGGGGCTTTGGGCGGTTGGGTGACGCTTTCCACGGAGCCGGATTGCAGAAGTTTGGCCAAGGTGCGTAGGTCTTCGGGGGAGGGTGGCGCCTTGGCGACGAGAAGATATTTCAACTTGGAGGAGCCGGAGAGTCCGAACTCGCCGCGGAGACGGCGGCCGGCCTCGGCGGTGGTATAGCAGGCCTCGGCTTTTTGAGCCCCGGATGCGTCCCAGCGGATCTGGCCGGATTTCGGCCAACCAGAGAACTGAATACTCTCCTTGCCCATTCCCAGTGTGAGCCAGAGCTCCTCGGTGATAAAGGGCATGTAGGGGTGGAGGTAGCGGAGAACTCGGGAGAGGACAAAGTCGGCCGTGGCGAGGGTGCCGGGGCGGGTAGGGGAGGTCGTGTCGGCAAAGTCAGCCTTGGCGGTTTCGATGAAGCGGGCACAGAACTCGTCCCAGACGAAGCCGTACAGGGCCTGGGCAATCTGGCTGAACTCGTACCCGGCGTACATCTGCTCCAGTTCTTTTTCGAGGCTATCCAATTCGGCCAGGAGATGGTCACTGAACGGAGTGCGCGCATGTTGGGAGGGATCGGCTTGGGGGTCGCAGGGGCCCTGCTGTTGGCGGAACCGGCAAGCGTTCCAGAGTTTATTGGCGAAGTTGCGGCCCTCCTCGATCTGTTTCTCGTCGTAACGGATGTCCACGCCCTGGGGGGCGATGCGGAGAAGGCCAAAGCGCAGACCGTCGGCCCCGTATTTGGCGATGAGATCCAGCGGATCAGGGGAGTTGCCCAGGGATTTGGAAAGCTTGCGCCCCTTGTTGTCCCGGATGAGTCCGGTGAAGTAGACATTGCGAAAAGGGAGTTCCCCCATGTACTCGAAGCCCGCCATGATCATCCTGGCGACCCAGAAAAAGATAATATCGGGACCGGTGACCAGGTCGGTAGTGGGGTAAAACTTTTTTAGATCCGGTGTTTTTTCCGGCCAGCCCATCGTGGCAAAGGGCCAGAGCCATGAAGAAAACCATGTGTCCAGCACATCGGGGTCCTGCGTCCAGTCGGCACCCGGGGACTCCATCTGGCAGCGCATCTCGTCGCCGCGGTACCAGACGGGGATACGGTGTCCCCACCAAAGCTGGCGGCTGATGCACCAGTCCTGGAGATTGCCCATCCAGTGGTCGTAGACCTTGGTCCAGCGTTCGGGAAAAAAACGCATTTTGCCGGAACCCACCACGTTCCGGGATTTCTCGGCACTGGGGTATTTTAGAAACCACTGTTCGGAAAGACGGGGTTCCACCGGAACGTCGGCACGCTCGCTAAAGCCGACTTGGTTGGTGTAAGGCTCCTCCTTCTCCAGTAGCCCAAGGTCGCGCAACTGTTCGGCGGCAGCCGCCCGGGCTTTGATGCGATCCAGGCCGGCCAGCTGTTTGCCCGCAGCCTCGTTCATGTGGCCGCTTTCGTCGATGACCTCAATGGCGGGGAGGTGATGGCGTTGGCCGATGGCAAAGTCGGCCGGGTCGTGGGCGGGAGTGACTTTCAGTACGCCGGTACCGAACTCCATCTCGACGTGCTCGTCCCCGATAATGGGAATCCGGCGTTCGGATTCCGGTTGTTCGGGGGGTAGGGGGCGAATTGCAAATTTACCAATGAGAGAGGCGTACCGGGGATCCTTCGGGTTGACGGCAACGGCAGTGTCGCCCGGGATCGTTTCAGGGCGGGTGGTGGCGATCGTGAGGAAGCGGTCCTTTTCCCCCATCACGGGCAACCTGAAGTGCCAGAGGTGACCCTTTTGCTCCTTCATCACGACCTCTTCGTCGGAAAGGGCGGTGCGCGAGACAGGGCACCAGTTCACCATGCGACGGCCGCGGTAGATGAGGCCTTTTTGGTGAAGGTCGACAAAGACCCGCTGCACGCAGGCGGAGTAGAGGGGGTCCATGGTGAAGCGCTCGCGCGACCAGTCGCAGGAGGCGCCCAGTTTTTTCAGCTGCTGGATAATGATGCCGCCATGCTTTTCCTTCCACTGCCAGACCTGCTTTAAAAACTCCTCACGACCGAGGTCGTCCCGATGTTTGATTTTGCCTTCCTTCTTGAGGGTGCGTTCGACGACGGTCTGGGTGGCGATGCCGGCATGATCCGTTCCGGGAAGCCAAAGGACTTCCATGCCTTGGAGCCGGGCGCGCCGGGCGAGGATGTCCTGCAGCGTGTTGTTGAGAACATGGCCGAGGGTGAGGATGCCGGTGACGTTCGGGGGAGGGATGACGATGGAAAAGGCGGGCTTGGGGGAGGAGGGATTCGCGCGGTAGTCGCCCCGCTCCGTCCATTGGCGATAGAGCCGGTCTTCGACCTTGGACGGGTCGTAGGCGGGAGCGAGTTCAGGCATGGAGGCGATAGCTTGCCGTCCTGGCTGGCAGGGGAAAAGCCCGCGTAGGCGGGTTAATCGCCCTGATCCGCCGCGCCACCACCACCTCCGGCGCCCGCTCCCTCGGTCCCTGGTGCCGCTTGGCCGGCAGGCACAAACTGCCACCAGGCGGTCTCGTTGATGGCATAAATTGGTTTGTAGTGTTGGATTTTGTCAGCGGTCCAGACGCTCTTAATCTGGTTGTCGAGGATGAAGCATTGACCGGCGGTGATTACCCCGAGGATGCAGTGTCCGACTCCAAGGTTGAGATCCTTCACGACAAGGATGCGGAGCTCGTCCTGGGTAAAGCCCAGCTTTTGCAGAGCGTAGTACTTGGCGATGGCATGGTCCTCACAGTCGCCGCTGACACGCCCGGGGACAATATAGTCGGGAGACTGGGTGAACTGAACCGGGGTGTTCCAAAGATCCGGCACCCCCCAGTTCTTTTGGTCGGGCACGTAGCGCATGGAGTTAAAGGTCTCGTTGACCTTTTTGATCATGTCCAACTTGTCGCCGGACTGGGTTTTTTGGATAAATTCCTCCCAACCTCCCGCATAAGGAGCGTTGATGTCAGCCTTTTGGGCCAGCTCCTGCTGCACCTCGGCCAAAATACCGGTCCACTTGGGAAACTTCTGGATCGGTTGCTGTTGGACCACTTGATACTGACCGTCCCACGCCCAGGCACTGCCCAAACTCGACCCCAAAAGAAGGGGGATGAACCAGCGTAAAATGGTCATGATTGATAGCTTACACGACGATACGACCGAGGAAAACCTTGAGCGCGCAGGGGAATCGGAAAATCCTTGTCCTTCAAAAGGAAAGGTAAACCTCCATGGCCGACACCAACACCCCCGCCCCCCAAGATCCCTCCAAGCTTAAGATCAACACCCCCAAGATTGATCAGGCCCCCGTCAAGCGGCCTTGGAACCTGACGACCATTTTGGCGGTCGCCTTTTTGGGGGTTTTCACGGTTGGGGGAGTGTTGGGAATCCTGAAATTCGTGGATTCCGAGAAAAAGCGCACCCTGCGGGATTGGCAGACGCAAATGGGGTTGGTGGCGGAAACCCGCGGGGCGGCGGTGGA
>CAZURF010000012.1:0-26535 GCA_964623555.1 uncultured Akkermansia sp. | reverse complement strand
AGCTTTGGGAGCTGGCTGTCGTGGGTTCAAATCCCACCGCTCCGATGGCCCGCAAAGCGGACCGAGGAGCGGTAAACCAACCTGCCGGAGGCGAAGCTTGATTAGCGCGGGGGCAGGTTACAGGGGGCGCAAATCCCACCGCTCCGACCCTCCTTCGCCCCGAACCCCTTTGGGGGCGGTGCTTCGGAGGGCTTCGTGCGGAGCGGTGGTTAACGAAGGAGGGTCGCCCTGCGTAGCGTTGCGCGGAGCAGAGCGATCGTGGCTAAAAACGGGTATGAAGTACGTCTACCTGATTCGAAGTATCTCCAACCCAAGGAAGACGTATGGAGGCTCCGCGGATGATCTGCACCGAAGATTAAGCGAGCATAATCAAGGCAAGTCGGAGCACACCGCCCGTTTTCTTCCTTGGGGGTTGGAGGTCTCCGTGCAGTTCAAGGATTCGGCTAAAGCAGACCGGTTTGAGAGGTATCTCAAAAGCGGATCTGGGCATGCCTTTGCCAAGAGACACTTTTGGTAGCCCTCAATCTCATTGCCCACCGCCAATGGTTTCCTTATAAGAAAAACATGTCCTTACATCGCAGTCTACGTTCCGGCGGGGCTACCGCCGCCAAGCGCAATGTCTTGAAGCGCGGGGAGCGTGTGGCCCTGCTCAAAAAGCGTGGTCAGTGGAAAGCCGGCATGAAGCCCGTGGGGCTTCCCAAAACCAAGCCCGAATAATGTCTCCCGATCCCGTCCCGTCCGGGGAAGGGATGCGTCTCAACCGATTTCTCGCTGCCGCAGGCTTGGGGTCCCGGCGTGGCACGGAGGAGTTAATCACGGCCGGCCGGGTTCGAATCAACAAACGCCAGGTCACCTCTTTGGCGGAACGCGTGCCGGAGGGGGCCGAGGTGACCGTCGATGGCAAACCGGTCCGGACTACCCTGGGGGTCGTGATTGCCCTGCATAAGCCGAGGGGGGTGGTCTGCACGGCTTCCGCCCAGGACCGCCGTCCCATTATCACCGAGCTCATGCCCCGCCATTTTGGCCGTCTTTTCACCGTGGGTCGGTTGGATGCGGATAGCGAAGGACTGCTCCTACTGACCAATCAGGGCGATCTGGCCCAGCACCTGGCTCATCCCCGGCACAAGGTGGAGAAGGAATACCGGGTCCGGTTGGACCGGGCTCCTGATCCGGCCGCCTTACGACAGATGGAAAAAGGGGTGCGGCTGGAGGAGGGTTTGGGGAGGGCGGAGAAGGCGGAATATCTGGGTGGACGGGAGGTTTGCGTGATTCTGCGGCAGGGAATGAAGCGGCAGATCCGATTGATGTTCCGGAAGCTCGGTTTTACCGTGGAAAGGTTGAAGAGAACCCGTATCGCCCATCTCGAACTCGGCACTCTGGTCCCCGGAGCCTGGAAGGTTTTGTCCGAGCGTGAGGTGCGGAAGCTGGAAAAACCGACATGAGGGCGGAGGGTAAAGGAAGATTCAAGCACCGGCCCGACCCCGTGGCGGAGAAGTTCAGCCGGTCGGTTCATTTCGACCATCGATTGGCCCGGCATGATCTGGAGGGAAGTCGGGCCCATGCCGCAGTGCTGGCCAAGGCTGGAATCCTGAGCCGAAAGGAAGCTGCCGCCATCCGCAGCGGGCTGGACCGGATCGAGCGGGAAATCGCGCAAGGGAAATTCCGGTGGAAAGACTCACTCGAGGATGTGCACATGAATATTGAGGCGGTCCTGACAGCACGGGTGCCGGCCGGAGCCAAGCTCCACACTGGCCGGAGCCGGAACGACCAGGTGGCCACGGATCTCCGGTTGTGGATCCGGGAAACCATCGGGGGAGATATCGCGGCTTTGACCGCATTGCAGCGGTCGCTGGTGGAGCTGGGCTCCAAGCACCGCGAGGTGATTCTGCCCGGATACACCCATCTGCAGCGGGCCCAACCCGTCTTGCTTGCGCACCATCTTTTGGCCTACGTGCAGATGCTGGAACGGGACAAGGGGAGGCTCCGGGATGCCGCCAAAAGGGCTGACGTCCTCCCCCTGGGCTCGGGAGCCCTGGCTGGAAGCACCCTCCGCCTCGACCGGCAGGTGGCGCGGAAGCTTCTCCGGTTCCGGGAAGTCAGCGGCAATTCCATGGACGCTGTATCCGACCGGGATTTTTTGGTGGAGTATCTGGCCGCGGTGGCGCTAGGCGGAGTTCATCTCTCCCGGTTGGCGGAGGACATGATCCTTTTTTCCTCTGCGGAATTTGGCTTTTTGAAATTTGGGGAGGCCTTCACCACTGGTTCGAGCCTCATGCCCCAAAAGAGGAATCCGGACATGGCGGAACTGGTCCGGGGCAAAAGCGGCCGACTGACCGGGCATCTGGTGGCCCTTTTGACTGTCCTGAAGGGCCTGCCCTTGACCTACAACCGCGATCTGCAGGAGGACAAAGAGGCTGTTTTTGACGCGGCGGATACCTGGAGAAACTCCCTCGAAGTCATGGCGCGGGCGGTTCAGTCGATCGAGGTGGATGCGGGTGCCTGCCTCTACGCCGCCTCGGCCCCAGAACTGCTGGCCACGGATGTGGCGGATGCCTTGGTGCGGGCGGGTATGCCTTTCCGCAAGGCCCATCAGGTCGTCGGCGCAGCGGTGCGAACGGCCGAGGAAAAAGGGACCCGGATCGATCGGTTGGAGGAAAGCGATTGGGGTGGGTTGTCCGGAAAGGAGTGGTTGGCGGTGAGCGGGGTTCTGCATAGCTCTTCGCCTTCCGCCCGTCTCCGGTTGGCCCTGCAGGGAAGACAGACGGTGACCGGTGCTCCAAGTTTGGCGGGGGTTCAAGCCGAACTGAGGCGTTGGGGCAAAATTTTAAAGTGAAACCGGCGCCTGCTTCGCGCTCGCAAGGGAGACCGGGGCCGGCTCCGGCGAAGCGTCCGGCGCCCTCCGCGGGAGGGCCGCCAAAGCGCACGCACAGCCCTTATCTGGATATTCCGCCCCGGACCCGAAGCGTGATGATCGTAGTGGGGTTATTGGGGATGGTGTGCGCCGTGATTGGAAGTCTGATGGCCAAGAAGGGGGTGGCGATCGAGGCGGATAAGATCGTCCACTTCACCGGATATACGTTGATGGGAGTCCTGATGATTCTGGGTTTTCGGCCGATCCTGTGGCCGGTGGGAATGCTGTTGGTGGCAGGCATGAGTGCGGCGCTGGAGCTGATTCAGCCGATTTTCGGCCGGAGCTGCGATTGGAGCGGGGATTTTACGACCAACTGCCTGGCCATCGTGGCGGGATCCTGCCTCGGGATGGTGGTACGCCTCGTCTGGTCGTATATCCGCACGGAGATGGCCAACGCCGAAATCCGGAAGGCAACGGTGGGATTTGGCGACGGGCAGGTGATTTTTCGGCAAGGCGAACCGAGCGACCGTTTTTTCATCATTCGCAGCGGCCAGGTCATCCTGACCCGGGAAGCTCACGGGGCAACCAGTGAGCTTGGCAAGGCCGGCCCCGGAGAGGTCGTGGGCGAGATGGGGGTGCTGCAGAATTTGCCCCGGTCCGCTACCGCCACCGCCAAGGGGAAGGTCTGGCTGTACGGAATGACACTGGCGGACCTGACAGACAAAAGGTCCGACGGTCAGGACCATCCTGGCACGGTGGTCTCCCGCGTGCTGGCCCAGCGGCTTCGCAAGAGCATGGAAAAGTTGGATCATGCGGTGTTGGAGGCGGTCTCGGCCCCCTTGGCGGCGACTCCCGCCGCATCGGTTCAAGCTCCTGCGCGATCGGCGCCCGCGCCCGTCCCGTCGAAGCCCCAGGGTTCCCCGGTGAAGGTGGGTCTGCGGATGGGGTGGCGGACGGGCGAGCAGGTCCGTTGGTCGGAACAAGGCAGCGAACACCAGTTGCCGATGATTTTCGGGCGAGGTCCGGGGCCGGCAAACGCCCCGGCAGGGACCGAACTGGTGCTGATCGAGGAAAACCCGCCGCAAAGGCTGGCCCCGATCCAATTTAGCCTGGAGTGCCAGGACGGGGCGGTCGTGCTCAAGGACGACCAAAGCCCTTACGGAACCGAGGTCAGCGGTATCTCGGTGGGACCGCCCGCGGGAGTCACCCAGGTGGTTCTGCCCGCCGGCACGCACGTCCTCGTGGCCGGTGGGGAAGGTTCACCGTACGTGATGGCGTTGGAGATTCCGGTTACGGGTTGAGTCGAAGACGGTTGAAAAACGCGTTTTGCTCCGAATCCCGGTTGAAGAGAGCCAGGCTTTCCAGGGAAGCACCGGAGGTTCCGCCCAGTTTGCGCTCCTTCAGTTCCACCGGACTCCCGCCGCTCAGGGGGTAGAGCTTCAGATCGTAAGTATCCGTGGTTTTCAGCGTAAACTCCACACGCAGACCGGCGGGGGTGACGGATAAGCCGGAGTCGGAGGGTTGGGATCCGTCGAAAACCTGATAGTTCGCCTGTCCCTCCAGCGCGGTGATCTCAAAACGCGACCCGGCGTTGTAATCCCCGGGACCGTCAGCTTTTTTTCCATGGCGAAGGGTCAGGCCGATCGAACCGGTGGAGCCGGAGTTTGATTTGGGAATCGGAGTGACGAGATCCACGGAGAAGGTCTGATTGGGTTCCAGGGATTTGGCAAAACCGCGGAAGGCGGCGGACTCCTGAAAACCATCTCCATCGGAAAAGATGGCAAAGGATCGTCCCTCCGTGGCCACAGAGGAGCTGCCCGATTTTTCCTCCTGCTTGGCGAGATAGAAGCCGGCGTAGGACTTTTTATCCGGATTTCCATTGGCGCGGAGAATCCAGCCCTCCCAACCGTCGCCCGCACCGGCTCCCTCTTTCCATTCCCCGCCGTAGGCCGGGGCGGAGGCGGTGTCTAATCGTCCACCTGAGGCAGGGGGCGGGGCAGGCGGGGACTCGGCCTCCGGTTCAGCGGGGGTTGGCGCCGCCGGAGCGGCCGTGCCGAAAATCGGCGCGTTTTTGAGGTCCACCTCCAGTTTGTCTTTGTTTTCGCGCATGATTTTCTGCATGCCGCTGTCCGGTTCTTCCAGAAGAAAGGGGGGTAGCACCGTCACCGTTTGGCCGCCCTTCTTTTTGGTTTCGTATTTTGCGCCCTGTTTCTCCACCAGCAGGACGAAGGCAAAGTTGCCCCCACCCGGGGCACTCGGATCTCCCTGTTCCACCAGCAGTACGTCGAGCCGGCGCGCCTGTCCCGCCTTCAGAGGAATCCACTCTCCCTCCCGCAGGCGGGCCCAGGGCTTGTTCTGCTCGATGGTGGGAAAAAATTCCAGGACCGAGTCACCCTGGCGGTCGTTGCGTTCGGCGTAGGAGAGGAAAGGAACCCAGTTCCCCTCCAGCTTCACGGATCCGTCCACCATGACGATGATGCTTTCGTCGCCCAGTCCGACAAACCGGTAGGTCCCATCTTCGGGGGCGGCGAAGGAGCCGGTGTAGTGGATGATGAAGTTATTGGGCTTCACCTTGCCTTGGACCCCGAAGGTCTTGGGGGCCTCCCCAGCTTCCTGTAGGGGAATATAAAACATGGTGGCGAAAAATTTCTTATCCACGCGGTAAAAGTCCGCCAGCGAGTTGGGCCGGAATTTGTTGCGCACGATTTTTTTGACCGCCTCCGGAAAACTTTTTTCGTCGATTCCGGAAGGTTTTTTCCCGTCCGCCTTCAGCTTGAGGTCGTACATGGTGCCTTCGAGCTCCCCGCCCATTTTCTCAGAAAAGCCAAAGAGCGTGGATTTGCCGGTCCGTTTCCCACCGGCTCGGCCCACCGGCCGGGGTGCTGCCCCCATCTTGACGGAACTTCCGGTGGCTCCGCTGGGGGCGGAGACCTTGGCGGGGGCGGGCGGGGCAAAGGAGGGGACGGTGCTCGGGGTGGAGAGGGCGAGGATATCGGAACTTTCCTCCACCTCGGTAGGGGTGACCTCGGCCTCCATGGGCATGGGTTCCGATTCGGGTTCCGGAGCCGGTTCTTCCGGGGATGGGGGAGCCTCGGCTTCCGCAGCGACATCGCCATCCCCGACCGACTCGCTGGTGAAGATTGCCAGGGGATTGCCACCCTTGAAAATCACGATACTTCCGCCCCCGATCAAAAGCAGGGCATGGACGGCAATGGCGATCAGGAAGGGGGTGGAAGTCAGGATCGCGCCGATCGCGAGAAACTTCTTTTTTTCCGGTTTTTTTTCGGCGGGCGCGGGAGGCTTGGGTCTGGCAGCCGAGGGCATGGGAAAAGTTTATCGGCAACCGGATGGTGAATCTAGCCGATCCCGAGCGTGGCCAAAATTTTCCGGTGGGGTGCGGGGAGCGTGGCCCGGCGGAGTTCGGCTGCCCCCATCCATTTCCCCGGTATCCCGGTGGGTGAGGTCGCGGTCACATAAACAGAGGCATGCACAAGATAACGGGTAAAAGGGTAACGGAGATGCAAGTGGGGCACTCCCGAGGGTTTTTTCACCAAAGTCGGAAGAAGATGCAGCCCCCGCCATCGACCTTGCGGGTGGTGCCGGGTCAGCCAGATTTTGCCGTCCCTTTTGGCGAGGAGAATCGATTCCCGCTGGGAAGTGGGGGCGGGTTTGAGTCGGGGGGTGGAGGGAAGTTTTTTTCGGGAGGGGCAGGTCGCGCGAAGAGGGCAAACGGGGCAGCGGGGGTTTTGGGGAAGGCAGACCAAGGCCCCTAGTTCCATCAGGGCTTGATTGTGGAGGCCGGGGTGGCGGGAGGGAACGATTTGCCCGGCCAAGGCTCGCAAGGCGGGAAGACTGGGCGATTTGCCTTTGCATGCAGTCAGGCGACTCAGAACCCGGGCGACGTTGCCATCGAAAGCGGGGGCGGACAGACCGAAGGCGATACTGGCGATGGCCCCGGCAGTGTAGTCGCCGATGCCGGGAAGTTTTCGGAGTAATTCCGGATCCGGGGGAAGGTCTCGGCCCGGCAACCGGATCACCGCGCGAGCCAAGGAGTGGAGAAAACGGGCCCGGCGGTAGTAACCCAACCCTTCCCACATCCGGAGGACCCGGGAAGTCGGGGCACGGGCCAGTTGGGGCCATCCGGGAAAAAGTTTCATCCAGCGCTGGTAGTAAGGGATGACCGTGGCGATCCGCGTCTGCTGACACATGAATTCTGCCACCGCCGTGCGGTACGGGGTGGGTCGGGTACGCCAGGGAAGCGCCCGGCGGTTTCGCCGATACCACGCGTACAACCGGGGCAGGGTCCGGTGGATTTTGGATTCGATGGCGAGGCGGGGGGAAGTAGCGTGGGAACGCATGGCCGACACAATGTTTACCCACACCTTGGATGAGGCCCAAGTCCGGCGCTTGCGGGAATTGGCGGAAGCCAAGGGATTTATCTTCGGGCCATTGGATCATGGTCACTTCACCGCCCGAAAAGGAAAATGTGTGCTGAGCGCCTACCTAAGCGGAAAGCTGGTGGTGGCGGGAAAAGAGGCCAAGGAATTTGTGGAATTCGTGCTGGAACCGGAGGTACTGGGAGAGGCGCGCCTGGGGTACGAGAAACTCCGCAACCCGGAGATGTACGCGCCCCATTTCGGGATCGACGAGAGCGGGAAAGGAGACCTTTTTGGCCCCCTGGTGGTGGCGGGTGTTTATGTTGATGAAGCCAAGGCCGAGCGACTGATCGCGGCGGGGGTGCGGGACAGTAAAACCATCACGAGCGACAAGAAGATCGGGGAGTTGGCCGAAGAAATCGGAAAAGTGGTGGGTCCGGCAAGGGAGGTGGTGACGATGGGTCCGGAGCGCTATAGCGAACTGTACCGGAAATTCGGAAACCTGAACCGGATGCTGGCGTGGGCGCACGGCAAGGTGATCGCCAACCTGCACGGCAAGGTGCCGGAATGTCCCCGCGCGCTTTCCGACCAGTTTGGCGACCCGCGATTGGTGGAGGGGGAGTTGCGTCGCCAAGGGGTGGAGTTGAAGCTGGAACAGCGGACCAAAGCCGAAAGCGATATTGCGGTGGCGGCGGCCAGCATCCTAGCAAGGGCCGAATTCGTTCGTCAGTTGGCGAAATTGTCGGTGGAGGCGGGGGTCGAGCTTGGCAAAGGCTCTGGGGCTGGGGTCAAAAAGCAGGCGGAGGAGATTTTTCAAAAGTCCGGGCGCGAGAAATTGGCTAAAATATGCAAAACTCATTTCCGGACTTTTGCGGAAGTCGTTGGAGATCCCGTGCCTCCCAAAGTGGAATGGCGTAAACGTTAATATCAACGATTTACATAGGGAAAATCGCTAAAGCCTTATCCCTTAAAAATTTACTTGGCGCAGCAACGGAAAATGCCTAGAGATAAGGACATATGGAAAACCTGACCAAAAGAGACCTGGTGGTTCGGATCAGCAATGAGACCAATCTCGTCCAACAGGACGTGTTGAAGGTCATTCAGTTAACACTGGATCACGTCAAGGAATCCCTTCTTAAGGGAAATGCGGTGCAACTCCGCAACTTTGGCGTGTTTGAAATCAAGATCCGGAAGGCACGGGTGGGTCGGAATCCGAATAAGCCGGAGACGGATGTGCCGATCCCGGCCCGGGCGGTGGTGAAGTTCAAGGCGGGCAAGGAGATGAAGGCGGAGCTGATCCGCAATTCGGCCAAGTTGGCGCAGGTGGTCTCCGAATCCGGCAACAGCTCCCCCTCGGCGGAGTCCTGACGGACCGCTCCGCACGCGGAGCGGAATCATGACGGGTCAGCCCCTCCCGGGGTTCCGGGATTTTTTTCCCGAAGATCACGCGACTTTGCGGTCGATCTTCTCCGCATGGCGTGAGGCTTCGCGCCGCTCCGGCTTTGTCGAGTATGAGGGGCCGGAGCTTGAGTCGCTGGATCTTTACACCGAGAAGTCCGGCGACGAGATCGTGGGGCAGATCTACCATTTCAAGGACAAAGGGGACCGGGAGGTGGCCCTTCGGCCCGAGCTGACGCCCACCTTGGCCCGGATGGTGGCCTCCCGGCATCGGAACTACCGGAAGCCGATCAAGTGGTTCAGTATTCCGCGTCTGTTTCGTTATGAGCGGCCCCAACGAGGGCGTCATCGGGAACACTTTCAGTGGAATTGCGATGTGGTGGGGGAAAAAAGCGCGGCGGCCGAGGCGGAGCTGATCGCCACCCTCTGCCTGGGACTCTCCCTTCTGGGGCTGGGAGCCGGGGATGTGGTGGTCAAGGTCAGTGATCGCGGCTGGTGGGACACCTTTTTTGCGGAGCAGGGGGTGAAGGAGGAGAAAAAGGCGGAGGTTTTGAGGGTGTTGGACAAGCTGGAGGGCGCCGAGGTCGGAGAGTGGAAAAAGAAACTGGGCGCCCTGGCCGATCCGATTTTGGCGGCGTTAGAGAACCAAGAGGCCCGGTCGGAAGGATTACGGGCCGTGCAGGAAGGGGTTCGGGCGTTGGGGTACGGGGACTGGTGCGAGGTGGATCTGCGCGTGGTCCGTGGGCTGGCCTACTACACCGGCGTGGTGTTTGAGGTTCATGACCGTGCTGGAAAATTGCGGGCCGTGGCCGGAGGCGGGAGATACGACAGCCTTTTACAAAAACTCGGAGGGGAGGATCTGCCGGCCACGGGATTCGGCATGGGGGACGCCGTCCTCGCCGAACTTTTGGCGGAGAAGAAGCTTCTGCGAGCCGAACCGGGTTTTCCGGAAGTTTTTGTGGTGGCCGAACCGGCGGAGCAGCGACTGGCCCGGCAGATTGTGGGTAGCCTGCGGCGCAACGGACATTCGGTGGATTACGACCCCGGGCATGGCAAATGGGTCAAACAACTGGAGTTGGCGGAAGCCAAGGGAGCCCGCTGGGCGCTTTTGGTCGGGCGGGAGGCCGCCGGCGGTAAGTTGACGGTGAAGGAACTGGCCACCCGCAAGCAGGGGGAGATCGCGCTGAAGCCCGGAGGCGGGGATTCGATTTCCCTTGAACCGGGTGTGGGGGACTGGGCGAAGGTGGTGGGATGATGAGGCGTTCCCATAGCTGCGGAGCCCTGCGGGCCGGAGACGCCGGAAATGAAGTCCGGTTGGCCGGATGGGTTTCCGGGCGTCGCGACCACGGCGGGGTGATCTTTATCGATCTGCGGGACCGGGAAGGAATTACCCAGGTTGTTTTCAACCCGGCCCTGCAGCCCAAGGTGGCGGAAACCGCCCACACCCTCCGTTCCGAGTTTGTCGTCGCGGTAACGGGGAAAGTCACTCCTCGCCCGGAGGGCACCAAAAATCCCGCTTTGGGCACGGGGGAGATCGAGGTGACGGCCACCGGCCTGACTATTCTTAACCCCAGCGAAACACCTCCCTTCCCCCTGGATGAGGAGGGTGTGAATGAGGACCTGCGGTTGCGTTACCGGTATTTGGACCTGCGCCGTCCGGCCATGGCCGAGGCCCTGCGGGCCCGCCATCGGGCCGCCCTCGCCATCCGCCGCTATCTGGATCAGCAGGGGTTCCTGGAAATCGAAACGCCGGTGTTGTTCAAGAGCACGCCGGAAGGTGCCCGCGAGTATCTGGTGCCATCCCGGCTGAATCCCGGAAAGTTCTATGCCCTTCCGCAATCGCCCCAGCAGTTCAAGCAGCTCCTCATGGTTGCGGGGGCGGAAAAATATTTCCAGATCGCCCGGTGT
This sequence comes from uncultured Akkermansia sp., assembly GCA_964623555.1. Taxonomy (GTDB): domain Bacteria; phylum Verrucomicrobiota; class Verrucomicrobiia; order Methylacidiphilales; family Verrucolacustridaceae; genus Verrucolacustris. The sequence continues at coordinate 16,002 of CAZURF010000012.1, read as the reverse complement.
TTTCGGGATGAGGATCTGCGGGCGGACCGCCAACCGGAATTTACCCAGATCGACCTGGAAATGTCCTTCATCACCCGCGAGGACATCTATGCGGTGATTGAGGGCCTGGTCAGGACCGTGTGGAAGGAAGTTCGGGGGGTGGAGGTGAAGGCCCCGTTTCCGCGGGTCACGTTTGCCGATGCCATGAACCAGTACGGCACGGACAAACCCGACCGGCGTTACGGCCTGACCTTGGCGGACTTCACCGAGACGTTCCGCTCCTCCGCTTTCAAGGTTTTTCAGGGCGCGGTGGCTGCCGGAGGGGTAGTCAAGGCGTTCAACGCCAAGGGCCTGGCCGAAATCACCACGGGACAAATCGAGGAGCTGACCAATCTGGCCAAGGCGCATGGGGCGAAGGGCCTGGCTTGGATCAAGGTGGAGGGAGGCGAGTGGAAGTCCCCCATCGTGAAGTTTTTTAGCGAGGCGGAGAAAAAGGCGCTGACGGACAAACTTTCCATCGCCGAGGGGGACCTGATCTTGTTTGGGGCGGACCAGTGGACCGCCGCCTGCGAGGTTCTGGGGTTGGTGCGGACCCGCTGCGCGGAATATCTGGAGAAACTCGGCAAACTCAAACGTGATCCTGCCGTCCTGGATTTTCACTGGGTGGTGGATTTTCCTCTTTTGCGGCGGGATCCGGAGCATCCGAATCTTGTGGCCAGTCACCATCCTTTCACCGCACCGGTGGAGGAGGATGTGGATTTGCTGGGTCGTGAACCGCAAAAGGTGCGGGGACAACACTATGATCTGGTCCTTAACGGAGTGGAACTAGGCGGGGGCAGCATCCGGATTCACCAGGGTGAGGTGCAGGACAAGTTGTTCCGTGAGATCCTGAAGCTGCCTGGGGATGTGGTGACCAGCCGTTTCGGCTACATGGTGGAGGCGTTGAAATTCGGGGCCCCTCCGCATGGGGGAATCGCGCTCGGGTTTGACCGTCTGATGGCCTTGTTGCTGGGGCATGACAGCATTCGGGACGTGATTGCCTTTCCTAAAAACGCCCGGGGGCAGGATGTGATGAGCGGAGCGCCCGCCGAGGCCACCCCGAAACAGCTTCGGGAGGTTCATATCAAGGCGGAGGGACTGGCAGGAGCCTGAAAATCAACCCCTTGCGAATTATCGGAAAGAAACTAGGTTATTCGTAATGAGTGATAAACTTAAAAAGCCAAAGATCATTGCCTACCTCAAACCCCATTGTGGGTGGAGCCGCGGGGTCAGGGCGGTGATGGCAAAGTACCGGCTGGATTTCGAGGACCGGGATATCTGGAACGATATCAACCAGCGCGTGGAAATGATTCAGAAGAGCGGTCAGGAACTTTCCCCTTGCGTGGAGATCGATGGGCACATGCTGGCCGATGTCAGCGGGGAGGAGGTGGAGGCGTGGATGCTGCAGAAAGGGATCGTGCAACCCAACCATACCTCGACGGATGTGCCCACGGACCGGGGATGTTCGGACGAAGAGCATGCCGCCCAACGGGCGGAGATTCCGGTTCAGTTTAAAGGATAAGGCCGATGAGCCAACCGCACGAAGCCCAGCAGGCCAAGGCGGTGGAAAAGATCCTCGCCGGGGACGATGCGGATCTGGCGGATCTCACCATCCGCGAGATCCGCTCCCAGGAAAACCGCTACGCGCCCCTGATTTCCGATCTCGCCCACAGCCAAAATCCAAAAATCCAGGCCCGGGCGCGCTTGATCCTGCGTTTTTGGGGCAAATCGACCAAAGCCGACTTACCCTCCGAGTCTAACCGGCCGGAGTTGGCCACCTGGGAGGATTTGGAATCCTTTTGCTGGCAACTGGCCGAGGTGGAAAATCCGGAAGTGGATGGGGCGGCTGCCATGGGCTACCTCGACCAGCTGGGCCAGGCGGTGGAGAAGAACTTGCCCCGCCGCAGCATCTCCCCGACGGATTCGATCTCCGCTTTGCGGCAGGTGTTGGCACGTAGGGAAGGGTTCCGTGGAAACTTGGATGACTACTTCCATCCGGCCAACAGCTATCTGCACCTGGTGTTGGAAACCAAACTGGGAATCCCGTTGACCCTGGCTCTGGTTTACATTTTCGCCGGACAGCGGGCTGGGCTGGAAGTCTACGGCCTTAACACGCCCGGACATTACCTCGCCGGAATTGGGGGGGTGGTTTTTGACCCCTTCCATGGCGGGGTGGTGCTGTCCGCGGATGATCTAGCCGCCAAATTCGGAACGGAGCGCACCTGCTGGGCCAACCCCATGTTTATGCGGGCAACGCCCCGGGTGACCGCGGAACGAATGCTGGTGAACCTACTGAACAGCTACAGCCGGCGCGGGGACGAGGCCCGCCATGCACGGACGGTTTCCTACCTTCAAATGATTGAAGAGAGTCTCGGCTGAAACCTTTCAGGGATTTCCCAGCCTCGAGGGATGTAGACTTGCCAGCCAATCTCCGTGGGACCATTTTAATTTCCATGAAAACAGTATTCCTTCTTGGGACCTTGGTCTGGGCAACGATGGGCGGAGCCCTTCGGGCGGAGGAGGCCAAGGTGGAGATTCCCGTAGTGACGCCCCAGGAGGCGGCGCAAAACGAAGGCAAGGTGGTGACCGTGAAAGGGAAGGTGGACGGCCAGCGAACTGCCTCCTCAGGGACCACCTTTCTCAATTTTGGCGGGCGGCATCCCAACCAGGTCTTCAGTGTCCGGGTTTTTTCGGACAAGTTTCCCGGGGGGGTGCCGGCGTGTGAAGGGAAGACCGTCGAGGTCACCGGCAAGATCAAGATGCATGAGGGCAAGCCTTCCATCGATTTGTCAGGCCCGGACAAGTTCAAGGTTTTGGAAGCCGAGCCGGCCGCTGAAGCGCCGGCCCCGTAAACCAGGCTGTTTTTGGGGCAATTCCAAGAATTCCGGTTGCCTTCGGGGGTAATGAATCCGTATGTTGGCAAGAATGCCGACTGACACGGAAAACGAAAAAGCAGCCCCATCAGAAGAGTCGGCCCCCCCTTCCCAGATTTCAGAAAAACTCAAACCCCTTGTGCCCGGTGCCGTCTGCCGCCACCGCAGCTGGGGGGTGGGCCAGATTGCCTCGCGGGACGAGGCCCTCGGATCCCTGCTGATTGATTTTCGTTCCAAAAAAGGCCACTCGATGGAATTCGAGTACGCCTCCCAAACCCTCCGAATCCTCACGGAGGATCACTTCGAGGCCCGCATCCTCAAGGATCCAGCCGCGGTGAAGGCCCAGGCGGGCAAGGAGCCGGGGGAACTGCTTAAGCAGGCCGTCCAGCAACTTGGCCGGGAAGCCACCACGGCTCGCTTGGAGGAGGCTTTTGTACCCCATTTGTTCCAGGCGACGGAGTGGAAGAAATTCTGGGAAGCGGCCAAGCGGGCCATGCGCAAGGATGCCCGCTTCGTCATTCCTTCCAAAAGGACCGACCCGATTCAGTACCTTGAGGAGGCGGCTCAATCCAAGGGCGGCGGAATGGAAGAGTTGCGGGAGGCGGTCGGGGTAAAAAAGGTCATCGAGGTCCTGGAAAAGCTCCAAAAATCCACGGATGCCGGGACCCTGAAAGCCCAAGCCGAGGAGATTTTTAAGCTGGTGGATGCTGCCGGCCAGAAGGTTCCCAAGAGCCAGCCCGGCCAAGTGGCCGAACTTGCCTTGGCCCGGGCCGAGTTTGCCGGAGGCATCGGCCTCCCAGCCGAGCCGGGTCCGGTTTTGCGCGGACTTCTTCCCGGCGACCCCACCCGTTTGGCCAACATCGTGGAGACCCTTTCGGCCGGAAAGCAGCCCCGGTTTGTGGAAATGATGGCCGAGTTGTTGGGGGAACGCTGGACCGAGCTTTTCAACGCCCTTTTACCCAAGGCCTCCGGCCGCCTGATGGACACGATCACGGCGAAATTCAAAAAAGCCGGGCGGGCGGCCGAGCTGGAGGGGGCGATGGACCGTCTTCTCCGGGAGCGCCAGGTTCATCCCGACACCATTGTCTGGCTCTGCCGCAATCGCGGAGGCGAGTTCCAAAAGCTGGGCGGTCCCTTCCTCTTTCTGACGGCTTTGGCGGTTCTGGAAAAGGAGCAGCTCGCCGATATCTGGAGAGGTTCCCGGTTGCATGATCTTCTGCTGGAGGACAAGGATCTCATTCGGGACCTGCTCGCGGCCTCCGCGCCCGAGGAGATGAGGGACATCACGCGCGCCGCCCTGGCCTCCACCGCCTTCGAGGAACTGGACAAGAGATCCCTGATGGGAACCCTGGTCAAATTGCATCCGCACATCAGCTCGATGGTGGCTGGGGAGAACAAGGCCGCGGCCGTGGAATCCCTGGTCGTCAGCTGGGACAGCCTGGAAAAGCGCAAAAAAGAGCTTGAGGAAATCGTCAGCAAAAAGATTCCGGCCAACAGCAAGGACATCGCGGTGGCCCGCTCCTACGGGGACCTGCGGGAGAATCACGAGTTCAAGGCCGCCAAGGAGATGCAGGCGGTGCTCATGCGCCGCAAGGCGGAATTGGAATCCATGATCGTGACCGCACAAGGCACGGATTTCAGCGGCGTCAAAGGGGATGTGGCCGACATCGGCACCGTGGTGGAATACCAGGATGCCGACGGGGCCGCGAAGAGGGTGACCATTCTGGGTGCCTGGGACAGCGATCCCGAAAACGGGGTGATCTCCTATCAAACGGCGGTCGGTCAGGCCCTGATGAAAAAGAAACCCGGGGAATCCGCGGAACTACCTGCGGAGGGAGGCGGCAAGTCCAAGGTTCGCATCACTTCCGTCCGGCCCTACCGGGCCTAGCCCGACTCCTGGCCCGAGTTGATGAAGACCAAAATCCAGGCCGTCACCGCGCGCGAGGTCATCGATTCCCGGGGTAACCCGACACTGGAGGCCGACGTCATCCTGGAGGGAGGAGCCTTCGGGTCGGCAATGGTACCCAGTGGAGCCAGCACCGGCATTCACGAAGCTCTGGAGTTGCGGGACGGTGACGCCAAACGGTTCGGCGGCAAGGGTGTGCTCAAGGCGGTGGCCCATGTGAAGGAAAAGATCGCCCCGGCGCTGAAGGGCAGGGATGCGGCAGACACCCGCGGAGTGGACAAGGTGATGCTGGAGTTGGACGGCACCCCCAACAAAAAGAACCTCGGCGCGAACGCCATCCTGGGGGTGTCCTTGGCCGCGGCCCGGGCCGCGGCGGCCGCCCACGGCCAGCCACTGTACCGCTGGCTGGGCGGGGAGAAGGCCCACGTGCTGCCGGTGCCGATGGCCAACATCCTCAATGGGGGAGCCCATTCGGATGCTCCGATCGACTTCCAGGAGTTCATGGTGATTCCCCGGGGTCTGCCCACCTTCCGGGAAGCTATCCGCTGTGGCGCGGAAATTTTTGCCGCCCTGAAAAAGATTCTCCATGACAAGAAACTGGGCACGGCCGTGGGGGATGAGGGCGGGTTCGCTCCGCGTTTGGAATCCACCGAGGCCGCGCTTGAAGTGATGGCTCAAGCCACCGAAAAAGCGGGCTACCGGCTTGGCCAGCAGGTCTTTTTTGCATTGGATGTGGCCAGCAGCGAATTTTACGACAGCAAAACGAAGGAGTATGTGTTCAAGAAGTCGGACCAGCGCCGGCTCAAGGCGGCGGAGCTGGTGGACTTTTACGCCCAGCTCCAAAAGAAGTATCCCATCGTCTCGATTGAGGATGGTACGGCGGAAGAGGATTGGGACGGCTGGAAGGTTCTCACCCAGAAGTTGGGCGCCCAAACCCAGCTCGTTGGGGACGATCTCTTCGTGACCAATGTGGAATTCCTGAAAAAAGGTATCCAGGAAAAAGTGGCCAACTCCATTTTGGTGAAGGTAAACCAGATCGGGAGCCTGAGTGAAACCCTGGACGCCATCGAGCTGGCCCGATCCGCCAAGTACACCGCGGTGATCAGCCACCGGAGCGGTGAAACCGAGGACTCCACGATTGCCGACCTCGCCGTCGCCACCAACGCCGGACAGATCAAGACCGGATCCTTCTCCCGTTCCGACCGGTTGGCAAAATACAACCGGCTTCTCCGGATCGAGGAGGAGCTCGGCAGCAAGGCTGTCTATGGCGGACAACTCGCGGCTGTTTGATCCCCGCAATTACGGGGCCCCTCCGGCCAAGGGCCAATTCTGGCGTGTCATTCAGCCCTGGGTCTATGCCCTGGTGGGTCTTCTGGGCGTTTCCGTGGTTCTGGCCCTCTTCTATCCAGCCTGGAAGCGGGGGCAACGGTTGAAGGAGCAGGCGGAGTTTCTGCAGAGCGAAATCACCCGAAAAAAACAGGAGTTGGCGGATCTTCAGGAGGAAGCCGGCCGGCTCAAAGACGATCCCTTTACCGTGGAACGGATGTCCCGGGACACCCTGAACGTGGCCCGGCCCGGCGAGGTAATCTTCAAATTTCAACCCTACCCGACAAACAGTCCCGTCCAAGGAGAGGCCAAGCGGCCCTCCGTCTCGGTGGAGGCCAATCAAAAACCATGAGTCGCACCCTGCGAGTGGCAGTGACGGGGGCGGCGGGCCAAATCGGGTATGCGATTGTTTTTCGCATCGCTTCGGGAGGACTTTTCGGTCCCCAGCAAAAAGTTCGCCTGCAACTTCTGGAAATCCCCGCCGCCGAGGCAGCCTTGCAGGGGGTGGTGATGGAGATTCGGGATGCCGCCAACCCGGTTTTGGAGGATGTGGTGGCCACCTCCGACCCTCGAAAAGCCTTCGAAGGAGCCGATTGGACCTTTTGCATCGGAAGCATCCCCAGAAAACAGGGGATGGAGCGCGCGGAACTGCTGGGTCTCAATGGAAAAATCTTCGTCGAGCAAGGGCGGGTATTGTCCGAAGTGGCATCTCCGGATGCCCGGGTGTTGGTGGTGGGCAACCCGTGCAACACGAACGCCTGGATCGCGAAGCAGTCGGGACCCAAGTTGCCGCCAGACCGCTGGTTTGCCATGACCCGCTTGGATGAAAACCGGGCCAAGGCAAGATTAGCGGAGAAAGCGGGGGTGGCTGTCGGGCAGGTGGACCGGTTGGCCGTTTGGGGAAATCATTCGACGACCATGTATCCTGACTTCACGAATGCCCGGATTGGAGGAAAGCCGGTCACCGAAGTCATCCGAGACCGGTCCTGGTTGGAGGGCGATTTTCTCAAGTCGGTGCAACAGCGCGGGGCGGAAGTGCTCAAGGCGCGGGGACTTTCCAGTGCGGCCAGCGCGGCTCATGCGGCGCTCGATACCGTCCGCACGCTGCACGAGGGCACGAAGGAGGGAGACTGGACGAGCGTGGCAGTCAGTTCGGATGGAAGTTACGGCGTGCCCAAGGGCCTGATGTGCTCGTTCCCGATCAAGGCATCCGGAGGCGGCCGATGGGAAATTGTGCAGGGTCTCAAGCTGGACGATTTTGGTCAAAAGAAGCTGGCGGCCACGGTGGCGGAGTTGGAGGAGGAGCGGACGGCGGCAGCCAAGGCGGTCGGGTTAGGCGTTTGAGATTTGGTTGAGCGGCGTATTCCCACGCCGCTTCATGGGGGTTTCCAAATTAGATAGTTTTCCGAGGCGGTTTTGGAAAAGCCGCCCTGCCGGGCCCGGGGTGTCTCCCTTCATGAATTATGGTAGGGTCGTCCCAGCTTTTTGCAGACACCAGGGCAAGGGAGGGAAGGGAAGACTCACCTGGATACGACCGACTTGGCGGGATTCGTGTCCAGCGGAGTGACGGGAGGGGTGTGGTCTTTTTCCGGCTGGCCTTCCGGCGCCCAAGCCTTGGCCGCGGTCTTGCTGGCGGGAAGAAAAACATCTCCCGGCTGGTTGGTGGTGGCAGAAAATGTTCGTCAACAAGAGGAGTTGGCCGCGGAGATTGAGTCGTGGGGTGGGGAGGCGGTGTTGGTGCCGGAAGCGTTCCGTGGATCGGATAAGGTTCGGCCCGACCCTGACCTTGAGGCGGAGTGGGTAGCTTCGCTTGCGCGCTTGCTGGATCCAGGGAGGCCCCGGCTCGCTATCGTGACCCAAAGGGTCATGACCGAACCTATGCCTGCACCGGCATGGATTCGCGCCGGTCACCGTCGGGTCTCCCTTGGGGACACGCTGGACCCCCTGCAGTTGGTGGAGGAGTTGGTGGAGGCGGGATACCGAAAGGTTTCCACCGTGAGTGAGCGTGGGGAAGTGGCGAGACGGGGAGGCATCGTGGATGTCTACTCACGCCAAGCCCTGTTTCCCGTGCGGATGGAGTGGGGTGGGGACCGGGTGGAGTCCATCCGCGAGATCGACCTTCATGAGCAAACCGGCGTCGCCGAGCTCAAGGCGACCAGTCTTTTTCTTGGGAAACTGGAGGAAAACAGCCAATCCTCCAGCCTGGCGGAGTATCTTGGTCCGGGATGGGGGACCCTGAGCGCACTGCCGGAGGGGGAGGAGCAAAGACTGGCAGGAGGTCCCCTGCGGCACGGTTTCATTGGCGAACCGGTTCGGGAAGCCGGGTTGGCCGAAGCCCACCGGCGCAGGGTCGGAGCGGAAATTCGGTCTTGGGTGGCACGTGGATGGAGCGTCACGGTCACCGGGGTAAACGAAGGGGAGACGGAGCGGTTGGCGGACTGGTTGCGGGAGTGTGATCTGACCGCGAAGGAGCTGGGGACCATCCATTTTCGGATTTCCCGCCTGGGGCAGGGGTTTGCATGGCCGGAGGGGGGTTATGTGGTGGTGACCGGCGCGGAGCTGCTGGGGCGAACGGAATCCCGGCGGACTCTCCGCCAAAGCCATGCCACGGCGGCGGATCGTTGGCGCCGTCCGGTTTTCGATCCCGGCGATTTGAAAATGGGTGACTATGCCGTCCATCTGCAACACGGCATCGGTCTTTACGAAGGACTGGGGGAAAAGCCGGGAGGCAAAGGCTCCTGCCTGTTGTTGAAGTATGCGGACGGGGCCCGGTTGTACGTTCCGGTAGAGGAGTCCTATTTGGTCTCCCGCTATGTGGGGGTCGGAAGAAAACGTCCCTTGCTCGACACGTTGGGGGGTGGGCGCTGGGAAAAGGCCAAGGCGAAGGCGGAACGGGCGGTGGAGGATTTCGCCGCCACCTTGTTGCGGACCGCGGCGGAGCGCGAGGCGATGCCGGGAAACGCCTTTCCGCCCGACCATGAGTGGCAGGCGAAATTTGAGGCCGAATTCGTCTATGCACCCACCCCCGACCAGGTTCGGGCAATCGCCGAAACCAAGGCGGACATGGAGCGAAACCGTCCCATGGACCGGCTGGTTTGCGGTGATGTGGGCTACGGCAAAACGGAGGTGGCGATCCGGGCGGCCTTCAAGGCGGTCATGGCCGGAAAACAGGTGGCCGTGCTGGCTCCAACCACCGTGTTGGCACAACAGCACGCCCGGACCTTGCGGGAGCGGTTTGCCGATTGGCCGATCACGGTGGAGGAGCTTAGTCGTTTTCGCACCGCCGGGGAACAGAACCAGGTGATCCGATCCCTGGCGGAGGGTGGGGTCGATGTGGTCGTCGGAACGCACCGACTGCTTTCGCCGGACGTGGAGTTTAAGGACTTGGGCCTTGTCGTGATCGATGAAGAGCAGCGCTTTGGGGTGAAACAGAAAGAGAGATACAAGGAGCGGTTCCGGCGGGTGGATGTCTTGACCCTTTCCGCCACCCCAATTCCCCGGACGCTTTATCTCGCGATGCTGGGGGCGCGGGACCTGAGCCAGATTGAAACGCCGCCGCCCGGACGGCACCCCATTGAAACCGTGGTGGCCGAATACGATGAACGCCTCATCCGGGAATGGATTCGGCGGGAGATGGAACGGGGAGGGCAGGTTTACTACCTGCACAACCGGGTGGCTGCGCTGCCGATCTTGGCCAAAAAAGTGAAGGATCTGGTCGCCGGTGCCAAAGTCGAAATCGCCCATGGTCAGATGGGGGAAGCCGAGCTGGAGGAGGCGATGGGTCGCTTTGTCCGCGGCAAGGCGGATGTGCTGCTTTGTACGACAATCGTGGAAAGCGGTTTGGACATTCCCAACGCCAACACGATCATTCTCGACCGGGCGGACCGGTTTGGATTGGCCGACCTGTATCAACTCCGCGGACGCGTCGGGCGCGCCCAAAGCCGGGCCTACGCCCTGCTTTTGGTGCCGCGGGAACGCCGGCGGGGCGAGGCGGGAGAGCGGGTGGAGGCTCTACAAATGCATGGCGGGCTCGGGGCGGGGTATCGGATCGCCATGCGGGACTTGGAAATTCGCGGGGCCGGCAACCTTCTGGGAACGGAGCAGAGCGGGCATGTCGCGGTGATCGGATTCGAACTTTATTGCCGGCTTTTAAGGGCCGCGGTCAGCCGGATGAAAAAGGGCGGATGGCGACCCCCGCCCCCGGTGCAGTTGCGTTTGGATTTTGTGACCCTGCGGGCGGCCGAGGCCGGGGATGGCGTTGCCGGGGCTTTTGTGCCGGCGGGATATATTCCCGAGGTGAGGGAGCGAATCGAGGCCTACCGCCTGGTGGCCGAGGCGGGAAAGTTTGAGGAACTGGCGGAGATTGGGCGGGTCTGGCGGGATCGGTACGGACCTTGGCCGGTGGAGGCCGGGCTGCTTCTGGGATACCACCGGGTGCGGGTGGCGGCCGGGTTGGCGGGGGTCACCCGCCTGGAAACGGACGGGGAAAAAATCCGTGCCTGGAAGGGTTTGGAACTTGAAATGGTGGGGACCAAGCTGCCTCGTTTGACCGGCCAAAGCGCGCCCGATAAGCTCCAACAACTGGAAGGATGGCTGAGATGAAAAACCTACCGCGCAATCTGGCGCTCCTTCTTGCCCTGGGATGGGGGGCCGCAGGCGACCTCGTGGCCCAAGCCGCCTCCTCGCTGAACAATGGGGTGGCGGCGGTGGTGAACAACGAGGCCATCACCTACATTGAGGTGATCCGTCAGACCCAGATGGAAGAGGAGGACCTCAAGGCCCAGATGCTGGCGGGGAAAATCAGCGACGAGGAACGCAAGCAGAGGGTTCGGCAGCGTCGCCGGACAGTTCTAGACTCCCTCATTGAAACCCGCCTGATCCTCCAGGAATACAAGGCCAAGGGATATAATTTCCCCGACTACTACTTTGACCGCGAGGAAAGACAGAAGATTCGGGATATGTTCGGAGGGGATCGTCAGGCCTTGGTGAAGACCTTGGAGGAGAGCGGCATGACGTATGCGGAGTGGCGCAAAAATCTCCGGGAAACCTTCATCGTCCAGCAGATGCGGATCATTAACGCTAAGAGATTCATCACCATTTCCCCTCATATGATCGAGGCCTACTACCAGGAGCATGTCCGGGATTTCCTGCAGCCCGACCGGGTGAAGTTAAGGATGATCTGGATTTCCCCGGAAAGCGGCCCCAATCCCGAGGCGACCGCCAAGGAGGTCCTGGGCTATGTGGAGCAGGGGCTGGATTTTGCGGCGCTGGCTCAAAAATACTCTGACTACAACCGGGCCGGCGGCGGCCTTTTTCAGGAAAACAGCGGCTGGGCGGAGCGCGAGGCGCTTCGTTCTGAATTGGCAGATGTGGCCTTCAAGCTTCGCCCCGGACAATCGAGCGGGATCATCACGCTGGCCGCGGCGGACGGACGGAACGCCTATTACATCCTGAATGTGGAGGAGGTGAAGAAAGCCACGGTGACCCCGCTGGCTACCATCCGGGATGCCATCGAGAGCACCCTGGCGGCCAAGGAGAATGAAAAAGTCCAGCAGGAGTGGATCGATCGCCTGAAACGCGGGGCTTATATCGAAAGATTCTTATGAACCGGCGAAGTCCGGTCATCGGCTTAACCTTGGGGGATCCGGCTGGAATCGGTCCGGAGTTGGCTAACAAGGTTCTGCGTCGTTGTCGGAACGGATATCAGGTGCATCTGATTGGCTCTTCCCGGGGATTCCGCCCAGGCCTTCCCAGTTTGCGCGGGGCCAGAATCGCCCTTGCGGCCCTGGAAGAAAGTGTCCGACAACTGAGGCGGAAAGAGATTCATGCCGTGGTCAATGGACCGGTCTCCAAGGAGTGGCTGGAGCGGGCGGGGTTTCGTCATCCCGGGCAGACGGAATTCTATGCCCGGCGTTTCGGGGTGGCTCCCGAGGCAGTCACCATGTGTCTAGTGGGTCCCCGGTTGAGGGTGGGCCTGGCCACCACCCATGTCTCGCTCCGCCGGGCCGTGGCGGGCCTAAAAGCCAGCGCCGTCGTCCGGGCGGGATTCCATCTGGCTCTCTTGCTTAAAAAATTGGGTTTTCGGAAACCGAGGATCGCCATTTGCGGGTTGAACCCTCATGCCGGCGAGGGAGGTCTTTTCGGAAAAGAGGATCAGACGATCGTGGCACCCGCCGTGCGCCGGCTGAATCGAACGGCGAAACTCACCGCCAGCGGACCGGAACCGGCGGATACCGTCTTTCTCCGGGCGTTACAGGGCGAGTTTGACGGGGTCGTGGCGCTGTATCACGACCAAGGACTGATTCCCGCCAAACTCATGGATTTCGACCGCACGGTCAACGTCACCATGGGACTTCCCGTGGTGCGTTGCGCTCCGGACCACGGCACGGCCTTTGCCCTGGCCGGAAAAGGCAAAGCCCGGCCGGACAGTATGATCGCGGCGGTGAAGTTGGCAGCCAAGCTGGCCGGCGGGGCCCCATGAGCACAACTCTTCCTGAAACGATGGCGGAACTGCAATCGGCCTTGCCGCCGGGCGGGCTATTCAAAGACAGCCGCTGGAGGTGGTCCGATCGGCCTCTCAGGCTGGACGCGAACGACCTCAAGTTCTTGGAGGGACTGGGGAAAAAGTTGGCGGCCTTTTTGAAGGCGGCAGACCGGTTGTACCGGGCGAGTGCTATCGGCGAGGCGCCCCGTTGGGTGTCGGACTGGCTGGATCAGGGAAAACCAGACGAGGTTATCCGGTTGGGCCGTGAGGAGAGGCTTCGGGGGGCGATCCCGAGGGTTTTGCGCCCCGATCTTCTCCGGACCGAGGAGGGATGGGCCCTGACCGAAATTGATGCGGTGCCGGGGGGCGTGGGTTTGACGGCATGGATGCAGGAAAACTATGCCAAACTCGGGTTTCGTTTGCTCGGTGGGAAGGATGGGTTACGGAATGCGGCGAACCAGGTTCTGGGGGACTCCGGGGAAGTGGTGATTTCCCGGGAAGCGGAGGACTACCGGCCGGAATGGGAGTGGCTCGTGGGGAAAACCAGGGTGAAAGCGGCCGAGTCCTATCGGTGCGGGAATCGACCCATATACCGGTTCTTTGAGATGTTTGACTGGTTGTCGCTGGAAGGAATTCGTTCTAATTGGCATGCGGGAGTCAGCATGGAGGCTCCTCCCAAGGCCTTTTTGGAGGAAAAGCTTTGGTGGGCGATTTTTTGGATGAAGCCCCTGGAGGATTGGTGGAGAAAAGAGTTGGGCGAGGGGTATTTTCGGGAGCTGCGTTCCTTGGTGCCGCGGGCCTGGCCGATGCGGCCGCTGGATCTCCCTCCGGAGGGGGTCTTACCGGAACTTGAGATTCATCGTTGGGCGGATCTGGAAAATTTCAGCCAAAGGGCCCGGGATCTGGTCATCAAGGTGAGCGGCTTTTCCCCGCGAGCTTGGGGCTCGCGCGGGGTGACGGTGGGAAGCGATCAGCCCAAGGAGAAATGGGTGCCCGAGCTGCGCCGGGCCCTGGGGGAATGGAGTAGCCAACCGCACTTACTGCAGAGGTTTGCCCGATTGGGCACCGTCTTGCATCCTGGTTGGAACGAAACCACCGGTGGGATGGAGGAAGGTAGATGGCGCTTACGTCTTTGCCCCTACTACTTGGCGACCGGAGATCAGGTGGTCCTCAAGGGCGCCTTGGCAACTTTGTGTCCGGTGGACAAGAAACTGGTTCACGGAATGGAGGATGCGGTGCTGGTGCCGGTTTCCGCTGAAACCGGCACCGGTGTCAGCAGTTAGAAAGAGGGGGAAACAGGGGGGCGCGGAGGAAGAGGCGTTGGCCTACTTCTTTTCGCGGTGGACAGTGTAACGGCGCAGGAACGGGTTGAACTTCTTCAGCTCAATCCGCTCCTTTTGTAACTTCTTGTTCTTGGTGCCGAAGTAGCGGGATGCGGGTTTCCCTTCAGCCTTGGCCTCGGTGCATTCAAAAATGATCTGTTCGCGCATGGTCGGAGATCATGCCGTTTCGCATGGTGTGGGTCAAGACTACCGGACATTGGCCCCCCGCTCCGCAAAACGGTTGGGCTTGGAACTGCCGTGGTGGGGAGGGTCCCGACGTATGGCCTCCTCAGCCGGACCAAGACTCACAAAACCTTTAATCAGAAAGACATCCACCCAGACATCGGCTTGGGGTTCGTAGGCCCGATAGGGGGCAAACTCTCCATAGAGCTTGTAAAGGTAGTCCTTGTCGTCTCCGGGCCGGGGAAGGAAGGCATGAGGAACTGGACAGACTTTGGGATCGTACTCGATTGCGACCCAGCGGGCCTTATTCCACTTTTCGTCCTCTTTTCGGACCCAACCCCAGCCGCAGTAGTCTTCGACAATCGTTCGCTGACCGATGAGAAAAGGACCCTCGGTTTGTCCGTGTCGCGCGGGGGTCAGGGCTGCCGGCAAAGTGGCGCGGCGAACCTTTTCCGGAACCGGCTTGCGGACCTCCTCATCCTCCTGTGGCTCGGGAGGAGGTACGGTTTCAGATGGCGATTGGGAGGCCGGGGCAGAGTTGACGGGGGGTTCGTCCGGGCCGGAGGGTTCCGTGGCTGTTCGCGTGGCCAGGGGAGGCGCAAAAGAAACGGTGGTGGTCGCAAAAAGCAAAACCAGCGGGATCAGTACACCCATGAGCCACCCTTGCCTTCGGAGAGTTTCGGCATGCCTCCGGCGCTGTAATCGGTCTTGCCGACGGCGCCGACCATGGGGCGCCCCACGATCATCCGCCAACGCTGGGAAAACTCCTCGCCGGAATGACAACCGTAACTCACGCACATGGCGTTGGGGGTAAAGCTGGAGCCGGAAATGTTTTCCAGGTCATCGACATGGACCACGAGGGGTTCAATGGCGCCGCCATCCACCCGGTTGCTGTAGTCGAACATCCAGCATTTCTTGTTGGAGTGGCCATAGTATTCCAGGCGAGCAATTTTGGGGCGCTCGGGTGATCCGTCCCGGCGGAGAAGCCGGAAAAGCTGATCCTTGTCGTCAAAATAGGTTGGAGTCAACCCGTGGACCTGGCCCCGCTCCTCGAGAATTTTGAGGTAGTCCTGCTTCTCCTCGATTCCGCGGCGCACGTAGGCGGGGCGGAATACGAGCCAGGTAATGCGGTCGTCGGGACCGAACTCCTTCCGGAGTTCTTTGACCCGGGCCAGGGCGGAATCGACAAAGTTGGCCCAGTACCGGTCGTGGGTGCTGGGCTTGAAACGCTCGTGCGAACGCAACGCCGGCCCACCCGAGATCAAAACGATATCGTAGGCCTGGGAAGGGGCAGTCCATGCCAGCATCCCGGTGGCAAGGAGGAGGCATCGGAGCATCCACGAAGACTAGGTTTTGCCCAAGTGGGGCTCAAGTGTCCTTGGAAATCAGGTTTTCCCATTGACCGCAGAATACTGAGGGGCAAGGATTTCCAACTTATGTCAAAAAACACCCCCATCACGGTCGCCCGAGGCGACGGCATCGGTCCTGAAATCATGGAAGCCACCCTGGCAATTTTGAAGGGGGGCGGGGCCAGGCTGGACATCGAGGAGATTGAGATCGGTGAAAAGGTTTACTTGCGGGGCAATTCGGCCGGCATCGAGCCCTCCGCATGGGAATCCCTCCGGCGTACCAAGGTGTTTCTCAAAGCTCCGATTACCACCCCGCAGGGCGGAGGTTTTAAATCGCTCAATGTGACGACCCGCAAGGCGTTCGGTCTCTACGCCAACATTCGGCCGTGTCTCAGCTACGATCCCTATATCCGGACCAAGCACCCGAAGATGGATGTGGTCATCGTTCGGGAGAACGAGGAAGACACCTATTCCGGGATCGAGCACCGCCGCACTTATGATGTCACCCAGTGCCTCAAGCTGATCTCCCGTCCCGGTTGCG
>CAZURF010000011.1:0-26794 GCA_964623555.1 uncultured Akkermansia sp. | reverse complement strand
GGGTCATTGTGAACGTGGACGGGGACGACTTCCGGCGGCTGAAGTGGCATCCGTTTGCCCGCTGGTGGCTGAAAGAAAGTGAGGAGTGGGCCACCAAGTCGAGCGATGTGGTCATTGCCGACAATCGGACGGTGGTGGACCGGTACGAAAGGGACTACAGGTTCAAGACCACCTATCTCTCTTACGGGGCGCCGGAGCGGCCGGCGCAGGCCGGCAAAGAGGCGCTCCGCAAGCTGGGACTGAAAGCTGGGGAGTACGTGTTGTATGCGGGCCGGCTGACGCCGGAAAACCGGCCGGATCTCCTCATCCGGGCCATGGAAAAAGTTGAAGGGAATTGGCCTTGCGTGGTGGTCGGCGGGGCAGGTTATGAAAGGGATTACGGAGCTGAACTTCGGCAGATGGCTGGATCCAAGATCAAGCTCGTGGGGCCGATCTATGGAGAGGGATATCGAGAACTAAGCGTGCATTGCGGAATCTTCGTTCTTCCGGGGATCGTCGAGGCAACCCGCCTGGTTCTGCTGGACCAGATGGGATTTGGCAATGCGATCCTGTATCACGACTGTGCGGCCACCCGGGAGGTCATTGGCAAAGCGGGGATGCCTTTCGGGCCCGTCAATGCTGAGACCAGCCTGGCCGAGAAGCTGAACGAGCTGATCCGCGATCCGGACAAGCGGGAGGCGCTTCGCAAGGCGGCGCTGGAAAGGGCAAAAGAAAGTTACAACTGGGAGAAGGTGACGGACGCGTATGAGGCTATCTTGGATCGGCTAACGCCCGGTAAAGCGCTCGTTTAGGTGAATGCCAACGGATAGCCTTTGCACGGGGAAAAAGGGGTCTGGCGCGGTGTAAAAAGATCGCTCAGACTTGAGTCATGATCGATGGGCTAAAAATCATTCCACTGACGCAGCATTGCGATGACCGGGGCAGGGTGATGGAGATTTTACGGAAGGACGACCCTCACTTTGCGGGTTTTGGGCAGGCTTATTTCAGCTCGATCTATCCCGGGGTGATCAAGGCGTGGCATGCCCACAAGAAACAGACGGACTGCCTGTCGGTGATTTACGGCATGTGCAAAATCGGCTTTTACGACGATCGGTCCAACAGTCCGACCAAGGGTAAAACGCACGGGATCGTGGTGGGTGAGCATCACCGCGTGTTGATCCAGATCCCGCCGATGGTGTTCCACGGCTTCAAGGCGATCTCTGCGGAGGAAGTGCTTTTGATTAACCTGCCTTCGGAGCCTTACGACCGGAAGAATCCGGATGAGATTCGCCGGCCGTGGAATGATCCGGGGATCGGTTTTGATTGGGAAACGCGGTTTCGCTGATTCCTGGGCTGCAGGCTACAGACTATACGCTGCAGGTAGCTCGGGGGTTGAGTCTTTTAGGCCTTAGTTATGGAGGAGTCTAACTAGCGTCCCGCTGGAATGCCGAGAAAGCCTTTGAGATAGCGGCGGAGGACTTCGAGAAAGTTTGCGATGGTGAAGCCGAAAGTGCGGAGGAACCGCTTGGCATTGCCGGGAAGATACAAGGGAAGATGGCGGGGGCGGGGGGACGCGATGCAGGTAAAAGCGAGGTTCTGCAGCAAGACTCCAAACTTTCGATAGTGTGCTGTGTCGGTGGAAGGTGGAAGGCTTGAAGTGGAGTTTGGTGGGGCGTGGATCACGGTGACGGAAGGTTCGGCCCAGGCGGGAGAGGCGGCGGAAAGGCGGAGAGAAAATTCGACGTCGTCGCCAAAGGCCAGCATGTCGGAACGAGGTGGGCCGGCGCGGAGCCAAGTATCCTTGTTGATCAATAGGCAGGGGCCGATACACCAGGCCATCGGGTAGCCACCGGATGCCAAAGCCTGAGCTTTTTCAAGTTTGTGGCCGACGGCACGGAAGGCGCGGGCTAAGGACCAGGAAATAGGCTCGGGCACCGCCTGAAGCCTTCTCTCCTCATCCACAAGAAAGGGAGCGACGGTGCCGGCTGAGTGTTGGTGGGCCGAAGCAAGAAGCGACTCCAGATCCTTGGGTGCGAGAATGGCGTCATCGTCCACCACCAGGAGATGGGAAAGGTCAGGAAACTTTCCGAAGGCGAGTTGGCCGGCGGCGGCGAGTCCGCCACCAAAGCCCAGATTTTTTCCGGGGGAAACGAGTTCGCAATGGAGGGGGGACTTTTTGGCGGCATCGACAGTGGCGGGGTCGGGGCCGTTGTCGCAGATCACGGCGGCGATTGGGCGCACGGTTTGCAGGTGGAGGGATTCGAGAAGGCGGGCGAGAAGATCGGAGCGGAAGCGGGTTGCGATCAAGGCCACAACCTTGGGTGCGTCAGGCATCATTTAAAATTGGCGTATCGGGTGGCGTGTGGCGAGTGGCAGGTTAGTCGATGAGTTTAGGTTTAAATGGAAGTTTAAGTCAGCCGGGCGCTTGGAGCTTGGTGGGGGGCATTTATCCTCACTTGCCCGAGGTCGACCAGTGATCGCGGGCCGTTGGGGACAACGGCCCCTGCCCAGCTTGAGAAATGAAACCGATAAAGGCAGGTTTACTGCGTGGGAGACAAAATGATCCGAGTGGCGCTGGATGCGACGGCGATCGGGCGTGGAAAAACGGGGAATGAGACGTACCTGACCGGGCTGTTGGAGGGCTGGAAAGAGGCCAAGCCGGAGGGAGTGGAGATGTGCCCGATATTTAGCAGCCCAAACCGCACGGTCTGGCCGCGACAGAGCGCGGCGCTACGGAGCCAACAAACCGGATTTTTCAAAAGACATCTGACGGAGTTGCCAAGGGCGCGGGCGGAGCTGAAGGCGGACTTGTATCACGGGATGTACTGGGTGCGGCCCTGGGAGAAGGAGCCTTATGTCCTGACCGTGCATGACATCTCCTTTGCGGTGCATCCGGAGTGGTTTCGGCCGGGGGAGGCACTTTTTTACACGACCCTGATTCGGGCGGCGGCGAGGAAGGCACGGAAGGTCATCACGGTCTCGGAATTTTGCCGGACGGAGATTGCGGAGAAGTGGGATATCCCGGCGGACCGGATTGAAACCACATACGAGGCGGCCCGGAGCTTGTTCAAGCCGGGCAAAAAGAAAAAGAGCGGGCCACCCACGATCCTGTTTGTGAGCGCGATTCATCCCCGAAAGAATTTGGGTCGGCTGATTCGGGCCTGGGAACGGCTCAAGGCGGATCGCTTTCCGGATTTGCGGCTGAAGGTGGTGGGGCCGGCGGGGTGGTCGGCAGGTTCAGATTTACGAACCCTCAAGGCGGCGGTGGCAAAAGGGGGAGCGGAGTGGCTGGGATCCCAGACCGACGAACAGCTGAGGGAGGCTTACCAAACCTCCACATTGCTGGTGTACCCGTCGCTTTATGAGGGGTTTGGGCTGCCGCCGTTGGAGGCGATGGCGTGCGGATGCCCGGTGGCCTGTGCAAACACCGCCTCGTTGCCGGAAGTGTGCGGAGAGGCGGCCGAGTATTTTGATCCGACCTCGGAGGAGGAGATATCTGCCAAGATCTCCTACTTGCTCAATAGCAAGGACAGGCGGGAGGAGTTGAGCCACGCGGGAGTCGCGAAGGCGGCGGAGTATTCGTGGACGAGGATGGCGGAGGAGACGGCGGCTGTTTATCGGCGGGCGGTGGAGGGCTGAGAGGCCATAGGCTACGGGCTACAGGGTATTGGGTAGCGGTTTAGTCATTTATTCGTTAGTGATGAAGGGGAGCTCTGGGCGGCCGCGATGCGGCCGGTTGCGGGTTGCGGGTAAGGAGTGGGAGTCATAAGCTAGGAGCATGTCCGCGGAGGCCGAAAAGGTTCAGGTGCAGACGAATCCGCAGTGGCTGGCGCGGGGATTGTGGCTGGAGGGGGTGGCAGCGCTGGCGGTGATCGTCGGACTTTACGGATTTATCCCCTACAACTTTGGTTTCGAGAGCCAGGCCCGTCCGGTGCTGGACATGCTCAAGCGGTTTTGGACGGATCCCTCGATGGCCGACTGGCACCACGGCATGATGGTGCCGTTCATTTCGATCGGATTGGTGATTTATCAGTGGAAGGATCTGCAGAAGGTGGCCATCCGGCCGTGTGCGTGGGGGGCGGCGGTGGTGCTGGCCGCTCTGGGCGTCTACTGGATCGGCTACAAAGTCGACATCACGATCGTCGGCTTCATGTCTCTGCAGCTGATGATCGGGGGGTTGATCCTTTGGTTGCTGGGGTGGGACATGATGAAGGCACTGGCGTTCCCATACGTCTTCCTGATGTTTTCCTACCCGTTCTACTTTCTGGACAACATCGTTTCCTTCCCCTTGCGGGGCGTGATGTGTGAGCTGTCGCAGGGATTCCTCAATCTCGTCGGGGTGGACACAATGCGGGTGGGCACGGCGTTGGTGTCGGCTCCCGACTATGTGGCCGGGCTCAAGCAGGGGGAGCGATTCGCCTTGGACGTGGCCAATCCCTGCAGCGGCATTCGCTCGCTTTTTGCCCTCATGATGGTGAGCGCTTTGTACGGGCACCTGACCTTGGGCAAAGCGTGGCAAAAATGGACGATGTTTCTGATTTCCCCGGCCTTGGCGGTGGCGGGCAACTTTGCCCGGATGCTTATGCTCACATTCGGCACCATCCTGCTCGGCAGCCGGGTGGCGATCGGAACGGAAGAAAATCCCACCACCTACCATATGGCGGCCGGCTTCTTTGTCTTTGTGGTGGCTTTGGGCGGGATGGTGGCGGTGGGATGGATTTTGCAAGGGGGCTTGGCCAAAGCCTGGAAAAAATGGAACACGCCGGTCGAGATTCCGGAGGCCCCTCAACCGTGAGCGCTGCCGCGAAGGTTGCCTCGGCAAAAAGCGCGGGGGCCCAGCCCCCCCCGCGTCCGGGGTCGGTTCTCAGGATCGGGTTGCTGCTTGTGCTGGGCGGCGGCACGGCGGCCCTTTGTCTCCTGACGCCCTCCCCCAATACCTCGCCGATGGCCGGGGTGGTCATGGATTTGCCGGAGCGGATCGGTAACTTCACCGGCAAGGTGATTGCCGCGACCCCCGGTGAGTTGGCGATTCTGCCGACGGACACCCAAATCGTGCGCCGGGAGTATCTGGATCCTGCGGGCGACCGCATCATGGCCTCGATCGTGCTAAGCGGCGGGGAAAAGCGAAGCATTCACCGTCCGGAAGTGTGCCTTCCGGCGCAGGGGTGGAGCATGAGGGGTGGAAAAGTGGAGAGGGTGAATTTGGCCGACGGATCGGATCTGGATGTCATGAACCTGAGCCTGGTGCGGGATGTGGAGGTGGGGCCCGGGGACCGCCGGCAGCTTTATGCCCATTACCTCTACTGGTTCGTGGGCAAGGACACCACAACCCCCCGCCACTGGACCCGGGTGTTCCTGACCAGCTACGACCGGATCACCAAAAATCTCAACCACCGCTGGGCCTATGTGATCGTGATGTCGATTGTCACCGAGGGATTTTTGCCCATGGGCAAGAATGAGGCCCAGACTGTCCAGATGCTCAAGGAGTTTACCGCCGAGATTGCGCCCACCTTCATGCGCAAGGAGACTCTCGCCGCCGGCGACTGATTTCCGTCTTGCGGGTGTGTCGGCGGGGCGGGATGCTCAGTTTTCACCCATCAAGAAAGGACCCCCCCATGAAGCAACTCCGTAAATTCATTCTCACCGTTTTGGCCGCCGGATTTACCCTTCCGGCGTTTGCCGAGGACCTCGACAAGCTCGTGCCCGATGCCTCCGAGATTCTGGGTCGATTCAAGAGGGAAGACCTGATCAACATGGATCTGCTGAAGGACGCCAAGGGTATTGTCATCCTGAACTACACGGGCTTTGCCATTGGCATCGGGGGAACAGGCGGGGACGGCGTTCTGCTCGCCCGCAAGGATGACGGAACCTGGACGGGCCCCTGCGCCATCACCACCGACGGCGGCTCCGTCGGGATCAAGGTGGGCGGCTCGGACAACGATGTGGTGGTGCTTTTGATGAAGGCCGGAGTGGTCAACCGCTGGGCCAAGGGGGATCACTTTGCCAGTGCCTCCGCTTCCGCGGTCATGGGTCCCAAGGGCGGCGAGGCGGTCGACGCCAGCATGAAGGACCGGGATTTTAACGTTTACGTTTGGAACAAGGGAGCCGAGTTGGGCGTGAGCTTCGGCGGCTTCGACGTGAATATCAATGACGAGGCCAACGCCGACTACTACGACAAGCCGGCGATTTCCGCCACCGACATCATCGGCGGAAAAGTTGAGGTCCCAGCCTCCAAGAAGGACTCCCTGTCCCGACTTTATAATCTCCTCAAATAACCCCAAGCGAAAGGAAACCCAAATGAAGCGCATCCTTGGTCTCGTAATCGCCCTCCTGGCGGGAGTTGTCCTGCCGGGTCAGGCGCAAAATTCGGATTCTCTCAATCTCGCCTCCGACCAGGCGGACAGCATGAACAAGCTGGATGACCTGACCGGAAGAGCGCAAAAGAGGCTGGAATACATTCTCACCAACTTGGGGAACCTGCAGGCCGGCAACGGGGCGAAAAAAGCCTTCGACGATTTCAAAGAAAATCTGGAAGACCTCAAGGACATCCGTGGCGACATCAAGGAGCGGGCGGAGAAGGTGCGGGAACTCCAGGGGGCGCGGATCGCGGCTTGGACCAAGGAAGTTTCCGGAATGACCGACAAGGACATGCGCAAGCTGACCAATGATCAGCTCGACAAGGCCAAGGCGGACTTTGACGCTTTGGACAAGCAGATGCGCGAGGTGGGCGGGGACGCCAATGACCTGACCGCGTTGCTGGAGGATCTCAAGAAGTACTTCGATTCCTCCTACTCGGCGGATTCGGTCAAGACCGCGGGCCCAATGATCGACAAGGCCCGCAACGCCGGCCGCGACATGCAAACATCCGTCGATGCACTGCGCGACGCCATCTACAAGAGCAAGAAAGAGGTCAAAGGCACCTCCAGCCAGTAAGTCGAGACGGTTTCAGCCCAAGGGCGAGATCACGAGGGTGATCTCGCCCTTGGTATTTTCCCCGAAGCGGGTGGCGGCCTCGGCGGGTGTGCCGACAAAAACCTCCTCAAATTTCTTGGTCAACTCCCGGCAAACGGCAATCCGGGAATTTGCCGGCAAAACCTCGGCGGCTTCGGCCAGGGCCCGGGTAATCCGGTGCGGGGACTCAAAGTAAACGGAGGTGTGGCCGCGGGTGGCGGCCGTGGTCAGCTCTTTTTTCCGGGCACCGGACTTGGGGGGAAGAAAGCCGCCAAAATAAAAGGGCAGGGCCGGCAGGCCGCTGGCCACCAAAGCGTGCAGGACAGCGGAGGGGCCGGGAATGACCTCGATGGGCAAATTTTCCCGCCGGACGGCGCGGACGATCCTTTCCCCGGGGTCGGAGATGCCCGGCATGCCGCCGTCGGTCACCAACGCGATGGTCTGGCCGGAACGGAGGCGCTCCAACAGGGAGCCCTCCCGGGAGGCCTCGTTGAACTTCTGGTAGCTCAGGAAGGGTTTTTTGAAGCCGAGGTGTTGGAGAAGCAGGCCGGTCCGGCGGGTGTCTTCGGCCGCGATCAGGTCGGCGGCGGCGAGGGCCTCGCGGGCGCGTGGGGAAAGATCGGAGAGGTTGCCGATTGGAGTTCCAACGATCAAAAGACGGCCGGGGTTCACGAAACTCAGATTAGGATTAAGATTAAGATTAAGTAAGTTTGAATGTTGAGGGATCGCCCCTTGGGCTGCGGAACCTAATCCTCATCTTCATCTTAATCTCCCCGCGCGACGCGCGGGTTGCTGCCGCGCTTGGACTCGAACCAAGAACACCCACATCCAGAGTGTGGTGTGCTACCAATTGCACCACGCGGCAATCATGGAAGGCTAACCAGTCCAACCGGAAGGGGCAAGAAAGGGTCGCAGGCGGAGAGCCGGGCGGGGGTTTAGTTTTTGGCTTGGTGGAGTTCGACGGTGCGGGTGGGGAAGGCGAACTGGAAGCCTGCGCGGTCGCAGGCCTCGCGGACGGTCAGGTGGGCGGTGGTGGTGTCGCGCATGAATTCAGTGCCGTCCCGGTAGGGGGTGCGCAGGGTGAAACGGATTCTTTGGGCGCTGTCCCCAAACTCAAAAAATCTTCCCGCCGGATCGCAGCCGGGGAATTTTTTCTCCAGGGCGGCGCAGACCCCTCGGATGGCCTCCTCCAGCTTCGGGCGATCGTAGCTGTAAAGAAGCCCAACTTCCACGGTCAAAAGGGAAAGGCCCTCATTGGAGGTGAGACGGCGGACGGGATGGTTGACCAACTGGGTATTCGGGATAGTGAGAGTCTCCCCGGAGAGCGACTCGAGCCGGATACTCCGGAGGCCCCGTTCCCGGACAAAGCCATCGTATTTCTCGAAGGCGATCCGGTCGCCGGTGCGGAAGATGCGGTCGGCGAGGATTTCGAAGTAGCCGATCACGTTGGCAAGCGTCTCCTTGGAGGCGAGGGCGAGGGCCCCTCCCAGAAAGCCCGCCGCCGTGAGCAGGCCTAGAATCTTGATGCCGAGGTTGTCGAGGATGATCACCGCGGCGATGAAGAGAATCACGCCGCGAAACATCCTGGTCATGACCTTGTGGACCTCGGTGTCCGTGGCGATCTCCTCCGAGAAAAACCGTTGGCGGGCGACCCCCACCAGCAGATCCGCCGTGCGGATGGAGGCCCCGACCGCCACGATGATCATGAGCAACCGGTAGAGACTGCTTTTTAAACCCCAGAACCAGGCTGGCAGATGGGTAAGGACGTCCAGCCCGCGGTCCACTGCGGTGTAAAAAATCGCCGAGCCAATGGGCCAGCGCAGGACGTAGAGCCACTCAGCCAAGCCTCCCGGAACTTTTGCCCGCAGTCGGCCGAGTCCCCCCAGGGAGGCAAAAAACCCGATCAAGCCTAAGGCGGCGATCCCGGCGCAAATGGAAATCTGCTCCAGGGAAAGATGGCGGACGGCCTGGGCCAAACTGAGGGCGGCTTGGTCCGGCGGGGGCGCTGCCTGCCAGAATGCCGGGGGATTGGTGGGGGTCATTTTATCCAAAGGCGCCAAGCCGCATAGAGCAGGAAAACGGCGAAGGCCCGGCGGGCCAGCAACTCGGGAATCTTCTGGACCAGGAAGGAGCCGAGGACGGCGCCCAGCATGCCGGTCAGTGCACAGGCGGCGGCGATGCGCCAGTCAACCGTGTTTAGCTTCCAGCTGGTGGCGGTGCCGGCGAGGCTGATGGGAATGATCAGGGCCAGGGAGGTGCCTACGGCCACGTGGTAAGGAACCCCGCAAAGCAGGATCAGGGCCGGCACGATGATGGTGCCACCCCCGATGCCGAAACAGCCGGCGGTGAGGCCGGCCAGTAGCCCGATTCCTGCGTAGAGAAGAGTCTGGGTGAGCATGGACAACGACTTTTCCCCTGCCTGCCGGGGTTGGCAAGGGCGATCCGGGCCGGTTCCGCAGGCTTGCCAAAGGCTTGGGGTTGCCCTTACCTCACCTTTCTATGCTGAAACATAATTCCTTCCTTTTGTCCCTCTTGATGGCAGTGGTCCTGGCGGGCTGCGCGGTCAAGGATCCTGCCAATCCCCGCTTTGTCGTGGCCGAAGGCCGCGGCATCAAGATCACCCGGGCCCAGTTGGATGCGGAAGTGAACCGCGCCCTGCTGAATTTCAACCTGTCCCGCGACAAGGTCCCCCCGCCCCAGCTTTCCTCCCTGGAGGTCAATATCCTCAACCAGATGATCAACCGGCAGGTGGCGCTGGCCGAGGCGCGCAAGTCGCCCATGACCAACGCCGCCACTCTCGCCAAAGAACAGCTCGAGCGGATGAAAAAGAATTTCCCGACCCCGGAAGCCTTCCAGGAGCAGCTGTCCAAGGCCAAGACCACCGAGGCCGAGATGCTCAAGGAGATCGAACAGAAGATGGAGGTCGACAACCTGATGCGCTCGCGGGTCGAGCCGAACCTGCAGGCTCCTTCCGATGCGGAGGTGCAGAAGTTCTACGGGGAGAACCCCAAGCTTTGGCAGCGGAACGAGACGGTGCGCGCCCAGCATGTGCTGGTGAAGGTCGAGGCTAATGCGGACGCCGCCACCAAAGCCGCCAAAAAGAAAGCGGCGGAAGACGCCCTGGCCCGCGTGAACAAGGGCGAGGCGTTTGAGAAGGTCGCCCAGGAAGTTTCCGACGATCCCGGCAGCAAGGCCCGCGGTGGGGAACTGCCGCCCTTCAGCAAGGGCCAAATGACGCCGAAGTTTGAAGAGGTTGCTTTCTCGACCGCCCCCGGAAAAGTCAGCAAGGTGTTTGAAACGCCCTTTGGATTCCACTTCCTGAAGGTGAAGGCCAAGGATGCGGCCAAGACCCTCAAGCTCGACGAGGTGAAGAACGAGATCTCCGCCCATCTCCGCCGACTCAAGCAAGGCGAGGCCACGCGCCTCCTGCTGGAGGATCTGCGGAAAGAGGCGAACGTCAAAATTCTGTTGCCGCCGCCCCCGGCTCCCGCGCCGGTCACTGCGACCACTCCGCCGGTGCAGGCCCCGCCGCCTCCGCCGACCGAGCCCGCCAAGAAATAAGACGGCCGGGTCCGCCCGGATGAGCGCCTCCTCCCGGCCCGCCCCCTCCGGCCAGCCGGAGCCGTTTGCCCCGCAGTTTGACGCCCAAGGCCTGATTCCGGCCGTCGCGGTGGATGCGGGCACGGGCGAGGTGCTGATGACGGCCTACATGAACCGGGAAGCCCTGGAGGCGACCCGCCGAACCCGCCAGGCGACCTTCTATAGCCGCTCCCGGAAGAAACTTTGGGTGAAGGGGGAAACCTCCGGAAATTTTCTGGCGGTGGAGGAGATCCGGGTGGATTGCGACCAAGATTGTCTCGTGATCCGGGTGCGGTTGCCTGCCGGCGGATCGGCCTGTCACACAGGGGAGAAAAGTTGCTTTTACCGGAAGCTCAGCCTGACCGGCCCCGGTGAGCTGGAAAGGATCGTCTAGGGCGAACGGCCGGCGGCACTCCGGACCAGTTCCGAAAAAACCTTTTCCTCGCGGGTCACGGCGGCCTTGGGCCCGGCCAGCTTCACCACGACGAGCCCGTCCGGGGATGGGAGAATGCCGCCGAGGAGAAGGCTTTCCGGAGCATCCTTGGGGGGACCGCCGGGTACGCCTCCCTTCATGGTGCCGGCAAGTTTTACCGTGGTCAGGGGCAGGGAGGTGTCGCCGGGATTCTGCACCTCGGCCGGGGCATCGGTGGAGAGAAACTGGCTCATCCAGCGGTCCACATTGGCCTGGACCGTCCCTCCGGAACCCGGCGGGAAGCGCGTGAAGGTGATGACCAGCGGGATAGGGGAGGATTTTTTTTCCAGCTGGGCGGCGCGGACGCCATCGGCGGGGCGGGAGTAGCTCCAGCCCTCCGGACGGTCAAAGCGCACCGCGCCGATCCGGAAGGCGACCGGCTGGGGCGCAGGCGACTGGGCCTCGGCCAGGCCCGCCGTCAAAACCAACACGAGAAAGTATGACCATCCGTTCATCCCTGCATCCTGCGAGTCCACTCATCCAGGGCCACCGGGCGGCAGTGCAGGAGGCGGTCGTACTCCTTTTCGATGCGTTGATTGTTCCAATCGGGGTGATTGGCCTTCAGGAACTGAAGCATCCAGGCCCGGGCGAGGCTCCGATCCTGCGGGGTCAGGTGGGCGAACTCGCGCCGGTAAAGAAGACCGTTGAGACGATTAAAAAAGGGGAGTGAGCCCATTTCAGGAAACTTTTTTGCGGCACCATCCGGCCACAGCCCCTGCCAAGGCGCCGAAGATCAACGTCAGCAGCAGGGCGCGGGGTCCCCCGCCGACAAATTCACGGTAGTAGGCCGGAGCATTCTCTGCCAGGGGGTAGGGGACGGCGGTAAAGACGGCTCCCGGGATGCTGTAGAGAAGGCCGATGAGGGCGCCGGTGCGGATGCGTGAGCCGAAGTCCGGCAAAACGGCCACAAGCAAACCGATGGAGGCGTAGGTTAGAAAAAGGCCGCCGGCAAAACCGGCGGCTGCGGCCCAGGGCAGACCTTGAAACCATGGGCCGACGGCAGTGAGCAGGCCGAAACCGGCCCCGGCGGCGAGAGCGCGCCCGTCGATCTTCATCCCTTGACTTTGCCTGTCTCCAGGAATCGGCCGAGAGAAAAAAGCTTGCGGGAATTTTCCATTTTGCCGTCGAAAAGAAAAAAAAATATCCAAGGAAACTCGACAGGCGAAAGGCGCAACGGGGAACATGGATCCATGGGAGGCGAAAAGAGCTGGGTCCGGCGGCGGGATGAACTCCTGGGCCAATTGGCAGCGCGGGCGGCGAGTTGCCCCGGGCTGTATCCGTTCCAGAGCGCGGAGGAGTTTCTGCGGGTGGCCCAGGATCATTCCCGCGGGGAGGTGGAAACGATCTGCGCAATTTTGGAGAAAATGTGGCAACGCCCGGAAGAGGCGCTCCAGCTGAATGCCCAGAGTCTGATCCGGCGGGGAAAAGGGTGGGAGAGCCCCGCAGTGGACGGCGTGGGGCAGGACAAAAAAGGAAGAGGATAAGACGCGGTTTTTAAGATAAAATAGGTAAAAACCCATTTGGGAATCGCTGGTCAAGCGACTCCCGGGTGCTCAACTGGTAGTACATCAGACTCATGAGGGACACTATCAGTTCGTCTTCGACACCGACGGACCCAGAGCTGCCTTTTGGCAGTGGAGCTTCCTCAACCGGAAGCTCCTCGGGGGATCCCGAGGTTGTGGTGATCAAGGGGCCCCCGAGGCCGTCGAACTACGTATCCCCGCTTGAGTCTGCGCAGGAGGAAAAAAACGAAATGAATGCATCCACCCCCGCCGCCCTCAACGTGAAACGCAGCATCGACCGCCAGCGGAAGGAACAGCGTGCCGTGACCTCGATCCTCAGCGGGGTCGGTCTGGGCCTTTTGCTGATCATTGTCGGCTGCGCCACCCTGTCCGCCTTCGGCGGTTATGTGCTCTGGAAGCAGATCCAGCAGCAAAGCGTGACCGTTTCGCAGATGGAACAGAAGTTCAACAAGGACCTGGCAGAGCTGCAGGCGCGGGATGCGGAGTTGGCAAGTGGACTGGACTCCGCCGGCGCCCAACTGGCCAAACAACTCTCCGCCCTCGAACAGGTCAAGTCGCAGGTCAACCGCCACGACAAGGATATCACGACCGTTCGGCAACGGCTCTCGATGGTCGAGGGTGACTCCGGCGACCGGCGGCGTTAAAATCAGTCATGATTAGCCGGGTCGAACTTCGAAGGATTGCGCATGAGTGGCGCACCCGGCTCCAGCGGGTGCAACAGATCCTGCAGCCGAGCGAATGGGCCCTGGATGACTGGAACCGTTTTGCCCGTGCCCTCACCCAAATGGTGAAGGCCTATGGATCCACCTGGAAGGAGGGGGACAGCACGTTTTGGGACGTACGCTGGACCTTGCAGGATGGGGGTGAGCTGATTTGCCAGACGGAAATGGGCGATGACGGGCGGCAAACTCTGGTGGTTGCCCAGACGGGCGGTTTTGCCGAGGGTCTCGACAACTACACCTGGTTCTATGGTGAGTTTGGTCAAACCGGGGACTTCCTCGGGAACCCCTACTGGGTCGACGGGACCTGGAAAGAGGCCTTGGCCATGATGATGTTGCCCCAGCAGGCGGCGGCTGGCTTCTATTTGAGCGGCGGGAATGTGGGAAGCCCGGCGATGATCGAGGCCAAGGCTTCCCACGCCTAAAGCCCTTTTCACCAGAGAGTTAAGATTTCTTGTAAAAAGGACCTGCTTTCGTCATGATATCACCTTGAAAGGAGTACGGCGGGAGGTTTTCCTGAGTGGCGCAAAGGTCCGGTTTCCCTGATCACTTCGATCAATTTCGGATCCCTCAAAGCGCGCCAATCCATCCCGCAGACCTAATCGAGAGTCAAAAGAATCTCTAAGGGGCAGGTTGCATTAGGTGGCTGAACCAAGCCGCCGCGCCTCCCCCAACCGGGCGCCGTTCGTCCGGTCGGTCCGCACGGGCCATTCCTTCCCGCCGTCAGAAAACAACATGAGCTACGATTCATACCAAGGGCGCCGCTCGGGCGGCGGTCCTCACGAGCGCCGGCGTCGGCGCCACCACCGTCACGGCGGTAGCCGAGGCGGTTTCCGTCACGAGTCCCGCGGGAGCGGGAGTCCTTCCAAGGGCGGTTTCTGGGGATGGCTGAAAAAGCTTTTCGGCCTGAACGGGGGTTCCCCCCGCCGGGACACCGGCCGCGGAGAACACCGGCCGGCCCGTACGGAAGGGCAGTCGCCGCGCAATCCGCGGGGACCCCGCACGGCCCCGCCGCAGGAGGTTCTGACCCCGCGTCTCTACGTGGGCAACCTCTCCTACGACGCCTCCGAAAGCGACCTGTTCGATTATTTCGGCAAGGTAGCCGGGGTTCGTAACGTCGAGATTGTCCGCGACAAGGGTTCGAGCTCGAAGGGCTTCGGCTTTGTCGAGATGCAGACCCTGGAAGGGGCTCAGGAAGCGGCCAAGAAGCTGCATGATTCCGAGTTCATGGGCCGGCTGATGATCGTCAACGGGGCCAAATCGATGGGGGAGCGGCCGGAGCGTGGCCCCCGTCGCGATGACCGGGGCGGTCCCCGGGCTGAGATTGAGGAAAGCGAGCGGGCGGGACGTACCGAAGGGGACTTTGACTACAACCGCGGCCCCCGCAATCCGAGCTTCGACTAAACGTTTAAGGATGCGCCAGGGTGCGCCGGGACTTCCCGCGGGAAGCCCGGCCACCCTCGGCCAGCCAGCGGTTCACCGCCGCCAAGTAGGCGCGGGCGCTTGATTCAATCACGTCGGTGGCGGCGGCACGACCGCCCGAAGGTTCGGCCTTTGTCTCAAAGCGGACGTTCAAACTCACCTCGCCGACCGCATCCTTGCCCTCGGTTACGGCGCGAACCTGGTAATCCACCAGGTGACCTTTCAGGCCGGTCATCCGGTCGATCGTTTTTAAGACGGCATCCACGGCCCCATCCCCCGTGCCGATGGCCGAAAGGCTCTTCCGTCCGTGTCGCAAGGTGATATTGGCCACGGGTTTTTCGCCGGTTCCACAGGTCACCGAAAGCTTCTCCAACGTATAGGTTTCCCGGGCGACCTGGATCTGGGCGCCCACCAGGGAGACGAGGTCGTCGTCGTAGACAAACTTTTTCCGGTCGCCGATTTCCTTGAAGCGGGTGAAGACGGCCTGGAGTTCCGCCGGCTTGAGCGTGTAGCCGAGATGTTTCAGGCGGGAGGCCACGGCGGCGCGCCCGCTGTGCTTGGTGAGGGGGAGCTCGGTTTTGCCCCACCCAACCTCCTCCGGATCCATGATCTCGTACGTTTCCCTTTTTTTCAGGATCCCGTCCTGATGAATGCCGGAGCTGTGGGCAAAAGCGTTCAGGCCGACAATCGCCTTGTTGCGTGGCACCGGAAAGCTGCAGGAGGCGGAAACCAACCGGGAGGTGCGGACAATCTCGCGGGTCTCGATCCCGGTGGTGAGCTCTCCCAGGGCGTCGTGGCGGGTGCGCAAGGCCATGACGATCTCCTCAAGCGCGGCGTTGCCAGCCCGTTCGCCAATCCCGTTCAAGGTGCACTCCACCTGCCGCGCCCCGGCCAGAACCCCGGCGAGGGAGTTGGCCACGGCTAAACCAAGGTCGTTGTGACAGTGGGTGCTGAAAACGGCGTTGTCGGCTCCCCGTGCGCGGGCGATCACTTCCCGGAACATCCGGCCGTATTCATCCGGCGTGGCGTACCC
The DNA here is from genome assembly GCA_964623555.1 of uncultured Akkermansia sp. Classification (GTDB taxonomy): domain Bacteria; phylum Verrucomicrobiota; class Verrucomicrobiia; order Methylacidiphilales; family Verrucolacustridaceae; genus Verrucolacustris. The sequence continues at coordinate 11,116 of CAZURF010000011.1, read as the reverse complement.
GGTGGTATCGGGGAGGTTGATCGTGGTGGCGCCGGCCTCCAAGGCGGCCTCCACCACCTCAATCAGGAAATCGATTTCCGTGCGGGATGCATCCTCGGGGGAGAACTCCACATTGGTGGTGAATTTGCGCGCCCGACGCACGCCTTCCGCGGCGAGGCGCAGGATCTCCCCGCGGGCCTTGCCTAACTTGAATTCGCGGTGAATTTTGCTGGTGCCGAGAAACACATGGATGCGGCCCTGCTTGCCGGCGGGTTTAACGGCGGCGCCCGCGGCGTCGATATCGGCCGGGACACAGCGGGCCAATCCGCAGATGACCGGGCCGCGAACGGTCCGGGCGATTTCGCGGACGGATTCAAAGTCCCCCTGGCTGGCGATGGGGAAACCTGCCTCGATGATATCGACACCCAGGCGGGCCAGCTGGCGGGCCACCTCCAGCTTTTGCCGCTGGGTCATGGCTGCGCCGGGGCACTGCTCGCCGTCCCGCAGCGTCGTATCAAAAATGAGGATTCGCTCGCTCATTCCCTGAGCCTAGCCCGAACGGGTCCCTTTTGCATCCCCGGAGGAGACCGGGAAACTACCCCCGAAACCCGGCTGGGATCCGTCTTAGTACGCGGCTTGGGCGCCTTTGAGATTCCGGCGGCGGATCCAAGGCATGAGGGCCCGCAGACGCTGGCCGGTCTTTTCAATCGGATGCTTCTCCCCCTGTTTCAGCAGGCGGTGATAGCGCTTCATGCCGGTCCGGCTCTCCCGAATCCATTCGCGGGCAAATTTGCCATTGCGGATTTCCTGCAGGACAGCCTGCATGGCCCTTTTGGTGCGGGCATCCACGACGCGGGGGCCGCGGGTCACGTCCCCGTACTTGGCGGTTTCGGAAATGGAGAAGCGCATCCCGGCGATGCCGGACTCGTTGATCAGGTCGACGATCAGCTTGAGCTCGTGCAGCACCTCGAAGTAAGCGACCTCAGGCTGGTAGCCGGCCTTCACGAGAACCTCGAAACCGGCCTGAATCAGGGCGGAGGTCCCGCCGCAGAGGACGGCCTGTTCGCCAAAGAGGTCGGTCTCGGTCTCCTCCTTGAAGGTGGTCTGCAGCACGCCGGCGCGGGTCGAGCCGATGCCCCGGGCCCAGGCTAGGGCGATGGCGCGGGCTTGGCCGGTGGGATTTTGCTGCACGGCAAAAAGCGCGGGCACCCCGCGACCTTCCTGATACTGGCGGCGCACGATGTGTCCGGGTCCCTTCGGGGCGACCAGAATCACGTCGACATTCTTGGGCGGCCGCACGGTTTTGTAATGGATGGCAAAGCCGTGGCTGAACAGGAGGCACTGGCCCTTGCGGAGGTTCGGGGCGATGTCCTTTTCGTAGACGGAGGGAATTTTGAGGTCGGGCACGGCGACAAAGATCACATCGGCGCCGCGAACGGCCTCGGCGGTGGGCAGAACCTTGAAGCCATGCTTTTTGGCGACGGGGATGGATTTGCTGCCCCGGTAGAGACCGATGGTCACGCGGATCCCGCTGTTTTTGAGATTCAGGGCGTGGGCATGGCCTTGGGAGCCGAAACCAATGACGGCCACCTTCCGTTTTTTCAGGGGCGCAAGGTTGGCGTCAGAGTCGTGATAGATGCGGGCGGGCATGGGGTGGTTCTCCTTTGGGGGTTGGGGTGGAAAGGTTCAGCGGCGGGGCAGGGCGATCCGGCCCGTCCGGCTCAGTTCGAGGATTCCGAAGGGTTTCATCAGGGCGAGAAACTTGTCGATCTTGCTCTCGTCGCCGGTCACCTCGATGGCGAGGCTGGCGGACTGCACGTCGACGATTTTGGCGCGGAAGATGTCGCAAATCTGCATCACCTCCGGGCGGGTGGAGGAGTTGGCCTTCACCTTGAGGAGGATCAGCTCCCGGTCGATGACATCGCCATCCTTGAAGTCATGGACCTCGAGCACATCGACCAGCTTTTTGAGCTGTTTGACCACCTGCTCGAGAACCTGGTCGTTCCCGACGACCACGATGGTCATCCGCGAAATCTTGTCGTTCTGGGTGGGGCCGACGTTGAGAGTGTCGATGTTAAAGCCGCGTCCGCTAAAGAGACCGGCGATCCGGGTGAGCACCCCGAACCGGTTTTGAACCACGACAGAAATGGTGTGACGCATAAGGGAAGATGTTGAACTGGAAAGAGTAGCGGCGATCGCGCCGCAGGGTCAAATCGAAAGCCCGGAACCGGTGTTGCGCAGACGGGCCAGTTCGGCGGACTGCCTTTCGAGAAGCTTTTTGGCCTCGGCGAGATCGGTTTCCAGTTGGCGGATGCGGAGACGCAGCGCCGCGTCAAACGCGGGGCTGGGAGCGATGGACGCCGAGGCGGGCTCCGCCGCGTCCTCGAGCTTGATGGTGCGGCTCTTGAGCTTGGCGTCGCGCCGGCGCCTGATTTCATCAAGAAATTCCGTGACCGTGTAGGTTTCCTTGGTGCGGGTGTGGCTGACCAGTTCCGAGCCTCCGAGCTGGCCGCTTTGAAGAAATTCCGCAATCGTGCCGGCGGTGGTCGGGCCGTAGCGGGGGCCGTCGAGAGGTTCGACCATCCAAAGCATCTCAAGCTCCGTCACCTCGGGGGCCTTTTGCCAGACGCCCTCATCCACCTGCACCAGATCGTCCGGAGCGATCAGCGACTGGTTGGCGAGAGCCTTGAGATGGTCGAGATCCATGGGGCCGAGCACCCGGCCCGTCTGGACTTTTTGCAGCCGGAAGACGGAGGCAGGGGAGGCCATGGGCGGTCTAACTGGAAGGGATGAGGAGTTTCTGGCCCACCTTCAGGGGGGCATCTTTGGAAAGTTGGTTCGCCTTCCGGAGGGAGTCGACGGTGAGCTTGAGCCCGTACTCCTTGTTATAGGCCTGCACGATTGAGCTGAGGGTATCCCCCTTGGCCACGGTATGCTCGTAGCCCTCCCGCTCGGCGGGTTTTGGGGGAGCGGGGGCGGCGGAGCCCTCCTTGGCCTTCCTCTCGGCGATCATTTTGGAAACTTCCTCCAGCAAGCTGTCCTTCTCCTTCTTCGACTGGGCGGCGGCGCTGACCAGGCTTTCCTTAAGGGAGTTGGACTGCTGCTTGAGCTCTTCGAGGACTTTTTCCAGCGAGGAGATGCGGGCCTTCATGTCCTCGACGGCCGCATCCATGCGGTCGACCTGATCCGCAGCCTTCAGGATTTTCCTGCGCTCCGCCTCGGCGTCCTCGGCCGCCCCCGGGCTGGACTGGGAGAAAAGAAGATCCGTGGAAAAAAGACCGAGCATCACGAGACCCGCGAGTCGTCGGCGGTAATTCCGGAGATCCATGGGTCGGATTATCGCGCCTAGGATTCCGAGCCAGCAAGCTTTTCGAACTCTTTTTCCGAAAGAATCCGGACGCCCAGGGCCTTGGCCTTGTCCAGTTTCGAACCCGCCTCCTCCCCGGCCAAAAGAAAATCTGTTTTGGCGCTGACGGAACCGGAAACCGCGCCGCCCAGGGACTGGATCCGGCGGGTAAAATCCTCCCGCGGAGCGCTCAAGGTTCCGGTGATCACAAACTTTTTTCCGGAAAAGACCCCCCCCCGGACCGCCAGCTCTTCCGGCAGGGCGGTGAGGTTGCATCCGGCCTTTTTCAGCGCCGTGAGAAGACGGCGGGTGGAAGGTTCTTGGAAGAAAGCCACGATCTCCTCCGCCACCTTGTGTCCCACATCCTTCACCTGGACGAGGTCCTCCACGCCGGCTTGCGCCAGTTTCTCCATGGATTCGAAATGGCGGGAGAGGGCTTCCGCCAACACGGCGCCGACCTGGGGGATGCCCAGGCCAAAAATCAGCCGTCCGAGGGGGCGCCCCTTGCTGGCCCGGATGCCCTCCACGAGATTAGTGGCCGACTTTTCGCCCATGCGCTCCAAACCGGACAGCTGTTCTTGCGTCAGCTCGTAAATCTGTTCCAGATGTTGAATCAGACCGGCATCGATCAGCTGGCCGGCCATGACCTCGCCCAGGCCCTCGATGTCCATGGCCCCGCGGTGGGCGAAATGTTGGAGGCGCCTTTTCAACTGCCCCACGCAGTCCCGCGAGGTGCAGCGGAGAAAAACCTCTTCCTTCCGCAGCGAGCCTCCGCAGACCGGGCACTGTTTGGGTGGGTGAATTGGGCGGGAGTCTTTCGGCCTTTTTTTCAGGTTCACCGAGATCACGGCGGGGATGATCTCCCCCGCTTTTTCGACGGTGACCAGGTCGCCCACGCGGATGTCCTTGCGGCCAATTTCCTCAAAATTATGCAGAGTAGCCCGGGTTACGGTGGTGCCGCTGAGTTGGACCGGCTCCAGTTCCGCCACCGGGGTGATCACCCCGGTGCGGCCAACCTGGAAGGTGACGGCATGCAGGCGGGTTTCCGCCTGTTCCGGCGCATACTTGTAGGCGATCGCCCAACGAGGGGCCTTGTCGGTTGCGCCCAGCACCTTTTGTTGGTCAAAACGGCTGACCTTCACCACCGCTCCATCCGTGGCAAAGGGAAACTTGGCGCGGTCCCGGTCGAGTTCCCGGACCGCCGACAGCACCCCCTCCGCCCCTTTGACATGCCGGAACCAGGTGTGACCCGGCAGGCCCCATTGGGCGATTTGGCGGTGTAACTCCACCTGGGAGTCGGCCTTGGTGCCAACCACCTCCCCAAGGCCGTAAAAGACCACGGCCAACGGGCGGCGGGCGACCTCGCGGGAGTCCAGCAGCTTCAGGGTGCCCGCCGCGGCGTTGCGGGGGTTGGCAAAAAGGGCTTCTCCCGCCTTTTCGCGGGCGCGGTTCAAGGCGGCGAAGGCCGGTTCGGGAAGATAGACTTCACCCCGGAATTCGATGACCTTGGGCAGGCCCTGAACGGAGAGGGGAAGATTCCGGATGGTTTTAAGATTTTCCGTGATGTCATCGCCTTTTTCGCCGTCCCCGCGGGTCAGGCCCTGCACGAGGCGGCCCTGTTCGTAGCGGACGCTGACGGCAACTCCGTCGACCTTGGGTTCGATGGCAAACTCCGCGGCTTGCCCGTGAAGATTCTTGGCCACGCGGTCGAGAAACTCCCCCAGCTCCTCTTCGCTGTAGGTATTGTTGAGGCTCTGCATGGGCACGGCGTGCCGGACCGTGCGAAAGGAGTCGAGCGGGGCCCCGCCAACCTTCCTGGTGGGGGAGTTTTCGTCGACCAAGCCTGGGTGGGCTTTTTCGAAATCCTGCAGCTCCCGATAGAGGCGGTCATAGGCCGCATCGGAAATCTCCGGACGGGCCTCGACATAGTAGAGCCGGTCATGGCGGCGGACCTCCTCGAGGAGTTTGGCGTAGCGCTGGGTGGGGCCGGAACTCATGGACGAAAGCGGCGCCGCAGGGCCAGTCCCAGGGAGATGCCCAGGAGATCGGCCACCCAATCCGCGAGGGAGACCTCCCGGCCCGGGGCCAGACGCTGGATCTGCTCATCGAGGGCGCCGAGCAACGATCCAACCGTGCCCACCGCCATGGGCGAATAGGGAAGTCCTCCCAGCACGAAGCCGAAGCCCGTATAGACCGCCAAATGGAGAACCTTGTCGTTGGGAAGAGGAAGAAAGGAATCCACCTTTTCCACGCCCGAGCGAGGGATCAACGAGACGCTCAGGATCGCGGCATAGTACAAGGCGGGGATCCGGAAGTTTTTCCATCGCAGGCGGTGCATCGGGAGGGCATTTTGGGCGTGGTGTGAAGCAGGGCAACGTGAAAGAAGCCGGCCCGGTGCTGGGCATTGAGGGGGGCGGAACCAAAACCCGCTGGATTCTCCTCGATCCGCGGGGCCGGAGGCTGGCGAATGGGGTGGAAGGCCCCGGGAACGTCCTCCTGGCGGGGCGTGAGGGGCTGCAAAAAATCTTTCGGCGAATTGCCGCCCGCCTGCCCTGTGCGCCCCAGGCGATCGGGGGGGGCTTTGCCGGGGCACGCGGCCCCGCGGAGATGACCTTGATTCGCGCGGCCCTGCAGGGCGTGTGGCCCCGGGTGAAAAAAGTGTCGGTCGGGCAGGACACGGACTCGGCCCTGGCAGCGGCCTGGGGGAAGGAAGACGGATTTTTGGTGATCGCGGGAACCGGTAGCAATGTGGTGGGCAGGGTGGCGGGGAAAAAGTTTTCCGCCGGCGGACACGGCCACGTTTTGGGGGATGCGGGCAGCGGCTATGACCTGGCTTTGCGCGCCTTGCGGGCGGCGTTCCGGGAGCGGGACCGAACCGGCCAAGCCCCGCACTTGGCGGCCGGACTTCTCGCCCACGCCGGAGCGGCGGATTTGGACCGGCTTCTTCGGGAGGTTTACCGGCGGACGGGGAAAGAGTGGCTGGCGGGCTTTGCCCCGGTGGTCCTGCGCGCAGCCGCGCGGGGCGACGTCTTGGCGCGGACGACTGTGCAGCAGGCCGTCGACGGATTGGCCGACCGGCTGGGAGAACTGGCGGAGCGGCTGCGGGTGCGCCGTCCTCGGGTGGCGCTGACCGGAGGACTTTTCGACGACGATTTTTACCGGAAGAGCTTTGCCGCCTCAGTGGCAGAGCGTTTGCCGGGGGCGCGGCTGGTTCCCCTGAAAATATCCGGGGAGGTGGGTGCCGCGACCATGGCGGGTTGGTCGGGAAGGCTTTCTCCCTCCCGACCCGATGGAAAATTTGTCGAGGTGGAGTCGTTGCCTACCGAGCGGTCCAACCCCCGCTCCCGCGGCCTACACCAAAAGTCAGTGGGCCAGCTGGTGAAGCTTTTTGTGGAGGAAGAAAGGGAGACAAGTCGCGCGTTGCGAAAGGCGTCCAGGGAGATTGGCCGGGCGGCGTCGCTGGTTTCCGCGGCATTGCACCGGGGAGGGCGGCTGATTTATGTCGGTGCCGGAACCAGCGGTCGGCTGGGAGTTTTGGATGCCAGCGAGATGCCGCCGACTTTTCATGCCGATCCGGAGGAGGTGCAGGCCATTTTGGCGGGAGGTCCGGAAGCGATTTTTCGGGCCCAGGAGGGTGCGGAGGACGATGGGGAAGCCGGGGCCCGGGCGGTGCGGGAGCGCCGGATCGGGCGAAAGGATGTTTTAGTCGGGCTGACCGCCAGCGGACGGACGCCGTTTGTGCACGGCGCTTTGGCCGAGGGGGCCCGTTCCGGGGCCAAGACGGTGCTGGTCACCGCCCATTCCAATTGGAAGCCCGCCAAGACCGGGATCCGGCCCGATGCCGTGGTGCGGCTGGATGTGGGGCCGGAGTTGATTGCCGGATCCACCCGGCTGAAAGCCGGGACCGTCACCAAAATGGTCTGCAACATCCTCAGCTCCGTGGCCATGATCCGGCTGGGGAGGGTGTATGACAATTTGATGGTGAATGTGGTTCCTTCGAACGAAAAGTTGAGGGCTCGGGCCGTGCGGTTGGTGCGGCTTCTGACCGGAGCAAGTCAGGAGCGGGCGATGGATGCGCTTCGTGGAGCGGGCGGAAAGGTCCGGGAAGCCGCGGACAGACTGCTCGGTTCCCGGGGTCGGAGTTACGGCTTGCGGGGGGGAAGCGGCTCGCCACGATCGCGCGCATGAAAAGACTCCTTCTGGTGGGATGGCTGGGGTTGGCGGGAACCGGTTGGGCGCAACAGGCGCAGCTGGCCGGACTTTGGAAAAACACCGCCGCAGGGATCGGGCAGTCGGTCGTCATCATTTCGCAGGATGGAGCGACGATTCACGTGGCGGGTTACGGCGTTTGGGCGGGGGGAGGTCCGGGCGTATGGCACAGCAAGGGGGCGAAGATCGAAGGCTCGCGGGCCAAGATTCCCATCACCTACACCACGCTGCCCAAACCGAGCTTTGATCCCAAAGTGGAGCTGGATCTGCAGATTTCCTCGGATGCCAAAACCCTGGAAGGAACCTGGAAGAACGGCCTGGGCCGGAAAGGGCCGGTCAAGTTTGTGAAGGTGGAGGCGGAGGCGGCTCCGCAGCCGGTCGCCGGGGAAACGCCGGCGGCCGAGGGACCGGCAACCGAGGCAGAAGCGAAGCCCTAGGCGGATCCGCCGTAGGCCTGCAGCAAGGGGAAGGCCCGGCCGAGGATGGGGTCGGATTTCACCCCGAGGTGTTTCTCCAGAACCGTCGCGTAGACGGAACGAAAATCGACGTTGAATTTCACGTCCCCATCGTCGAGATCGCGGGGGGCAAGGGAGGGCATTTTTCCAAGCAGACCGGCGGTTACACCGCCCCCGGCAAGAAAGAGCGGTGCTGCGGCGCCGTGGTCGGTTCCGCCACTGGCGTTTTCCTTCACCCGCCGCCCGAACTCACTGAAGGTCATGAGGGTGACGCGTCCGAGATTCCCTTGCGCCTTGAGATCGGCCAGGAAAGCCGACACCGCGTCGCCCATTTCCCGAAGAAGGCGTTCGTGAGCCCCAGCTTGGCCGGTATGGGTGTCGTAACCGCCCTGGGAAACATAGTAGATGCGGGTTTTGAGGCCGCCGGCGATAAGGCGGGAAATGAGGGCAAACTGGTTACCCAACCAAGAGCCCGGATAGGGCACGCCGTTCTTTCCGCGACCGGAGGCGGCCGCGATCTCCTTTTGGGTGACCTGGACATCCATTTCGGTCCGCTCGAGAAAATCCAGGGCATCGATTTTTCCGGAAGAACCGGCGATGTCCCCAATGGAGCCACCGGCCGGGCCCTCCTCGGGGTCATTGTCCATGTTCATGGCCATGGATCCGTCGGCTTCCGGCTCGCCATCGGCGCCGAGTCGGCGCCGTCTGCCCCCGCCGGCCTCATAAAGCACCCCCTTGGGGGTTTTGGCGGAGAAGGCCTGCGGGGTTTGGGATCCCAACGTGATTCCCACGGCGGCATCACAACCGGAGCAGGCGTTGTCGAAATAGCGGCCGATCCAGCCGGTGGAGGATGATTTTTCCGCATCGGTTCCGGTGGCCCAGATTTCCGTGGAGCGGAAATGGGAGCGGTTGGGGTTGGGGTAACCTACCCCTTGCACGACCGCGAGATTTCCCTCCTCAAAGGATCGTGCCAAACCGGCGAGAGCCGGGTGGAGGCCGACCTTGGCCTTGGCCCCCAGTGGCAGGACCTGTTTCTCTCTCAAGGCGAGGGAGGGTCGGGCGCGCCGATAGTCGTCATCCCCGATCGGAACCACAGTATTGAGGCCGTCGTTTCCGCCCGCCAGCTGCAGGACGACGAGGATCTGTCCGTCCCGGCCGGTCACGCCTTGAACCAGCTGGCCGTCCGCCTCCGCATGCAGGGAGAGCATGGTGTTTTGCAGGAAGCTGGGCACGGTCCAACAGAGGGAACTGCCCAGCAAGCCCGTGCGCAGGAATTCCCGGCGTGTTTTCAGCAGAGGTTCTTTCATGGGTGCCCCTTTCTCATCCCAGCTGGTAGACCGGGCTTTGGACGATTGCGAGGACGGTCTGTCGCACAGCGGCGTCCGTCAGGGGGGTCGTTGCGCCGGCGGCCTTGCGGAAACGCGACTGGATTTCCGGCGGAGGGCTTTCTCCCGGCAGCAGACGGGCGCTGAGTTGTTCGATGAGAAGGTCGGGATTCTGGCGTTCCTCCCGTCCGGCCAGGGTGGCGAGGGAAGCCGGGGGGATGGCCAGCAGCTTGCGGGCCTGCAGGGCGGCGGCCTTCCGTTTTTCCGCAAACGCCTTTTTCAAGTTGGGCTCCTCCCCCGCAACCCCCTCCATCATGGGGCGGGGCACTTCCAGCAAACCGCTTTGGATGGCCAACCGGCCAAGATCCATGTCGCCCAACCGCCTCATGCCGACCGTCCCGCCGACCAGCCACGATCCATATTCATATCTTTTCTCCAGGCTGGCGGTGTTGATCCAGGTGATGCCGCCATCCCAGCCCTTGACGTTGGGCGGGGCGAAAAGTTTCTGTCCCAGCTGGGCGGTCATTTCCGAGGCCAGCGCGGGCGCGGGCAGGGGACGGCCCAGTTGGCGGCAGAGACCCACCAGCCATTCGACCGGAGACTTGACCCGCTGCCTCGCCAAAGCGGGAGCGTAAAATTCCGGGTGAGTCCAAAGGCCGAGAAGAAAAGGGCGCAACTGACCCTTCGCGGCATCCCACGCGCGGACGAGTTCCCGATGCAGTTCGTCGGAAGGAGAGCTTCCCGTGTAGAAGCGCCAAAGCTTGGCGGTGATCCAGCGGGAGGCGGCAGGTTGACGGAGGGTGAGCCGCACGACATCCGCCCCGTCAAAGCTGCCGGTTTTTCCGAAAATCCGTTTGGGCCTCGTGTCGTGCCATTTGCGGTTGATCGTGAAAGAGGGCACATGGGTTTCCTCGTCCATCACTTCGCCGGGTTTAGGGCGAAGTCTGACCGACCACCCCGTGAAAGCCCGGGCTGCCTCCTGCACGTCCTTTTCCGTGTAGTTGCCTTCCCCGAGCGTAAAGAGTTCGAAAAGCTCGCGCGCAAAATTCTCATTGGGCTGCTCCGACCGGCTGCGGGCGCCGTCGAGATAAATGAGCATGGCCGGATCCTGGGCCACCCCGAGCACGAGCTCCGACCAGGAGCCCAAGGCCTTTTCGCGAAATAACCGGTTTTGCTGGTAAAGGAGCGCCGGGTTTTTGACCTTCTCCTCGCTGGTGGCGAAGTGGCCGTGGAGAAAAAGCACCATCTTCTCGTGGGCGGCCGTAGCCGGATCCGCCATGCGATCGAGCCACCACCCCCGCAAATCGGTCAGGCGCTTTTCCTGCTCGGCACGAATCACGCGGAGGATTTCCCGGCTTTTTTCCTCCGCAACCTTGGTGCTCATCAGGCGGAGCCGGTTGCGCTCGGTTCGCAGCTTATCGTTCAGGCTGGGCTTCAGGATGGAGGGCGGAGGGTCGGTCTTGGCTGGCTCAGTCGATCCCAGGAGGGAAGCTGCCGCCTGCTGCGGTTCCATGGCCGCCAAGGCCTCCACCTCGGTGGGGGTCCCCCCGAATCCGGCCCTCTGTAAAAGCACGCCTGCCTTTTGGGTGTCCCAAGCCGAGGCGGGCAGGGTGGCCATGGCCATAAGGGATTAAACCACGGTTTTGGGAAAAGGATGCGGCCTTTTTTTAGAAAAATGAAAAGTTTCTGGGGTGAAAAACTCCCCGATGGGAGAGGTCGCCTAAGGCGGAGGAAGCCTTAACGGCTCTTGGTGGAAAGGGACTGGCGGTCGAACGATCCGGCTGGAGCCCGGGATGACTCTT
>CAZURF010000010.1:0-26818 GCA_964623555.1 uncultured Akkermansia sp. | reverse complement strand
GCGTGAGGGAGCCGTCGCCGGCCATTTCCGCCACGGCCACGGCCATTTTCTGGGTACCGAGGTCGGCAGCGATGATGATTTCGTTCGAGGGGGTGCGGCGCATGATCATGGTTGGTTTCTCCGTTAGTTCAGAAAAGTGACGGGCACATTTCGCTCGGGCGTCAGATCCACCGTATGGACAAAACGCCCATGGTTTTCCGCGTAGTTGAAGATGACGGTGAGTCGGTCGAACTGCTCCTCAAGGTTGCCCGAGCGGAAACGGATCTTCCCACCGCGGGGCGTGGAAATCAGAAAGCGGCCCGGACCTTCGATCCGGATGGCGGAGAAATCCAGCCCGTCGCGCACCTGGGCGAGCGGCACGGCCTGGAGGAAGTTCAGGGCGGCGCGAAGCTCGGGATTGTTCGTTCTCTCCCCCTCCACCACCTCGTCGGAGGAGATCCCGCGGATGATGGGCAGCGACATCAGCTTTTCCCCGGGCTTGGGCTTCAGGACGAAGCCGCGGGCGTCGATGTAGAAGGTGGGCTGGGCCAAGGTGGTGCCGGCAGTGGGCGTCGGGCAGATCAGGGCCACAGGGCGACGCTCCTCCACGAAAAAGTAAAGGGTGTCGGGCAGGCGCCGCTCGATCCGGACGGCGGCCACATTGGGCAGGCGCTGGAGGTTGGTAGCCACTTCGTCGAGCGAGAGGTTCAACAGGTTTTGGCCGATGCGGACCCCGGCGGCGCTGACGAGCTCCCCCTTGCCGATCTTCCCCTGCTGCTCGATCTGGAACCGACGGAGGGTGAAGTCCGGATTCCGGTACAGGAGCGTCCCGAGGATCACATCCATTCCGATGGAGGTGACCAGCGCCACCATCGAGAGGGAGGCGGCCACGAGGATCGCGAGGCCCACCCGGCGGCTGAGTTCCCGGGCCTGGGCCTTCCCGTTCATTTTCGCATGGAGGACATGGCGGGCCCGGCGGGAACGCGGCCGGCGACCGGCCACCCAACGGGCAATAGGTTTAATCTTCATACTTTGGCTCCTTTGTGGAAGCGGGCCCAGGACAGCTCGAGGATCCGCAGGCATTGGGTGGTGAAATCGATCCCCCCGGCGCGGCCGGCCTTGGGTAGGAGGCTGAGATCCGTCATCCCCGGGAGCGTGTTGACCTCGAGCACATGCGGTTTCCCTTCCGCATCCACCATGATGTCCACGCGGGAGAGCACCTCACACCCCAGTGCCAGGTGCGCCTTCAACGCCAGCTCCTGCAGCTCCTGCGCCTTCTCCTTCGGGATGGGCGCGGGGCAGAGATACTGGGTCGCACCGGAGGTGTACTTGTTTTGGTAGTCGTAGAAACCCTTGGCCGGGCGGACTTCGATGACCGGCAACGCCTGCTCGCCCAGGATCCCCACGGTCATCTCCGCACCCTCGATCAACCGCTCGATCATCATCCCGCTTTCCTTCCACTTCTTCGCCTCCTTCACCGCTTTCTTGGCCTCCTCCTCGGTGCGGACGAGAAAGGTGCCCAAGCTGGAACCGCTGGCCACGGGCTTAAGGACGTAGGGCGGCGTCCAGTCACATTCAGGGGTCCACTCCTGGCTCTCCGCCATGGGTACGCCGGCCGCGACCATCGCATCCCGGGCCTTGAGCTTGTCGAACGCCAGCGCACTGGCTTCCGATCCGCTCCCCGTGAAAGGCATGCCCGCGGCTTCCAACTCCCGTTGCACCTCCCCGTCCTCCCCGTAGGTGCCGTGCAGACAGAGAAAGCAAATGTCCGTGCCCTGCGGAACCTTCAGCCCCTTCTCCTTCACGTCCACCTCCAGCACCTTCACGCCGATGGAACGCAACGCCTTGGCCACGGCCGCACCGCTGCGAAGGGAAACCTCCCGTTCTCCGGAGACGCCGCCGGCCAGCACGGACACCTTCATCTTCTCCGGCTTCATTCGTCCACCCCCAACACGATCACCTCGGGCTCGAGTTCGATCCCGCGGTCGGCCTTGGCCCGGGCGCGCACCTTGTCCATCAGCGCCAGAACGTCGGCCGCCTTGGCCCCGCCCTGGTTCACAATGAAGTTGCCGTGGACCGGCGAAATTCGCGCCCCGCCCACCGCCGTGTCCTTCAGGCCCAGCTCGTCGATCAGCTTGCCGGCCGGGATGGTGGCGGCGTTCTTGAAGATACACCCCGCGCTGGGGGCAGCCGGCTGGGAATCCCAACGCTTGCGACTGTATTTTTTCAGGCGTTCCGCGATCTCCTCCGGCTGGACCGCGCTGCCCTTCAGGATGGCGCCCACCGCGATGTCAGTCTCCAACCGCGGCACCTTGCGGTACTTCACCTCGAACTCGGCGGCCGGCACCTCTTTCACATGCCCGTTTCGATCCATCACCCGGACGGCCTCCACCACCTCAAAGGTCCACGAATCCATGGCGCCGGCGTTCATCCGCATCGCGCCGCCAAGCGCCCCGGGAATCCCCTCCATGAACTCGAGCCCGCCGATCCCCGCCGCCTTGGCCGCGGCCACGATCTGCTTGAGCCGCGCCCCCGCTCCGGCCCGGATCTTGCCGTCAACCGCCTCAATCTTGCTCAGGCCGGGTTTGCCGAGGTTCACGCTCACCCCCGGCAGACCGCCATCACGCACCAGCAGGTTGCTGCCGCGGCCGATCACAGTGAGGGAGATCTTTTTGCCGGCACAATGACGCACCACCCGGGCAAGGGAATCCTCGGAGTCCGGCTCAAACCAGACCTGGGCCGGCCCGCCGATCCGGATGGTGGTGTGCTTGGTCATCGGCTCGTACCAGCGAACCTCCCCCTGCCCCGCTACCAGCTTACGAATCTCCAGAAACAACGGCGCCTCCACGGCGATCCGGTGGGCCAAGTGCGTGGAGTCGCCTGCCCCCATCACGAGAAACAAATCTCCCTCCTGCCAGATCTTTCCAAGGATCGTCCGTGCCTCGGGCATCGAATTCGCCAGTTCGACGGGAACCTTTGCCTCCGCCAACCGCGTGGCCAGAACGGCGGAGCCGGAACCCTCGATCGCTTTCTCCCCGGCCGAGTAGACGGGCAACACCACCACGGCATCAGCCCGGGCCAGCGCCTCCACGAAGCCACCCAAAAAGGTGGAGAGGCGGGTATGCCGGTGCGGCTGAAAGACAGCCACCACCCGTTTCCGGCCCCGGGCCTTGGCCGCCTCGATCGTCGCGGAGACTTCGCGCGGGTGGTGGGCATAGTCATCCACCACCTCCAGCTCGGGTGTGGCCAGGACAACCTCAAAACGACGATCGGCCCGGCGGAACGCAGCCAACCCCTGGCGGATCTTTTCCAACTCAAGTCCCGCTTCCCGGGCCAGCGCCAGCGCGCCAAGGGCGTTGCCGGCGTTGTGCCGTCCGGGAGCCGCCACGTGAAAGCTACCGAGATCCTCAGCGCCTTTTTTGGCGGTGAAGTGGACGCCGCTCTGGTGCTCCCCTTTCCAGGTCCCGAGGTAATCCGCCCCGCTCTTTTCCCATCCAAAGGTTTTTTTTCCGGCAACCTTTGCGGCCGCCTCCATCGCCGCCTTCTCCTCCTTGGCCACCACGACGAGCGGGCCGGAGATCTGGCCGAGGACTTTCCGGTACGCCTCCACCACCGCCTCTTCGTTGGCGTAGCGGTCGGCATGCTCGTGGTCGGCATTCAGCAGGATCGCGGCAGCCGGCTTGAGCTGGGCGGGCGCTCCTTCGCTCTCATCCACCTCCGCCACCAGCCATTCGCCGCTTTTCCACGCGCCCGAGGCGCCCAGCGAGGGGGCGTAACCCCCGAGATAGAAGCAGGGATCCTGACCCGCCTCTTTCCAGATGTGGGCGAGCATCGTGGAGGTCGTGGTCTTCCCATGGGAACCAAGGACGGCGACGAGTTTCTTGAGCGTGGCGAGCTGGGCGAGCACCTCGATCCGGCGCAGGCGGGGAATCCCCTTCCTGCCGGCCTCGGCCCACTCAGGGTTGGTCTCCGGCACCGCCGCCGAGGCGATCACCACTTCGGCCTGGCCGAGATTTTCCGCACGGTGACCGATCGCCATGATGACTCCACGGTCACGCAGGCGCTCGGGCGCTTCCTTCAGGTCGGAGCCGGTCACCTCGTGACCGAGGTCGACAAAGATGTCCGCGAGCGGGGTCATGCCGGAGCCGGCGATCCCGATGAGGTGAATCTTTCTCCGGCCCTGGGTCCAGCTCTTCGCGTCAAAGGACATGGGCGATCTCCTCGGCAATTTTCTCGGCGGCCCCGGGGGTAAAATGTCTTTGGGCGGCGCGGCGCATGTGCTCCTGGCGGACGCTGTCACCCAACAGGCGTGCGATCCGCTGGCCGAGCTCGGTCCCAATCAGGTTTTTTTCCGCCACGATCTCGGCGGCGCCCTGGTCGGCGTAGGCGTGGGCATTGGCGGTCTGGTGGTCGTCCACGGCCGCGGGAAACGGCACGAGGATGGAAGGCACGCCACAGGCGGCCAGCTCGGCCAAGGTGCCGGCCCCGGCCCGGGAGACGACCAGGTCGGACGCCGCATAGACGGCATCCATGTCGTCACAGAAACCAAGCACCACCGCGCTAAAGCCGGAGTGTTCGTAACCATGGCGCACTTTTTCGGCATGGGCTTCGCCGGCGAGGTGTAGAATTTGGATCGTGTTCGCGAGCGGCTTGAGTGCGGACAGGCCACGGAGCATCGCCTCATTGATTCCCCTCGCCCCCTGGCTCCCGCCCAGAATCGCCACGAGGTGACGCTTCGGATGCAGCCCCAGCTTTTTCAAAGCCTCTTCCTTGGAAATTTTTCCAAGGCGGCCTCTCACCGGCGTGCCGGTGACCTGCACGCTGGCCTTGGGGAGATGACGGCCACAGGCCTCGAAGCCGACAAACATCCTTTTGGCGCCGGCGGAAAGAAACTTGGTGGCGCGGCCGGGGATGGCGTTGGACTCATGGAGAAAATAAGGAATTCCCCCGCGACGGGCCGCGCCGACGGAGGCCGCGGAAACGAAGCCGCCCATGCCGAGAAGGGCGTCGGCCTTGAATCTGGAAAGCTCCTCGCCGGCCTGGCGGACCGCGCGGAGCAGGCGGATGACAAAAGAGACCGCCCCGAACAGGCCGGTCCATCCAACCGCGGGGATTTCAACGCCGTTTGCCGACTCCCCCGCCCCGCGGAGCGCCCGGCGGTCGACCGGTTTGGCGGAAATAAAGAAGCGGACGTCGTGGCCGCGGCGGCGGACGGCTTCGGCGATGGCCAACCCGGGAAAGAGATGCCCCCCCGTGCCGCCGCAGGCGATCGCGAGTCGTCCCATGGCCAAGATCACCTCCGGCCTCCGACGAGGCGGCGGCTCCGCGCCTCCTCGCGGTAATGGGCCTGACGGTGAAGGGAAAGAAGGATCCCGAGGGACGCGAGGCAAAGGACCAGATTGGATCCGCCGTAGCTGATGAAAGGAAGGCCAACCCCTTTTGGCGGAAGCAGGCCGGTGACCACCCCGAGGTTGGCGAAGGCCTGCATGCCGACCAGCGCGGTCACGCCGATGCCCAGCACCATGCCGGTCACATCGCGGGCGTGGCAGGCGATGTACCCGCCCATGATGGTGAAGAGCAAGAAGACCGCCACCACGCCGAGGGTGGCCGGAAGCCCGAGTTCCTCGCCGAGGATCGGGAAGATGAAGTCGGTATGGGCTTCGGGAAGATAGAACATCTTCTGGACGCTTTGGCCGAGGCCGACGCCCTGGGTGCCCCCGGAACCAAGGGCAATGAGAGCCTGCCAGACCTGATACCCCTCCCCCTGACGATGAGCCTCGGGATCGAGAAAACCCACCAGACGGCCCATGCGTTCGGGCATGGCCATGGCCAAGGCGATCATCCCCACCCCCGCCGCGATTCCGAGGACGCCGAGCGGGAGAATGGGCGCCCCGCCGGCGAACAGAACGACCGCCGCCGCCATAATCACGAACATGGCGGAACCGAGATCGGGTTGGCGAATCAGCAACAGAATCGGCAAAGCCAGGATCAACATGGGAAGAAGAAGGCCGTGCCACGGGTTGGACATCCGGCTCTTCTGCTGCTGAACCCACATGGCGCAAAAGATGACCGTGGCCAGCTTGAGGAATTCCCCGGGCTGAATCGCAAACGGGCCCAGCGGAATCCAACGGGCGGAACCTTTGACCGTCTTGCCGATTCCGGGGATCAGGCAAAACACCACCAACAAGGTGGCGCCGACCAGGATCCAAAGGCCCCGGGAGACCAGGACCTTTGGATCCAGTCGGCTCAACGCGACGCACACCCCGACGCCCACCACCAGCCAGAGCCCCTGCCTTTGGAGGAAGTAAAGGGGTTGGCCCCGGTTATCGGGGGAGAACGCACCCACGCTCGCAAGCATGATCAGACCGAGCCCGATCAGGCCCACCACGCAGGCAATCAGGGTGTACGCGGCGTTGCGTCCCATCGTCAGTTCGACTGGGTCTTCGGCAACATCGCCATGTCCTGCGCCGCGGCCGGGGCCGAGGGAGCGGACGCCGGGGCTTCCGCCTTCGCGGAGGCCTCGCCGGGAACCTGGAGCTTTTGCCCAATCTTCAGCTTTCGGGGATCGCTGATCGAGTTGAGCTTGGCCAGGGTGTCGGCCTTGGTGCCGAACTTCTTGGCGATTTTCGCCAGGGTGTCACCCGGGGCGACCACATAGGTGCCGGCGGGACTGGAGGCCTGTTGGGCTGCCGCCGCCACCACCGCCTGAGCCGGAGCCGAAACCGCCATGGGCTTCGTGTCCGTGCCGGTGCCGGCGACCTCGGGGATCTTCAGCTTTTGACCAATGCGGATCATCGTGCCGTCGATCCCGTTGGCCTTCGCGAGGGCCGCGGCGGTAACGCCGTTCGCCTTGGCGATTTTGCCAATGGTATCACCCTTCGCGACGACGTGGGTGCGCTCCGCGACCGGAGCCATCGCCGGAGCGGGGGTCGCCGCCGGGTTCGCCGCCACCGGGGCGGAGGCCTCGGCCGGAGCCTGGGCCTGCCACACCTTGTCATCGGGGCTGGGCATGGTGCTGGCGACCTCGGGAGCCGGGGCCGCTTCGGGCGCCTTGGCCGCCTCCGCCACGGGCGCAGACATCGTGTCCATCTGGGAGAGGGACGTGTCCGGGTTGCCGCGGAGCAGGTGGTAGGCACTGATGCCGACGATGACGACGACGTGCAGTCCGAGCACCACGAGGAAGATCGTGGAGAGGCGGTTGAGCCCTCCCGTCTTCGCCGGGGCTTCGGACGCAGAATCGTCCATCAGGTTGGCGCTGCTTTTTCTTGCCGAGTATTCGAGCAGTTCATCGCTCATGGTTTGTTTTCCTCCTGAGGCAGTGCTTTGACGCACTGCCGGTATGTCTCCCCTCTTTCCTCGAAATTCTTGAACTGGTCGTAGCTGCTGCAGCCGGGGCTGAGCAGGACCGTTTCGCCGGGGCTGGCCAGAGCCGCGGCCCGCTGCACCGCCTCGGCCAAAGTTCCCACCTGCCGGCAGGGAACGCCGTCCCGCCAGGCTTTCTCGATTTTTCCCGCACTCTCCCCGATCAGGAGAGCGGCCCGGACCCGGCCCCGCAGGCGCGGCAGGCTGGGCGCAAAGTCGAACCCCTTGTCTTTCCCCCCGGCGATCAGGACCACCGGCCCGGTCATCCCGAGAACGGCGCGTTCCATCGCATCCAGATTCGTGGCCTTCGAGTCGTTGACCCAGGTGACCCCGTTCCGCACCGCCACCACTTCGCACCGGTGCGGCAATGGACGATAAGTGGCGAAAGCCTTTTTCACTGCTTCGCGGGGAATTTTCTCGGCATCCGCCACCGCCAGAGCCGCCAGCAGGTTCTCCGCATTGTGCGGCCCGTGGAGGGTCGTCCCGTCCTGCCGCACCACCCGTTCGGAACCGGCGCAAAGCCAACCGTCGCGCAGGGCGTAGTCGGCGGAGCCATCCGTCGCGGAAAAAGTCACCCTCCGGGCCTTGAGCACCGGCAGGCGCAGCCCTTGCTGAACGACGGCCACATCCCCGGGGATCTGGTTCTCGAAGATCCGGTTTTTAGCCGCACCGTACTCATCCATATCGGCGTAACGATCGAGGTGGTCGGGGGTGAGGTTGAGATAAACGGCGACGCGCGGCCGGAAAGTCTCGATCGACTCGAGTTGGAAGGAGCTGACCTCGGTGACCGCATAATCGAGCCCACCGCTGAGCGGCGCCACCTCGCAGAGGGGTTGACCAAGGTTGCCGCAGGCCACGGCCTTTTTCCCGGCCGCTTGGAGAATGGCGGCGATCAGCTCCGTGGTGGTGCTTTTTCCGTTCGTGCCGGTGATGGCGACAATTGGGCAAAGGCAGGCCCGGGCGCCAAGCTCGAGCTCCCCGAACATCGGGACTTTGGCGGCGCGGAGTTGGACGACGACCGGGCGCTTCGGGTCGATCCCCGGGCTGAGGATAGCGCGGTCGAAACGGGCATCCGGCAGTTTTTCCATCCCTGTGACGGCATGCGCGCCCCGGGCCTCCCACCGGCGGACCAGATCCCGGACCGCCGCACTTTTCGATTCGTCAAACACGGTCACCTCCGCCTGCTGGGCAAGCAGCCACTCCGCCGCGGCCAGGCCGCTGCGCCCCATCCCCAGCACCACCGTTTTGGTTCCGGTCCATGAAATCGTCTCCCCTTTCACCGCAGCTTGAGCGAGGCCAGGCCCGCGAGGGCGAAGACCGCGCTAAGAATCCAGAAGCGGACGACGACGGCCGTCTCACTCCAGCCGCGGAGCTCGAAATGGTGATGGATCGGCGACATCGCGAAGATGCGCCGCCCCGTCAGCTTGAAGGAAGCCACCTGCAGGATTACGGACAGGGCCTCCATCACGAACACCCCGCCCACAATCGCGAGAAGAAGTTCCTGATTGATGCAGATGGCCACCACCGCCACGGCCCCGCCCAGGGCGAGCGAGCCGGTGTCGCCCATGAACACCTTGGCGGGATGGCAGTTGAACCAGAGAAAGCCGAGGGCGGAGCCGAACAGGGCCGCACAGAAGATGACCAGCTCCTCGCCCCCGGGAACCTTGGGGAGGAAAAGGTAAGCGGCCAGGTTGGCGTGGCTGGAGAGGTAGGCGAAGAGGCCGAGAACGAGGGCAACGGTGAGGATGCAGCCGGAGGCCAGGCCGTCGAGGCCGTCCGTGAGATTCACGGCGTTCGAGCTGCCCACGATGATGAAGACAAACAGGAGCATCGCCCCCCCGATGGGAAGGTGGAGGAGGAAAAAGTCCTCGCGGACGAAGGGAATCTGCAGGGTCAGGGCCGCCTCCCGGGCCTTCGGGATCAGGAGCAGGGAGCCGGCCACGCCCGCCGCCACCAGCCCCTGCACGGCGATTTTTTTCCATCCGCCCAAACCCCCGGAGGATTTCTTGCGGACCTTGGCATAATCATCGCAAAACCCGAGGGTCCCAAGTGCCAACGTGCTGCCGAGCGCGATCCAGAGATACGGATTGGTGGGCTTGCCCCAGAGGACGCAGGCGAGGGCGAGGGCAAACAGGATGAGAACGCCGCCCATCGTGGGCGTGCCCTGCTTGCTTTCATGGAGGTCGGCCAGTTTGTGCACTTCCTCTTTTTTCCGGAGTGGCTGACCGAGTTTCAGGCGGCGAAGCACCTCGATCACACGCGGGCCGATCCACAGGCAGAAAAGGAACGAAGTGATGGCGGCGCCCACGGTCCGGAACGTGACATACTGAAACACGTTCAGCGGGCCGAACTGCTCGCTGAGGAGGCTGAGGTAATACAACATGGCTCAGCTCCCCTTTCTCAGTTCGGCGGCGACCAAATCCATCTGCTGGGAGCGGCTCCCTTTGACCAGGATCCGGTCGTCCGGTTTGGCCTCACGGCGGTAGGCCGCAACCAGTTCATCCCGGCTAGCAAACCAGCGGGCCCATTCACCGCGGCGCACGTGCCGGGCCGCCTCGATGAGGCTTTTAGCCTCGTTTCCCACGGCGAAGCAGAGACCCGTCCGGCTGCGGGCGATCATCTTGCCAGACTCCTCATGGAGCATCGGGCTGAAGGAACCCAATTCCGCCATCGCCCCGAGCAGAGCCACCGCTCTCCCCTCCCCCGGCAGACTTTCCAGCGTGGCAACCGCGGCGGCGAGACTGTCGGGATTGGCGTTGTAACTGTCATCGAGGAGCCAGCCTCGGCCGTGCCTCTCCAGTTTCACTCGTCCAACCGGCAACTGGACTTTGTGGAGCGCCTCGGCCGCGGCCTGCGGCTCCGCGCCGAGTTCAAAGCCGGCGGCCAGCGCCATCGCGGCGTTCATCGCCATGTGGGGTCCGGGCACCGGGAGACAAACCTCGGCCCGGCCTTTCGGCCCTTCAAAGGAGAAACGGGTGTTGGCCCCATCGCTCCGGACCGAGCCGAGACGGTAGTCAACCTTTTCGGAACAGCCCACGCGCACGACGCGGGCTTGGCATCCTTCCAACGTTTTCTTTTCCATCGGATCATCGGCGTTGGAGATGGCGAGGCCGGTGGACGGAAGCGCGCGGTAGAGGGCTCCTTTTTCCCGGGAGGTGGCTTCCCTGGATCCGGTTCCCTCCACGTGCGCCCAACCAATGTTGGTGACGAGACCGACTTCGGGGCCCGCCAGCTCTGCCAACGGCCCGATCTCCCCGGGAACATTCATGGCGATTTCCACCACGGCCCAGCGATCCTGTGCACCGATCCCGAGGAGCGTGAGGGGCACGCCAAAGTGATTATTGTAGTTACCCGGGGTGCGGTGCGTCGGACCAAGAGTGCCAAGCACGGCTGCCAACATCTCTTTGGTGCTGCTTTTTCCTGAACTGCCGGTGATCGAGGCGATCCGGGTCGGCAACAGAAGCCGGTAACCTCGGGCCATCCGTTGCAGGGCGGCCAGGGTGTCCGGAACCACCAACACGGAGAAGCCGGCGGGAACCTTGCCCACCTCCTCCCGGGCGACGAGCGCCCCGATCGCGCCCTTCTCGGCGGCGGAGGAGATGTGCTCGTGGCCGTCATGACGGGGTCCGCGGATGGCGACGAAAAGTTCCCCGGGCTTGATCGTCCGGCTGTCGATGCCGACGCCGAAGGCCACGCGCTCGCCGTTGCCGCGCACCATCTTCGCGCCGGCCAGCTCCGCCAGGGTGGAAAGGGAAAGGGGTTTCACGGGCGGCTCCTTTCCGCGAGCGCCTTCTCCACCTCGCGCCGGTCGGAAAACGGAAACTTCTCCCCCCGAATCTCCTGGGTCTCCTCATGACCCTTGCCGGCAACCAGAACAACATCCCCCGGACCGGCGGAGCGGACGGCCGTGCGGATGGCCTCGGCCCGATTCTCGATTTTCTGGGCGGCCGTGCCCTTGGGCAGACCGGAAGCCATCTCGCGGAGAATGACGGCGGGATCCTCGCTGCGCGGATTGTCGGAGGTGAGGACGACGCGGTCGGCGAAACGGGCGGCCGCCGCGGCCATCTTGGGACGCTTGCCCTTGTCACGGTCCCCGCCGGCGCCGACCACGATCCAGAGGGATCCGCGGGTGATCGGCCGGAGCGTGCCGAGCGCCGCTTCAATGGCATCGGCGGTGTGCGCATAATCCACCAGCACGGTGATGTCGCCCGATCCGGCCACCGCTTCCATCCGACCGGGCACTGCCGGGGCGCGCCCCAGGGCGGCAGCCACTTTCTCGGCGGGAATGCCGGCGGCGATCGCAGCTGCCGAGGCTCCCAGCGCGTTGGAAACGTTGAAGCGCCCCAGCCAAGGCAGCGTGGCCGGGAACTCACCCTCGGGCGTGACCAACCGGAACGAGGATCCCTGAATGCCCATATTCAGATCGGCCGCCCGGACGTCCCCTTTTTCCAAACCATACCGAAGAATCCGGACGCCGGCCGCACAACGGGCGGCCATCCGCACCCCGCACGGGTCCTCGAGGTTCACCACGGCAAAGGCCCCGGGACGGAGCCCTTGAAAAAGGAGAGCCTTGGCCTGTTCGTAGGCCTCCATGGTCCCGTGATAGTCGAGATGGTCGCGACCCAGGTTGGTGAAAACCGCCCCGGCGAATTCCACCTCGTCGGTGCGCCCCTGGTCGAGGGCGTGAGAGCTGACCTCCAAAGACGCTGCCCGACAGCCGTTCGCCCGCATTTCGGCAAGGAACTGCTGGAGATCGAGCGCTTCCGGGGTGGTGTGCTGGGCGGAAACACGGCCGCGGCCGGTGTCATTGGACACGGTGCCCAGGAGACCGCACCGGAGCCCGCCCGCCTCGAAAAGGGACTGGAGCAACATGGAAGTGGAGGTTTTTCCGTTGGTACCGGTGACACCGACGACCTGAAGATTTCGGGAGGGATGTCCGTAAAAGTTGGCCGCCATGCGCCCAAGGGCCCGGCGGCCGCTTTCCACGCGGATGTTCGGGACGGAAAGGTCGCGGAGATTTTTCTCGGCGACCACAGCGACGGCCCCGCGCTGCAGGGCGTCGGGCACAAACGCATGGCCATCCCGCTGGTGTCCTTTCCATGTGCAAAACACGGATCCGGGCGACACGCGGCGGGCATCGTAAGCGAGCGAGGAGACTTCGGCCTGGGACGGCCCTTCCCAGGAACGAACCTTCACCCCGTCCATGACCTCGGTGAGCTTCATGGCGCCTCCCGGCGGGCCACCACCGAGGTCCGGTTCAGGTTGAGCTGTTCGGCCACATGGGTGGCGATCTCCCGGAAGGCCGGACCGGCGACCTGGCCGCCGTAATATTTTTTTCCTTTGGGATGATCGACAAGGATGGAGACAACAAATTCGGGTTTTTCGGCAGGCAGATAACCGATGAAGGAGGCCCGGTACTCGCTCACGTAACCCTGCGGGGTGTACTTCTGGGCCGTCCCGGTCTTGCCGGCCACCTCGAAGCCCGGCACCTGCGCTTCGGCGGCGGTACCTTCGTCGGAAACGACGCCGCGAAGGGCCTCGGTCACCTGCTTGGCCACCTCCGGACGAACCACCTGGCAAACGACCTTGGGCAAAAACTGCATGACCATGCGGTTGTCACGGTCGACCACCGCCTTGATGAGGCGCGGTTCCATTCTCTTGCCCCCGTTGGCGATCGCCGCGTAGGCGAGCGCCATCTGGAGGTTGGTGACGGCGACCTCATACCCCATGGGAAAGCGGGTCAGGGAGACCTTGGTCCATTTCCTGAGGGGATGCAGGGTGCCGGAGACTTCGCCGGGCAGGATCCCCTCGCCTTTTTGCGACTTCCCCCCGAAGCCAAACAGGCGCCCGTATTGGTGGAGTTTTTCCTCACCGAGCAGGGCCGCCAGCTTGGCCATGCCGATGTTGCTGGATTTGGCGATAATCTCGCGGAGGGTGAGCAGGCCGTAGGACTCATGATCCTTCAGCAGATGGCCGGCCATCATCATCTGCCCGTTTTCACAAAAGAAGGTACTGCCGAGGTCTGCGACCCCCTCATTCAGGCCAGCCGCCAAGGTCACAATCTTGAACGTGGAACCGGGCTCGTAGGCGTCGGCGATGGCGCGCTCCTTCATCGCCTCGGGCTGGAACGTCTCGCGATGGTTGGGGTCGAAGGTGGGCCGGCTGGCCATGGCGAGGATTTCCCCGGTGGCCGGGCGGACGATGAGAATATGAAGGTTGTCGGGTTGATACTGCTCCACGAGGCGGTCGGCTTCCCGCTCGGCGATGTGCTGGATCCCCTGGTCGATGGTTAGGACCACATGGTAGCCATCGCGGGCGGGACGATCGGAAAGGCGGAAGTAGGGAATTTCCCGGCGCTTGGCATCGCGGATGATGCGGCGCTCGCCGGCCACGCCGCGGAGATAGCGATCCATCGCCTTCTCAATACCGGCCTCCCCGATCTCGAAGCTGACGGCCCGGTCGGAGCCCACGGTCTGGTCGCGCAGGTTGACGAAGCCGAGGACCTGCGAGGTTTCCGTCCCGTTGGGATAGTCGCGGGTGGTTTTGCGCTCCAGGCGGATCGAGCGGAGCTGGGCGGCACGGAGTTTCCCCTCCAGGTCGGCGCCGACGCCATCGGCGATCTTTTGGTAGCGGTTCTGCGGATCGATCTGACCCCGGAGCCATTCCGCCGAGACGCCAAGCAGCGTGGCGAGGGTGGGAAGTTCCTGCGGTCGTTCGGAAAGGATTTTGCCGTCCAGGCGAACCTCGATCCGCGGAACGCTCTGGGCGAGAACGCGCCCGCCGGCATCCAGGATGGAGCCGCGCTGGGCCGGCACCGGCTCCCCGCTGGTGTGGAGCCGGATCGCCTCTTCCCGATACTCCTGCTGGTTGACGAGCTGGATGTAGATCAGGCGGGCGGAGACCACGGTGAAGGCGGCGGCCAGGACGACGGTCACCATGATGATCCGGGAACGGGGATTCATCGACCCCCCTCCCGCGCGATGTCGGTGGCGACCGGGGGCCGGCGGGCGGGGGCCTCCACGATCTCCAGCTGGCTGACGCTGACGAGGCCGAGGTTCATCTCGGTGGAACGCTCGGAAAGATGGCGGTGGGAGCGGAGCCTTTCGGCCTGGAGGCGGGCGGACTTCACGAGATCGTCCAGCCGGGCGTGGGCGGTCTCCTGCTTTTTCAGTTCCGTGGCGGCACGGATGTTGGTGACGTGCAGCAGGACAAAGACCACCACCAGCGAGGTGGTCACGCCGGCGCCAAGAAGAAACCGGATCAGCTTGGTGCAGACGACCTGGTTGGTGCGCCGGATCTGGTTGCGGCTCATTTTGTCCCCCCCCCGATTCGCACGGCGCCACGGAGGCGGGCGCTGCGGGCGCGCGGGTTCGCGGCAATCTCCTCCGCGGACGGGACAGCCTCCCCAAGGGATTTCACCCACCGTTCCGGGTTGGGCTGGCCGAAGGCCATGCCGGGTTGACGCTTCTCCTCCTCGGCGTGGTCGCGGATCCAGTTTTTCACCACCCGGTCCTCGAGGGACTGGTAGGTCAGGACAGCGAGGCGGCCGCCGGATTTCAGCACGCGCGGCACGGCGGCGAGGGCCTGGTCGAGCATCTCCCCTTCCCGATTCACGGCCCGACGGATGGCGAGGAAGGTGCGGGTGGCCGGGTGCTTGGCGCCGGGGCGCGGGGCCTGGGTGGCGCGGATGACGGCCTGGGCCAGATCCCCGGTGGTGCGGAGTGGGCGGGCGCGGACGATCGCACGGGCGATCCGGCCGGGATCGCGATCCTCGCCCCCGTCCCGGAGCAGCTGGCGGAGTTCCGGCTCGGGCAGGCGGTTGACCAGATCGGCGGCGGATTCGGCCTGCGCCGGATCCATCCGCATGTCGAGCGGGCCGGACTGCTGGAAGCTGAAGCCGCGCTCGGCTCGATCGAGCTGGGGCGAGGAAAGGCCGAGGTCAAGAAGAAGGCCGTCGACCGGCCCCTGCTCCGCGGCGACCTCAGCGAGGAGACCAAAATTCTTCCGGACAAAGCGAAAGGAACCGGGGGCGGCGGTGCGGGCGAGGGTCTCCGCCTCGGCCTGAGCGTCCGGGTCAACATCGAGGGCGATCACACGGGCCCCCCGTTCCAAGAATGCACGGGTGTGGCCGCCGCGACCAAAGGTCGCGTCGATCACCGTGCGTCCGGGAGCGGGTTGAAGCATCTCCATGATCGCGTCGAGGAGGACCGGGACGTGTTCCACCCGTTCAGGCGGCCGGGCGAAGCCGGAGCACCTCGCGGCGCACCGGGCGGCGGAGGCCGATCAGTTCGTAGGGGTTGCGTTTGGGAAGTTTGACGATTCCATGGCCTTCCACGCGTCCGGACTCGTCCCTTCGGCAGGAAAAACCGAAGGCCAGTTTGCTTCGCATCATTTGTTTCCAGTCCATGTTGTCCTCCAGGGACGCACGCGCTGATTCAGCGGCACGTGCCTCCCGGGCCCGTCCGCCGAATTCAGACCCGGCGGCCGGTTGGTTTCCTTTCCTCCTCGAGCTGGAGGAGATCCCACCACCGCGCCACCTCCCGGCGGACCTTCCGCCGGCGATCGGAGTCTTGGGGATGGAAAAGGTTCGGAGCGGCCGGAGGCATGGGTCTCCACGGCCGAAGCAGGGTGCCGGGGGCAGCCGCCACCTGGATCATCATAGTCCCGCCTCCTTGGCGATCTGCTCGAAGGTGAGCGCCGGCGGGGCGATTTTCTGCCAGCGGCGGGTCTCCCAGATCTGAAAGTGGTCGAGCCGGCCGACGAGCACAGCCTGGCGCTGAAGTCCGGCATGCTGACGGAATTTTTCCCGGATGATAATGCGGCCCTGTTGGTCCGGTTCCGCGGCTTGGATCACACTGGCGAGTTTTTCGAGGCTGCGGCGGCGCACATCGGTGGAGGTGGCGCCATCGGCGGCGAGTTTTTCCAACTGCCGACCAAGGAAAGAGGCGGGATAAACGCGAAGACAACCTTCCTCGGAAGGCATGATGAGAAATCTTTTTTCGAAAGCCTCACCCCGCCACTCCGCGGGCACGGAGATGCGTCCCTTGTCGTCCAAGGAAAACTCAAACCTATCGGTGTAGGCCTCTTTCATCTTCCTATGTCCTTATGCTCCATAAATAAACACACTTCACCTCTGTTACCCATTTTTACCCACCACATACCACTAGCGTCAACGCCTTTTTTTTAGGCAAATCCCTGATCCTCAACCCCCCGCCCCTTTTGGGTATAAGCCCAAAACCACTCCCCTATTTCCACCTGGGGAGGAAAAATTGTTACCGCAGCCCCGATCCCCAACTTAAATCCAATTCCAACCAGCTAGCGGCTTGCCCGAAAGGAGGTGTCCGACCATCCTATCGCCTCCTTTTATGGCTGAAATTCAACCCGCCCCCGCTGAAGAACCACGGATCCTACCCTCCGAAACCCCCGCCTGGCTTTCCGCCAAAACCTTGGTTCCGGTGGTCCTGGCCGTGGCCGCAGGAGTGGGACTCGTTCTTTGGCAGGTTTCCAAGTCGGAAAAGGCCCGGACCGAGGCGGCCCTCCTGCTGGCTTCC
Organism: uncultured Akkermansia sp.; assembly: GCA_964623555.1. Taxonomy (GTDB): domain Bacteria; phylum Verrucomicrobiota; class Verrucomicrobiia; order Methylacidiphilales; family Verrucolacustridaceae; genus Verrucolacustris. Next base: position 9,926 of record CAZURF010000010.1, on the reverse strand, counting down.
ACCCCGGGACCGGAAACATGGGAAAAGCTCATCCGCGACTATCCCGGTGAACCCGCCACCGCCCTCGCCATCTTGAACGCCGCCGAAGAGGCCTCCACCAAGAAGGATCACCGCAAAGCCGCGGGTCTTTATGAGAAGTTTGCCCGCGAATTCCCCAAGCATCCCCTGCTCTCCGCCGCCCGACTCGGCCAAGCGAACCAGCTGGCGCTCGCTGGGGACGGCGCCGCCGCCCAGTCCCTTTACCTGCGGATCGTGACGGAGCGCCCGGCAGACTCTTTCCGCACTGCCGCAGCCGTGGGCTTGGCCCGGATCCAGATCCAGGAAAACCGGCCGGAGGCCGCCCGCCAGGTTCTCAACGACGTGCTGGCGGAAAACAACGGCAGCGCGTTTCTTCCGGAAGCCCGCGCCCTGCTCGAGAAACTCCCTCCGCCCCCGTCCTCCGCGACGTCGGCCCCGGCTCCTCAGCCTCCCGCCAAATAACGTTCCGCGTCGATCGCGGCCATGCAGCCCATGCCGGCCGCGGTGATCGCCTGACGATACACCTTGTCGGCACAGTCTCCGGCCCCGAACACCCCCTCGACGTTGGTGCGGCTACCCGGCCCCAATTGCAGATAGCCGGCCTCGTCCATCTTGATTTTTTCCCGAAAAATTTGCGTGTTGGGCACGTGCCCAACCGCCACAAAAACCCCGGCGCAGGAGAGAACCGAGCTTTGGCCCGTGGCCGTGTCCTTGAGTTTCACCCCGGTCACCTTCCCTTGGGCCAGGCCTTCGACCGATGCCACCACCGAGTTCCACACCGGCTTGATCTTGGGATTGCCCAACGCCCGCTCCGCCATGATTTTCGAGGCGCGCAACTGGTCCCGGCGGTGCACGAGGTAAACCGTCGAGGCAAACCGGGTGAGGAACGTGGCCTCCTCGCAGGCTGAGTCCCCGCCGCCCACGACCACCACCGGCTGGTTGCGGAACATCGGCAACGCCCCGTCGCACGTGGCGCAGTAAGTCACGCCTTTCGTTTCCAGTTCCTTTTCCCCCGGCACGCCGAGATGGCGGTGGCCCGCGCCCGTGGAAATGATCAGGGTTTTGGTTTCGATCGTACGATTTCCGGCCCGGATTTTGTGGGCGGGCTTACCGAAGATCACCTCGTCCGCGGTCAGGCCAAACTCCACTTCCGCACCGAATTTCTGCGCCTGCTCCATCATCTGGGCCATCAGCGTCGTGCCGTCGACCCCCTGGGGAAATCCGGGAAAATTCTCCACGATCGAGGTGGTGGTCAGCAGGCCTCCCGTCTGGGCCCCGGTGAGGACCAGGGGCTTTAAATTGGCACGCGCCAGATAGAGCGCCGCCGTCCAGCCGGCGCATCCACTACCCAAAATCACCGCATTTCGCATCGGAACTTGATATCGCCCGCGGCCGGAAGCGTCGAAACATCCCTCGGCTCTTTTTCACAGGTTGCGACGGGGGATGTGCAGAAAAGTTTCCCTCTCCCCGCCTCAAGCGCTACGAAGAATTTATGGCCCAGGCAGACAAGCTCGATGAAATCTTCCGCATGCAGGAGGTCCTCAACAAAAAGATCGGGGTCGATCTCGCGAACCTTTCCTCGGAGGAGAAAACCAAGTGGGCTTTAAACTACTCCCGGGCCATGACCCAGGAGATCGCCGAACTGATCGACAGCTTTCCGTGGAAATGGTGGGCGAAATACCAAAAGATCGATGAGCAGAACGCCCGGGTGGAGGTGGTCGACCTGTTTCATTTCCTCGTTTCCCTGGCGCAGACCCTCGGCATGACCTCACAGGACATCTACGATGGCTACATCAAAAAGAACGAGGTGAATCACAAGCGCCAGGAATCAGGCTACGCCGTCAAAGACCACGCCGATTCCCGGCATATCTAGGGTTACTTCCAGATCGTCGGGATCTCGTAACGCCGGTCGGCCCATTCGGGATCCGGAGTCACGGCCGTCAATTTTTCCAGCCGACATTGGGCGATCATCAGCCGGTCGAACGGGTCCCCATGCACGCGGGGCATCTGGTACACCTCCTCCGCGTGGCGCGCCTCCACCGGGAGCAGATGAAAGCCGGCCTCCTCCAGTTTTTGGCCCAGCCCCTCCCCGAGGAATTTCGGAGCGGGGATTTTCCCCGCCGCCGCCTTGGTGGCGATCTCCCACAGGGTCGCGGTGCTCACCCAGACCTGGTTCCGCGAATCCTCGACCGCCCGCGCGGCCAGGGGCGAAAGTTCCGGATCGTCCCGCAAAAACCAAACCAGGGCGGACGTATCGAGCAGGAGCTTCACGGAGATTCGGGAAACCCCTCCAACGACCCGGAAAAACCCCGGCCCACCGAGCCGAAGATTTCCCGCATCATTCCCCGCTTTCGGCGAACCTCGGGAGCCCGGCACGGGCGCAACTCCGCCATCCGCCTTCCGTTTCGGGTGATCACAAAAATCTTCCCACCGGATGCCTCCCTTAAAATCTCGGAAAACCTCGATTTCGCTTCATACGAAGGAATTAGCCTCATCAATCATCTATATTTTGACCAGTCTGACCAGTCAATATTAAAAGGGATAAAACAGGCTAAAAACCACCTTTTCCCTAGGATTTGGAGAGGAGATCGTTTAGGATGTTGTTTCTGTGAGCCGAACCAAAACAGTTTCCAAAGCCAAGGCCGCCGCCCCCAAGGCGAAGGTTGCCTCCTCCCGTCTTTCGCCCCCGCGGATGGGGTGTGATCTTTTGGTTGATTCCCTCGAAAGGGTCGGGGTCGACACCATCTTCGCGTATCCGGGCGGGGCCAGCATGATGCTCCACCAGTCCCTGACCCGCTCAAAACAGATCCGCACCATCCTGCCCCGCCACGAGCAGGGCGGCGTTTTCATGGCGGAGGGCTACGCCCGCGCCACCGGCAAGGTGGGCGTGGTCATGGCCACCTCGGGACCCGGCGCCACCAATCTGGTCACCGGCATCGCCGATGCCTTCATGGACTCCGTCCCGCTGGTTGCCATCACCGGCCAGGTGCCGACCACCGCCATCGGCCGGGGCGCCTTCCAGGAAACGGACGTGTTCGGAGTCACCCTGCCGATCGTTAAGCACAGCTACCTGGTGATGAATCCGGCGGATATCCCGCGGATCGTGGCGGAAGCTTTCCACATAGCGAACACGGGTCGCCCCGGCCCCGTGGTCATCGACATTCCCAAAGACGTGCAGAAGGCCACCGCCCAGACCTCCTGGCCCCCGGTCCTCGACATCCCCGGTTACCGGACCCCGCCGGCGGCCGACGAGCACGCCCTCCACGAGATTCTCGGCCTGATCGACAAGGCCGAACGTCCCGTCCTCTACGTGGGCGGTGGCATCATCACCTCCGGCGCCGCCGAGGAGTTGCAGAAGTTCGCCCGCACCACCGGAATTCCCGTCACCACCACGCTCATGGGCATCGGCTGCTTCCCGGAAAACGATCCACAGTCCCTCAAGTGGCTGGGCATGCACGGCACCGTCTACGCCAATTACGCCGTGGATGAAGCCGACCTCCTGCTCGCCTTCGGCGTCCGCTTTGACGACCGCGTGACCGGCAAGGTCTCGGAGTTCGCCAAGAAGGCCACCATCGTCCATATCGACATCGACAACTCCGAGCTCAACAAGAACAAGGTCGTCCAGCTCCCCATCCTCGCCGATGTCCGCGCCGCCCTGCGCCAGCTCAACCAGCTGCTCGCCCGGCGAGCCACCGCCTCCCTACCGAAACGCTTTGCCAAGTGGCGGGAAAAGATCGAGGGCTGGCGGAAGAAATATCCCTTCACCTACAGCCCGGTGCCTGGTCGGATCATGCCCCAGCAGGTCATCGAGGAGATCTGTCGCCTGACGAAAGGTGACGCCATTCTCACCACGGGGGTGGGCCAGCATCAAATGTGGGCCGGGCAGTTCTACGACTTCCACCAGCCGCGCAGTTTTCTCACCTCCGCCGGACTTGGGGCGATGGGCTTTGGTTATCCGGCGGCCGTCGGCGCCAAGGTGGCCTGCCCCAAGCGGGAGGTCATCGACATCGACGGGGACGGCTCCTTCCTCATGAACGTGCAGGAGCTGGCCACGGCGATGGCGGAAAACATTGCGGCCAAGGCCATCGTCATCAACAACCAGTACCTTGGCATGGTGGTGCAGTGGGAAGACCGCTTTTTCTCCAGCAACCGCGGCCACACCTTCCTGGGTGATCCCAACAACACCCAGAAAATCTTCCCCGATTACCTGCCGATCTGCCAGGGCTTCGGCGTGCCGGCCGAGCGTATCACCAAGCCGGAGGAGATCCGCCCGGCCCTGGAGCGCCTGCTCGCCGCCAAGACCGCCTACGTGCTGGACGTGATGGTTCCCTACACCGAGCACGTGCTCCCCATGATTCCCGCTGGCGCCACGGTGAAGGACATCATCCTGGAGCCGATGCAGCTCGGCGACGCGCCGCTGCAGTCCGAAGTTCCGGGTTAGACCTCCCTGCCTTTTGAATTCAAATCGCTCTCCCGGGGCGTAGTTTGAGCCGTGGAAATTTTCCAGGTCGACCAGCAGCTCGTCTCCGCCCCGCTGGCGGACGTGACCGCCGAAGTCAAAAAAGCCCTCGACGGTATGAAACTGCCTCCCCCTCAGGGTGAGGTAGCCATCACCGCCGGAAGCCGCGGCATTACCAATCTGGTGGCCATCACCAAGGCGGCGGGTGACTGGCTACGCGACCACGGCGCCCGCCCCTTCCTGGTGCCCTCTATGGGCTCCCACAACGGCGCCACCGCTGAGGGCCAGCGTGCCATGGTGGAGTCGCTGGGACTGACGCCCGCCGCCACCGGCATGGAAATCCGTTCGAGCATGGAATGTGTGAAGGTGGGCACGGTCGAATCGGGCGATGTCTGGATGGACCGGCACTGTTTTGAATCCGCCGGCGTCCTGATTCTGAACCGGATCAAGCTGCACACCTGCTTTGCCGGCCCCATCCAGAGCGGGCTCACCAAGATGATGGTCGTGGGAATGGGCAAGATTCGCTCAGCGGAAACCTTCCACTCGGCCCGACCCGACCGCATGCCCCGGATCCTCGACGAGATGGGCTCCCTTTTGGTGAAATCCGGCAAGATTTGGGCTGGCTTGGCCTTGCTGGAGGACGGCTTCGACGAGACGGCTGAAATTCATGCGGTTCCCGCCAAGGACATCCTCCGCCGGGAACCGGGCCTGCTCGAGAGACACCGTCACTATTTCCCCGCCCTGCCCTGCGACGATCTCAGCGTGCTGGTGGTGGATGAAATCGGCAAGACCTACAGCGGAACCGGCATGGACACCAATGTGATCGGGCGCCGGGGCGTCCATGGCTTTGAGGATCTGAACAAACCCAACATCAGCATCATTGCGGCGCTGGGTTTGACCGCCAAAGCGCAGGGCAACGCCTTGGGGGTAGGCCTGGCCGACTTCATCACCCGACGCCTCCGGGATGCCATTGACGAGGAAAAGACGAGGATCAACGCCCTCACCACCGGCGAAATGCAACGCATGGCGATCCCCTGCACCCTCCGCGATGACGAGGAGTTGATGCAGACACTGCGGCAACGCTATGGCGACCGGCGCTGGATGTTCATTCCCAACACCCTCCACGTGGAGAAGATTTATGTCAGCCGGGATTTGGCCGAGGAACTTCGCCGCCATCCCCGCTGCCGGGTGGCCGACCGCCCGATCCCCCTGGTTTTCCAGCAGGGCCGGTTGCAGCTGTTTACCTAGCCAAGATCCGCCGCCAAGACCGCACTGGCCAAAAGTTCCCCGGTTCGCCCCAAGGCCTCCGCCAAGGTCATCCCCTCAGGGGTGATTTCATAGACGGAAAGGCCGGCGGGCAGGGACAGATCCGGTTCAACCGACCCGGCAAAGACATGAACCTTCTTTCCGGAAGCCAAAGCCAGGCGAATCACCGCGGAAGGACCTTTTCCCTCCAGCGAGCTCCGGTCAAACCTTCCCTCCCCGGTAAGGACCACGTCTGCATCCCGGATCCGGGCCGTCAGGTCGAGCCATTCCATCACCAGATCCGCTCCTGAAACCATTTCCGCCCCGGCCCAGACCATCAGGCCAAATCCGATTCCCCCGGCAGCTCCCGCCCCGGGCAGTTCCACCAGCTCCCTTGGCTTGTTTTTTTTCGCGAGAAGTTTGCGGGCCATGACCTCAACCGCTTTTTCAAAAGACAGCAGATCCGAAGCCGGCAGGCCTTTTTGGGGGCCATAGACGCGCACGGCCCCACGCGGTCCCAGCAGAGGATTGCTCACATCGCAGGCGATCTGGAGGCGGGGAAACCGCGTGGGTGGCTCCCCCTCCAAGCGGGAGACCTTCCCCCATTGATCCGGGGAAAGATTCCGGATTTCTCCTCCATCCGAATCGAGGGCAACCAATCCCAGAGCCTGCAGGCAACCCAAACCAAGATCCGAGGTGCCGCTTCCCCCAATACCGACCAGAAGAAGATCCGCCCCACGTTCCGCGGCGGCGACACAAAGTTCCCCGGTTCCCCGCGAGGAGGTTTTCCATGGGTTTCGTTCCCCGGCAGCCATCCGAACCAGACCGCTGGCCGAAGCCATATCCACCAGACCAAGCACGCCTGCCTGGTTGGCGGGAATGCCCAACCTTTTTTTCACCTCGGGGCAAAGGCAACTCCACGGAACCAAGCCAAACTCCCCTTCCACGGGTCGGCCCAGGGGCCCACTCACCTTTTGGATGACCAGCTGTCCCTTCGCGGCCCCGGTCAGGATTCGGGCAAAACCTTCGCCCCCATCGGTCAGAGGGCAGAGATCCATCGCCCCTTTCGGGGAACGAGACTGCAGCGCCTCGCCGGCCACACGACAGGCCTCCTCCGCCCCCAAAGCATCTTTAAATTTGTCAAAGGCGAGTAACAGACGCATCGGTTTCATCTGATCCGGTTTCGCAACGACATCATCCGCCGCTGCCGGGAGGCACGCCAGACCCCCGCCCGCCACACGGCTTCAACTGAGGGTGATTTTAAACTTAAAGGGACTGTCGTCGGCCCCGAGGAGGATTTCGTTGTCCCCGCCGTGGAGATCACAGGTCAGGGTATCCTCGGCCAGACCGATCGGTTTGTCGTTGACCACCGTACCGACGGTGCTGCCACGGTCCCGCACAAAAAAGTGATCCCCTTCCCGTTCGATCGAACAGTGGTTGCGGGAAATCTGGTAAGGCTTGTCATCCGCCACCGCCAGATCGTTGGCGGCAAAGACCGTTGCCCCCTTGCCCTGCACCTCATGCTTCCGCCCAATCCGGAAGGGAAATTTCGAAATGGTGATGACCGGTTCCGGCAGACGTGCCCGCGCATGCTCGGTGAGCGCCTGGAGGACCACGGACTGGTACCCCCCTGGAGGTGGAGGCGGCGCGGCAGGCCTGGCTGCCGGAGGGGCGCCGGGGGCCGGGGCCGCGACCGGAACGACCGTCCGGGTCAATTCCAGGGACGGCGGGGGAGCGATGGGGGCGACCACCGGGGCCACAATCCGGGGAACGGGAGCGGCCACAGGAGCGGTGGCCGGGGCAGCCACCAAACCTTGTTCGGCCTTGGCCCGAAGTCTCATTTCCAGCCGCAACCGGTCATTGGCCGTCCGCAGACGCTCAAAGAACGAGGCCATGTAGGGAATCAGAACTTCCGGACGGGACAGCACCAGTTCGTTGAAATTCTCCGGAGTGAGGACTTCACACTCGGTGACTTCCAGGGCCTGAGCCGAGGCCGAACGGGGACGCTCATCGACCATGGCCATCTCGCCGAAGATGTCCCCTTCCCCGAGCTGGGCGAGAATCACGGGCTTACCATCCGCCAGAATACTGATTTCCACCCGGCCCCGTAGGATGCGATACGCTTCCTGGCTACTTTCCCCCTCCCGGAAAACCACCTGCCCCGGTTGGAAAACGGCTTGGTTGGACATGAAGTTTCAAAATGGGGCTTCCGGTATCTGCGGGCAAGCCCGCGTCCTGCCCACTTTGGACGTTGAGCCCGCCTCGCGGCTCTTTTATTCAAGGAGTCCGATGCGCCGCCCGTTTCAGCACTCCTGGATTGCTTTGGCGGGGTGTCTGTTGGCGGCTTCCTGTGGACCGAAATCCGAGCCCTTCCGCCTGCCGGAAGGGATGACTTTCAAGGACTTGGTCTCCGGACAGCCCTATGACACGAGCGTCTTGCGGGGAAAACTTCTGCTCGTCAATTTTTGGGCCGCCTGGAGTCCGGCCAGCATCAAAGAACTGCCGGAGCTGGACGAGTTGGCCAAGAAGTTCGGCCCCCAGGGACTCGTGATTCTCGGGGTCTGCTTGGATGATGCCCCCGCCGCGGAACTGCTGGTTTTTGCGGAGCGCCAGGGGGTGCGCTACCCGCTGGTCTGGCCCGGGGAAAACTTGCTCGATGAAATTCAGCCTCTGGAAACCATCCCGTACACGGTTCTGGTCGACAACGACGGCAAAATCCTCGCCCGTTTCCGCGGACCGTTCAAACCCCGCGACCTGCGGGAGGCCGTAGAAAAAAACCTTTAGGTCCCGGCTTCCGCTACCAGCTCCTCGCACCAAGGCAGAACGGTTTCCATCGGCAAACCGATCACGTTGGTACGGGAGCCTTCCACCCTCTCGACGAGGCGATCCCCGCCATCCTGCAGCGCATAAGCCCCCGCCTTGTCGAGGACATCAATCTCCCGCACGTAAGCCTCCACCTCCCCGGACTCCAATTCGCGGAACTTAACCCGCGTCCGAACCACGCACTCCCGGATCTTTTTTCCGTCCGGCAACACCAGCACTACCCCGGTGACCACTTCATGAGTCCGGCCGCTGAGCCAGCCCAACATCTGTTGGGCCATTTTTTCATCCGCCGGCTTGCCCATGACGCGGCCTTCACAAACGACAATCGTGTCCGCCGCCAGCACCGGTTGCCCCGGATGCCGTTCCGCCACGGCGCGGGCTTTCCGGCGGGCGTTGCCCCGGGCCAGTTCGCCCGGTTGGATCTCGGGAAAGTCCTCGGCCGACCACTCATCGACTTGCGGCGCCTCCACCCGAAAAGCGATGCCGGATTCCCGCAAAAGATCCGCCCGGCGGGGTGAGGTGGAGGCGAGGATCAGTCGCACCCCGTCACCCTGCCTCCGCCGGTCGAGGGAGGCACGCCCGGAGTGTGGAAGTTATTATTCCTTATCCTCCTTTTTCCCAAACTGTTCCCCAACAACTTTTACCCCTTGGTTGAGTCCCTGACGGGCTGGGGAACGATAGATCCTTGTGATTGCCGAAGCTCAGCCCTTTCGGTCGCGTGGACGGCGGGAAGCCCCCGCCCCCATCACCATTGAGGGTCTTCCCGCCCACACCAACCTGGAGGCGGAACGTTCGCTGCTCGGCGCCATGCTGGCGGATCCGGATCAGACCGTGGATCTCGTCCGGGAAAAGGGGTTGCGGGAGGAGGACTTCTTCGCCCCCGCCCACCAGGTCATTTTCCGCGCCATCACCACCATGCGGGAGTCCGGACAGGCCATTGACCCTTCCACCCTGCTGGCCTGGCTGACCGACCGCAAACTCCAGGACGCCGCCGGGGGGCCCGCCCTGATCGGCGAGCTCGCCGCCGGCGTCATCAGCGTTTTCACCGCCAAGACACACCTGGAACAGGTGCGCGACAAGAGCCTGCTCCGCGAACTCCAGCAGGCTTGCGCCCAGATCGTGGTCGGCGCGCACGAGCGGCCCCACGAGGTCCAAAACATCCTCGACGAGGCCGAGCGCGACATTCTTGAGATCCGCGGTCGCCGGGAAACCCAGGGGATCACGCGCGCCGCCGAGGTGGCGCCCAAGACGATCGAGATGATCGAGCGCCTGATCAAGGGCAAGGGGCACTACAGCGGCATTCCCTCCGGCTTTGATGAGCTCGACCAGATGACCACCGGCTTCAAGGGTGGGGAAATGATCGTGATCGCCGCCCGTCCCG
>CAZURF010000009.1:0-27804 GCA_964623555.1 uncultured Akkermansia sp. | reverse complement strand
GTTGACCGTGGTGTCCCCGCTGTAAGTGTTGGAGGCGGTGAAGATCAGCGTGCCTCCGCCCGTCTTGGTGACGGAGTACTTGTTCGCAGGTCCGTAATCCTCGACCGGCAGGCCGTTCGTAAGGGTAACTCCGTTGGTCACTTGGAACGTAACCGTTTCATCCCCCAACCAGGCGCCCGGGGTGATGGCGTTGTCGCTGCCGCTCACCGCTTCGAAGGAGGCGTTGGCCGTTACGTTCACCGTGCCCAACAACACAAACGCGCCCCACGGGTCGCCAAACCCCCCCGTCCCTTGGAGCTTGCCCCCGTTGATCACCAGGTTGGTAAAGGTGGTGACGGTGCTGGCGGATTGGATCGTGCCACCCTCCACCACCACCGGGGTGAGCGGGTTGGTGAAGCCGTTCGCATTCGCACCCAGCTGGTTATAGTAGTTCGTGGCAAACGATAACGTCCCGTTGGTTTGGACGGTGATGGTGCCCTGCAACGGACGATAACCCGGGTTCGCCGAATGACCGGTGATCTGCGTAAGTTTCAGATTTCCTTTATGGATCACCGTAGGTCCCGTGTAGGTGTTGGTGTTGGCGAGGGTCAGCATGCCATCCCCGGTTTTTCGGAACCGGCCCGTGCCGGAAATCAGGATTGAGTAGGTCTCATTATTGCTTTTGTTCCAGACGAATGCCCCGGAGTTTGTGAGGTTACCGGAGCCGAGAGAACCGTTCGCCCCGCCGTTGCCGACCTCCAGCACACCGTCGGAAATCGTGGTGCCACCCGTGTAGGTGTTGTTGGCGGAGAGGATCAGGGTGCCATTGCCGGTCTTGATGATGCCGCTCGCGCTGTTTACCAAGGGCACCGAGACGACAAGATCGGCGTTGGCATCGGTGCCCTGGGCGACGCTGAACGTCAGCGCCTTGAAGTTCATGTTGATGGAGGATGAACCGATGATCTGGTTCTGGGCGCCCCCGGCCGAAGTGTAGACGCCGTTGTTCGCCATGATGAAATTGACGCTTGCTGAGGTCGAAGTGTCGATCGTGCCGCCCCCACTGGAGGTGAAGTTGAAGGTCGGGTTGCCGTTGAACCAGAGTTGGCTGGCGGTCACGCGCAACGTCGCCCCGTTGCCGATGGTGAAAGGGCCGACACCCGTTGAGCCGGAATTACCCGAAAAGCCGTCGGCCAGCACCAGCGTCCCTTGGTTGACGATCGTTCCCCCCGTGTAAGTACTGGCCCCAGTCAGGGTCACTGTATTCGCGCCAGTTTTCGTCAGACTCTGGGTTCCCGAGTAGGCGGTCGAGTTGGTCGTGTTGATTCCGTTATCGCCAACCGTGATCTGAGCTTGCGATGAAACAGACGAGCCAGACAGGAGAGCAACGAAAAGCGCGGCTTTTGCCCATGCCTCAACGGATCTGGGCAAAACCGATCGCTTGGGAACTTTAAGTCCTATTCCCACAACTGAAATCATACATACTTTCGACCGATTTTCCACGCGAAAGTTCAATTCAGACAATGATTTACAGATTTTTTGTGGTCTTTTTTATTTTTCTTAAGTTGTTGATTATTAGATACTAATTTGGCAAGTTAATTTGATTTGTTTTTTAGTCGTAAAATATTAATTATCAATGATATATGGCTTTTATAAGACTTTTGCCATTAAGGGTTTATGCCATCAGAGCTGTCTCTACAGTGGAAAGCTGAAAGTTAGGTCAATCAACCAAAACAGGCCAAGCCACCCGCCCCTCCTGCCGAACGGCAGAAAAAATCACTCCATCAAAAATAGGGCATGACGTTGACCTTGCCCGCCTGCGGGGAGGTCGTCTCGATCATTTGACCCGAATTCATCGCGTTCTGAATATCAACCGCATTTGCAACGGTCAGATTCAGAACGTCGCCGATCCGGAAGGTGTTGCTGCCGGCAAAGTTAAGGTAGCCGGGCTTGTAGGCGAGCGTCGCGTTGGCGCTGTAGGAGTCCTGATTGATGAGCCCCGTCTGGACATACATGTTGATCATACCGTGGTTCCGCACCACGGTCATGAACGAGTCCTGAATCAGCAGCGTGTTGGCGCGGACGGTCATGGAGTTCATGGCCGTGAGGGTGGCGTTGTTCAGCCGGACCTGCTTGGCCGCCAGGTCGATTTCGTTGGCATGCACCGCCCGGTTGCCCAGGTCCCCGGTCACACTGCTGTCGATGGCGCTGGCCAGCTTGGTGGCCACGGGCAGCGAGCCCTCCAACTGCATCTGGCCGTCCAGCTGTCCACTGTCGTTGACCGCCATCATCTGGATCTTGGCATCCGCGTTGACGGCCATCCCGGTCAGCTCCTTGATCTTGAAGTCCCGGACCGTGGAGCCGCTCAGAAGAACGCGGCCGCTGTTCGCGCCGGTCGTTTCGAGGCGGGTCCCGTCGAAGCTGCGGATGGTGAGGTTGCGGAGCTCCAGGGCCGTCTCGCTGCGAATCACCGCCAGACTGCCGGCAACCGGTGCCATGCCCGCCCCGGTGTCCACCTCGGCGCCTTCCAGACGCACCTGTTGGGAAGCGTCCGTCCCGCCGATTTGGACCGCACCCTTGGCGTCGATCCGCAGGGTGGGCTCGCCCACCGAACCACTTCCCAGATTGGCGATGCGGGCGGTTTCCATTTTCAAATCCCCGAGGGACTGGAACTCCACGCGGGCCCGATTCGCATTGAGATCCACCCCTGCAAAGCGGAAGCCATCCTCGCCGGAGGCGACGATCCAGGAGCCCGGCAGACTCGTGGGAGGCTGCAGGGTGATCGGCAAGGCCCCATTGATCATGCCGTCGGCATCATCCCAGACCGGGAAATTAAATTTGGAGTAAGGATCGCCGTTGACGTCGAAATAACCCACGGGATTTCCGACAGTGGCGACCGGGTTGAAATAGAAGGCGTAATCGGCGTTCTGATTCAGCACCCGGTAGTTGAGGGAACCCAGGGGAGGATCGCCGGTGAACAGACCCTCCCAGACCGCGCTGTTGCCGAGGGCCACCCGATCGCCGTACATCGCCAAGTTGGGGCGAGCCGAGGTGATGGCCAGATTGACCGGACCGGAACCGGTTTGGGTCAGCTGGCCGGCGGCAAAAAAGGAGAAGTCCTGTCCGAGCCGCAGCTCCACCGGGGCGGCGACCCCCGAAAGCGTGTCCTGCAGGGTCAGCACGGCCGTAGGATCAAAAAAGTCCGAAGGCCGGCCCGTGGCTTCCGCCAGCCGGTCTGAGAAATAAAAGTAGGCGTCGAAGGCGGCGAGATCCGCCGGATTGTCCGGACCGCTGGGAAGGAGCCGAAGGGGATTCGCCGCCCGGATATCCGTTGGCGAGTAAAAGGGAGCGGTGGAGGCGGAAGCCGTCAAACCGTCCGAAAGGGCGGTAATTGTGAACTCCTTCAGAGCCAGAGACGTCCCGGACGGGAAGCCGGGAAACAGTTCGGCAGGGTTCAGGCTTAGCGTCACGGAAGACAATCCAGCGGGGACGGTCACGCTGGTTCCTGCCCCCGAAAAGCCAGCGAGATTCACCACGCGGTCGCGCAGCACCTTGCGATCAAAGGAAACGGTCACGGAACCGGGCCGCACGGCGATCTGCATGCTGGTCGGAGGCAAAACCGCGCCCCCATCTGCCTCTCCCGCAATCAGACCCGTGACATTGGCGGCGGGACCTGCCAGCGGAGGACGGGGAGCCTCGGCCGGAGGAGGAGGAACGGCCGCGGTGCGCGGAGCATTGTCCCCCACGCCCGGACCTGCGGCCGTGTCGATATCCAGCCCACCGGCAGGGGCCTCCTTGCGATTGACCACTTTCATGTCCTCCGGATTCACCTTTGGAGAGCCGACCAGAACGTCCCCGTCCTCCTTTACGGCCACCACCTCCACGTCCAACTTTTCAAGTTTTCCATCCCGGACCGCGGTCTGCTGTTTTTCGATCGTCTTCTCAATCTTCTCCATGGAAGGAAGCTGGCTTTTGAACTCCTTGATGAGGGGTGCGGTCTCGACGATTTTTTTCACATCCACATTAAAGACCTGGATGGAAGGGGCCGGTTTTGCGGCCGGTTTTTCTCCCGCATCGCCCGCATCAGCGGAAGCAACGGGGGCCTTGGCCCCCTGCCCGCCGCCCGGGGTGTCTCCGGATTCTGCGGCCGCCTGAATCGAGGCTCCGCCCACGGTGGCCGCCTGCCCCGGCCGGATCTCCTTGGAGACCGGCCCGCTGGGAGAGTTGATGGTAACCTTCAGGACTCCGGAACCCTCCAGCATCACGAACATCACGTTCCCGGAGCCGTCGCGGCTGGCCATGAAGGTGGTGCCGGAAACCGCACCGGTGACTCCACCGCAGTCCACCGTGGCACCGCCGTTGCCCGGAGGCGTGTTCACCAGGATGCTACCTTTGTCCAGCTTGATGAGACGCTCCTTGGACTGGAACGAGAAAAGGGAGTTCGCACCCAATCGGGAAATGGAGGTGTCGGCAAAGGTAAGTTCGGCCATCGAGGAGGCGGCGGTGGTGACCTTCGAGTTCTCCCCAATCTTTTCATTCACCTTCGCCGGCGCCGCCCCGGATCCCGGGTCGTGCTGCACCTGATTTTTCAGCGTGGTGATCTGCGCCTCCTTGAATTCCATGGCGGCGAAAGAGCAGGAACTGAAGGCACCCACGGCCAAGGCGGAAATGGCTTTCCAAAAGTTCATACGACTCTGAATTCGACCACCTTGGGAGGCTGAAAGTTCAAACAAAGTTTGGTTGAACTTGGGTTTATTCAACAGACTATAAATATATCACAAACGGCTAAAGATCAATGGTTTTTGATTAAATTTTAATTTTGCCTAAAACCTTGTGTGAAGGGTACTTAGTGGTCACAAGATATTGTGTTAAGCCTAACACTTGCGGCCCGGTTTTTAACCCTGCGCCGACCTTGCCACCTGCCACCAGAAGCCAGCGGCGACAGCCGAGAGAATGGCCAGTTCGGGCAAAAACCAGGAGACGCCCAAGCTTAGGCCGGTGCACCCAGCCCCGGCCAAAGCCGCCAGGAGTGCAAGGGGACTACGCATGGCCGGGCACCGGCCGCCAGGCCAGCTCCAGTTCCATCCGCGCGCGCAGTGACGCCAGGGCATCCAGGCCCCGGGTCACCGCTCCGGCCGGCTCACCGCAGTGCAGACAACACCGCCGCGCCGCCTCCCAGTCCGCCCGGTTCGTATCCTCCCCGCAACTCCGACAATGGACCAATGTTTCCATACCTTCCTCCTTTTGACTTGCAGTCTGAGGCATGGGGTAGGACATTAAGCGTCCTATGAAGAAAAAAGTTTCTCCCCTGCCGGGCGGGCACAGCCGCCCTCCCCTCGAACGGATGCAGCGGCTGCACGACCTGCTCATGAACGAGCGACCGGTGAACTGCCAGCAGCTGGGGCGGGAGTTCGAGGTTTCCTACAAAACCATCCAGCGCGACCTGGATTTCATGCGCGACCGGCTCCACCTGCCGATCGCCTACGACGCGACGAAATACACCTTCCGCTACACCGAGCCGGTCGAGGCTTTCCCTTTGCTGCAGGTCAGTGAGGGGGAGATCCTGGCCCTCTTTGTCGCCCAGAAAGTCCTCGCCCAGTACCGCGGAACCCCCTTTGAGCAGACCCTGGCGAGCGCCTTCCGGAAACTCACCGGCGCGCTCAAGGAGGAGGTAAGTTTCAACCTGGGCGAATGGGGCGCGGACTACTCCTTCCGGGTGACCGGTGCCTCCCCGGCCGACGTGGAAATTTTCCGGCTTCTCGCCAAGGCCATTGTCCAGCGCCAGGAAGTGGTCTTTTCCTATCGTCCTTTGCGGGCCCAGACCCCTGAGACACGGACTGTCCACCCCTACCACCTCGCGAACGTGGACAACGCCTGGTACCTCCTTGCGCACGATCCGCAACGCGGCCAGATCCGGACCTTTGCCTTGGCCCGCATCCGGACGCCCAAAGCCACGGGAAAAGCATTCGACCGCCCGAGGAATTTTTCAGCCGAAAAGGAGCTGAAATCGGGCTTCGGGGTTTTTGGCGGCAGCGGCAAGCACGAGGTGCGGATTCGCTTTGACGCCTTTGCCGCGCGCCTGGTCCGGGAACGGGACTGGCATCCGAGCCAAAAGATCCAGGAACTCCGGGCCGGAGAGATTGATCTGCGCATGACCTTGGGTGCTTTGGAGGAGATTGAGCGGTGGATTCTGAGCTGGGGGGATCACGCCAAAGTGCTTTCCCCCAAAGATTTGGTTGTTTCAGTTAAAAAGCGAATCAAGGCACTTAACAGGAAGTACACCTAAACCATACTTTTAACACAACATATAGTAATTTATCCTCTAGATGTTGTGTTTGATCAGCGTTTTATGATTAACTCAAGGCGGTGGAAAAGAGTTTTAAGCTCCTCTCCAGCGCAAGGGTTCTGTCTGCGGCAACGGTTTTGACCGTTGTCGGAGCTGGTCTCTTGGGCTGGCCGAATCAGTCGTCCGCCCAGCTTCCGGGGGCCGTTGGCCAACAGGCCGTGACGGATGCGGCCGCCCAACAGGAGCGGGAAAGACAACAACAACTGGCCCAGCAGCGGATGCCCGAGGAAAAACCGCCGCTGGAGGCCACCGGCGTCTCGGAGGATCTCGGTTCCCTGCAGCTGATGCGGGAAACCCCGGACCTCCCCTTTGCGCGCCTTCGCGTCGACCAAAGTTACAATTGGCTCTCCAACGCGAACTACGCCAAGAATTCCCAAAATGTCGTCGCTGCCTGGCAGACCGTCTCCTCGATCGAGGCGGCTTGGGCGCCGACGTTCAGCACCATGCCGGGGTATGACAAATTTTTTCCCGAGGCCGGGGTGCGCGCCTCGTTCTTCAACTACTTCAGCCAGGAGGAGCCGAGCCAAACCAACAACAGCGCCGGCAACTATGACATCGGCCTGGTCCAGGATTTTGTGCTGGCGAACCTGTTTCTCCGGGCCAACCGCCAGGTGACGGATGAACTGAGCGTGGGACTTTCCTTCGACTACAACGGATACTTTTATCTGAACAGCCCGGGGGAAAGGGACGCCTTCTTTGGATCGGGAGGCTCGGGCGAGACAAACTTTCTCAACGAGTTCGCCCTGGCCTACAACTCGAACTGGTTCCACCCCCTGACCGACAAACAGGCCGTGGCGATCAGCTGGCGGGCCTCCTACGTCTTCGCCAACTCTCCCGGAACAGCGGAACCCTACAGCCCCACATATCTCACCCGGACCGACAACAACCTCACCGGAAGTTATTTCGTGAATCTGTCGGATCAAATCAGCCTTTCCACCTTCGCCGCGTACCGCCTCGCCTACTACACGGACGCCAAGAACGCCCCGCCCTCCTCGGACTTCAACGACCAGGGCCAGTTCACCGGAGTCGCCAACGGCTTCTACCGCCGCCTCGACCAGCAATACACTTTAGGCCTGGGCCTGAATTTTCAGCTCTCCCCGGAGCTCTCCACCGGACTCAACTTCAACTACTCGAAGAGCGACAGCACCAGCCAAGTCGCCGAGACCGGCGACTTCACCAACCTGACGGCCGGGGCGAACTGGGCCATGACCTACAAGTTTTCGGAAAAGGAGTTCGTGGTGCCGAATCCCTCGGACTGCCTCGGCCCTTTTGTCCGCGTCGACCTCGGCTTCGGCTTCGTCAACAACCTGACCAGCTCCCAGACGCTGACTGGCACCGTTCTCCCGGGAATCACCGGAACCCTGTCCAATCCTTCCATCTCCATCAACCCCGGGGTCCGATTCGACGTCGCCCCCGGCTACAACTTCAACGACTGGCTGGGAGCGGAGTTTTCCGCCGGCATTCTCTACAACGGCCTGGACCACCTGAACGGCAGCGGCACCATCACCACCCCCGAGGGAACGGAAACCCTGGGGAGCGGCGGACTCAGCCTGACCGGGCGCTACCTGCAGGTGCCGGCGCTTGTCTCCGCGGTATTCCGCTGGCCGGGCCAGGGTCGCTGGAAACCCTACCTTTCCACCGGATTCGGCCTCGCCTACTCCCAGCTCCAGATCACCCAGGTCGATGACTCCCAGACCTCCGATCAAATGAGCCAGCAGTTCTCTCCCGCCTTTCAGGTCGGTTCCGGCTTCCTTTGGCAGGTCTCCGACATGGTGGACTTCGACGTCATGTACAAGCTGCTCGGCACCATCAACCCTGACTACTCTTCCTTCCAGCCCGGTGTGGTCCTTTCCAACTCGTTCCAGTTCGGCATGAATATCCGATTTTAATCGGCAGGTCCTGGGGGACACCGGGGCCTGCGTCCCATCAAAATTTTCCATCGTCCACCGCTCGTAAACGTAATCGTAATCTTAAACGATAACCTCTACCTTTTTTTCTCATCTTAATCTTAATCTTCCCCCTGCCCCCATGTCCTCTTCCTCCCTGACCGCCCGCGTGGTCATGCTCAACTCCCGCCTGCGTGGCGGAGGCACGGATGCACAGTGTCTGGCCCTGGCCCAGGGTTTGGCCGGGCAGGGCTGGGAAATCACCACCGCCGGGCCGGAAGCCGCCCCCCTGGCTCCCCGCGCCCCCTCTTTGCAGGCCGTTCCAAAATTTCGCCCTCTCCAGATTTTCGCCCTCGCCGGAATACTCAAGCGGTCACGGGCCCGGATTGTCCATGCCCACCACGGCGACGACTACTGGACAGCCCTGCTCGCCGCGCGCCTGGTCCAACCCCGCCCCTGGGTGGTTTTTTCCCGGCACCTGGCAAAAAGTCCGCGTTCCCCCGTCAGCCGGAAGCACCTTTTCGCCAACGCGGACGCGATCATCGCGGTATCCCGTTTCGTGGCCCAGGTTTTGACAGAGGGCCATCGGGACCCGGCCTCGCCCGTGGCCGAACGACACCACCGCCCGCCCTGCCGGATCGATTCCCGGAAACTCCAGGTGATCCACACCGGCATCGACACCGGGATCTTCCGCCCGCGGGAGCGCGCTTTCACGGATTCCGCCCGCCGCACCCTCGGACTGACCCCCGGGGAAACCGTCTTCGGGGTGGTGGGCGGGTTCGACCGCCCGGTCGGGAAAGGGCAACGGGTGTTTCTCCGCGCCGCCCGTGAGGTGGTCCGACGCCTGCCCAAATCCAGATTCCTTCTCGCCGGCACAGGCACCCTCGCGGACACCCTTGAGGAGGACATCCGGCACCACGGCCTGGAAGGACGGGCCCAGCTCATCGGCCAACAAGCCGATGCGGCGGCGCTGCACCATGCCCTCGACATCCTGGTTCATCCCCAGATCGCCACGGAAGCTTTTCCCTCCGTGGTGTTGGAAGCTCATGCCTGCGGCCGGCCGGTGATCGCTTCCCGTCTCGACGGGATTCCGGAGGCCTGGGCCATCGGGGGGCTGGGTCACCTGGTGCCTTCCGGGGACGCCCAGGAGCTGGCCGCCACCATGATCGGCCAGGCCGAACACTCCGCACCCACCGAACCCGAACGAGCCGCTGCCCACGCCCGCGTGGAAGCCGAGGCCTCGCTGCCGGTCCAGGCCCGCCGGGTTGCGGATTTGTACCGCCGCCTCATGGCGAAACGTCCCTAGATTGGGCGATCGGAAAAATTCCACTTTCCACCTCCCGCCTGCCCCCATCCTCGGCTTGAGCCTCTCTGCTTTTTGGCTCAACCTTTGCCCTCATGCCCGTCCACGATTCCATTCTCGGCACGGTCGGAAAAACGCCTTTGGTGAAGCTCCAAAGGGTGACGGCGGGGTTGCCGGCAACCATCGCCCTGAAGTGCGAGTTCTTCAATCCCCTCGGAAGCGTCAAGGACCGGATCGGCGCCGCGATGATCGCGGCCGGCGAAAAAGAGGGAAGGATCACCCCCAAGACCACGATCATCGAGCCGACCTCGGGCAACACCGGCATCGCCCTCGCCTTCGTCGCCGCGGCCAAGGGCTACCGCCTGATTTTGACGATGCCCGAAAGCATGAGCCTTGAGCGCCGGACCCTGCTCGCCCTGCTCGGCGCCAAGCTGGAGCTGACCCCCGCGACCGAGGGCATGAAGGGCGCCATCGCCCGCGCCGAGGCCCTCGCCAAGGAGATTCCCGAATCCTGGATTCCCCAGCAGTTTAAAAATCCGGCCAACCCGGCCATTCACCGCCAGACCACCGCCGAGGAGGTCTGGGCCGACACCGACGGAAAGGTGGACATGCTGGTCTCGGCTGTCGGCACCGGCGGAACGATCACGGGGGTGGCGGAAGTGATCAAGTCCCGGAAGAAATCCTTCCAGGCGGTGGCCGTGGAACCGAAGGACTCGCCCGTGATTTCCCAAACTCGCTCCGGCCAGCCGGTGAAGCCCGGGCCCCACAAGATCCAGGGGACCGGCGCCGGTTTCGTCCCCGACAACCTCCACCTGGATATCGTCGACGAGGTGCTGACCGTTTCGAACGACGACGCCTTCGCCATGGCCCGCCGGATCTGCAAGGAGGAGGGCATGCTGGTCGGCATCTCCACCGGGGCCAACGTCCACGCCGCCATCGAGGTGGCCAAGCGGCCGGAAAACAAGGGCAAGTTGATCGTCACCATCGGTTGCAGCACGGGGGAGCGTTATTTGACCACGGCGCTGGCCGAGGAGGCTCGCCGGCTGGTCGGCGGTTGAGTCGGATGGCCAAACCAAAAAAGAAACCCCACCGCCAGCCCGCCTCCAAGGGTCCCGCCTTTCCCGCCCCGTCGTTGGCCCCCCAAGTTTTGGAGCAGGCCGCCCAGGGTTGGCTCCAGTCCTCCGGAGCGGCCGCCGCTTCCCCCCGTCCTGCCACCCGAACGGGGGATCACCGGTTGACGACCGCAATCACGGAAACCTTGGCCGAGCTGCGTTCGGAAATTGCCGAATTGCGCTCCCGTATCGACCGGCTGGAAAACCGGTAAGCACGAACAGGGTTTCATTCAGGCCTTGGTTGGGCGGGCTTTCCCAACCCGCCTCGATATCAGAATCCCCAAAATACGGACGGTAATTGGACAGGCTCGGAACTGCCCGCCCGACCTAGAG
The DNA here is from genome assembly GCA_964623555.1 of uncultured Akkermansia sp. Classification (GTDB taxonomy): domain Bacteria; phylum Verrucomicrobiota; class Verrucomicrobiia; order Methylacidiphilales; family Verrucolacustridaceae; genus Verrucolacustris. The sequence goes on along the minus strand of CAZURF010000009.1, from coordinate 16,848 downwards.
CGACAGCAACAGTCTCAGCACATTTTCCCAGCGCCGCTCCTCGGCGGCGGCGAGGGATTTGCGGTCCGCTTCCGGAAGCTCGGTTTCCTTCTCGATGGCCATGATTCGTTCCTGGTGCTCCCGCAAGGCCACCCGGTAACGCCGCTCCTGCTGGGGGGAAAGCTCCGCCACGGTATAGCCGTCGGGAAACTTGATCACGACCGGCTTGGTCTTGTCCCGGTTTTCCCAGTCGAAAAAAGAGCCCAGGGGCCGCGCCATGAGAAACTGGGCGGGATCACCCACCAAGATGTCATAGGAACGTTCCACGGATTCCTGACCCGAGCCCGCCACCGCCGGAGCCCCGACCGCAAAGGTCGTCATGGTCAGTGGCAGGACCGCCGCGGTCAAAGGCCGGACCACCCAGAAGTCGGCAAAGGAGTACATGGTCAGATCCGGCTCGAAATAATCCGCCGGTTGCACCGCGTGGCCCCACGGGACCATGGCCCACAGCCAAGCCAGGACAAAGGAAAGCCGTTTCATTCTTCCGAGAAATATTGCCCAGCTTTTACGGGTTCAAAGATCTCCCCCGGCCCGGCGTGAACCATTTGGGGACAAGCGGGAAGAGAGCCAGGTGAGGCACTCCACATGGGCGGTCCGCGGGAAAAGGTCGACCGGTTGAAACCAGTCGGGCTTCCAATGTTCCGCCAAGGCGCCGATATCCCGGGCCAGGGCCGGGGGGTCGCAGGAGAGATAGAGAATCCCGAGAAACGGCCGGGCCTGGGCGAGAAGTTTCCGGGCATCCGGACTCAAACCGCCCCGCGGGGGATTAATCAGGCAGACCGCCGGCCCGGGGGCCAGACGGGTCAGAGCGTTCTCCAGCTCGTCCTCAAAACGCCCCTCCAGCAACTCCGCAAGGGGAACCTCCTTGCGAAAGGCCTCCACCGCCGCCGGGTGAGACTCGATGGCCACCACGGCCCGGCCGGTGGCCGCCAGCGGCGCCGAGAAAAACCCGGTGCCGGCATATCCTTCCAAAACGTTTTTGGCCGCCGTCGGCACGGCCTCCACCACCAGCTTTTGCAGGGGCTCGGCCAACGGCCGGTTCGACTGGTAGAACGCCTCTCCCCTCACCTCGTCCGCCCGGACGGAGTAGTGCGGCCGTGGCCGCGGCCGGGAACGGAGATGCTCCAGCTTGGCGTTCACGTCGTCGGCCGCGAGCAGGCATTTCCTCACGTCCACCAGGGTCCGCCCATCCGTGGCCAAGAAGCCTACCTTGCCCTCCCGGTTGTGCACGGTGATGCGGTTCCGGTAGCCGTAATCCGGGCCGGTCAGGATCGGCCGGATGACCGGTTCCGGGATTTTCCCGATCCGGCGGAGGGCCGATGCGATCTGGGCCGACTTGATCCCGGCTTCGGCCGCATAGGTGAGATGCTGCGTGGCGCAGCCGCCGCAGTTTCCGAAAAGGGGGCAGGGAGGCGAAATCCGGTCGGCCGAAGGCGCGAGGACTTCCACCAAACGGGCACGGGCAAAGGTCTTGTGCTGCTCGGTCAGGACCGCCCGGATTTTTTCCCCGGGGGCGGTGAAGGGCACGAAGATGACTTGTCCATCATGCCGGGCCACGCCATCGCCGCCGTAGGCAATTTCGGAGATGGTGAGTTCGATCGGCCCGGAGCCGGCCGGGGCCGGACGCTTCAGTACCAGTTGTCCTTCAGGTCGGCCGGGGGCACCGGGTCGACTTGGCCCGTGTCATGGGCCGGCATTTTCATCGACTTGGTGGGAATGAAAAAGGTGGCCACTTCGATCGCGCCCACCCCGGTGTCCATGATCACCCGCGAAACCCCCTGCGCGATCCCGACGGTGTAGGCATAGGTGGGTCCTTTCTCCTGCAACAGTTCATAGTTGGAGTCGAGCAACTCGGAGGCGGCCAGAGTCACGTTGGCGATGCCCCGGCCCAGTTTTTCCATCATGGTGGGCTTGGGAGGAAGTTGGAGATCAGCCCAGCCCGAGCAGGGAGCGGCCAGGAGAAAGATGAGGAGATGAAGGTTCTTCATATCTTCTTTCTGTCACCGCGGTTTCCCCTGACAAGGGAGGGCCGGGGGCTAGGGGGAATAATTTGTGAATGCCGCGGGAGATTCGGCCTGGCGCCGGAAGTAGCCGATCACGCCGTCCGCCACCAGATCCGCATATTCCCGGAACACATTGCCCCGGTCCCGGCCGGCCACCGGCTTCTTGCCCTCGTACTCGCCCGCCTGGATCCAGCGGTACATCTCCCGGTCGTTCATATAAGGGCCCTCCACAAAAATGACCGGGCCGTCGAACATCCGGTTGGCGATCAGGTTCCGGTACCAGAGATACGGGCTCACCCCGGTGGCATGGGAGTAGCCGGAGCCGGCGTAACTTTCCGGGCGGAAACCCCATCCCTCCCGGAACCTCTCCCCGATGGCCGCACCGACTCCCAACTCGAGAGGGGTGGAGCCCTCCAGCAACTTGCGCATCAGACGGAACTTCTGGTCGTCATACACCAGCTCTTCCGCGGTGTAGGAGCCGTGGACGAACAACACGAGCCGGTTGGCCGAGGTGAGCCGCACCCGCCCGCCGGGCCACGGGGCGGCGTTGAAATGGATGCACAGGGTGAAGTCCGGCTGCAGCTCCTCGTTCACCCGGCGGGCCCGCGCCTGGATCTCCGCAGAGCGGTAGAAAAGCAGCTCGGCATTCCAGCGGATCAGGCGGTTGGCGGAATAACGCGGAAGCTGCGCGCCCCGGGAACCTTGCAGAAGATAGTCGATGGCCTCCGGATAGAGGTCCGCCGGACGAAGCGGCGTGGTCGGCTCGAAGCCGTCGTGCGTCCAGACCACGCGCGCCCCGGCCTCCCGCAACCGTTGCTCCAGAATCCGGCAGACCCGCAGGTTGAGCTCCCCTTCCACCACCGGCTGATCCCGGCCGATCCGGAACGTCCGTTCCTCGATGTCGGCCCAGTCTCCGCCAATATGCCCGGGGTCGAGGCAGACAACTTTCCCGGCCAAAGGCTTGGCCGGATCGCCACTGCCCAGCGAAGGAACGGCGGAAAACTCCGCGGCTCCCTCGGGCGCGAAGGTCAGCCGATAGAGTGGCTGCGTCCGGGCCTTGTCGCGGAACAGGGTGACCCCACCCTGATCCCAGATCAGATACGCCGGCAAGCTGCCGCCGGGATCGAAGGTCTCCTTCAGCCGTTCTTCAAATTCCCGCCGGGTCAGTTTCCCCTGCCCGGCATCCAGCAGACGCCACTCCGGCGCTTCGGATACCGGGGAAAAAAGCAGGGCCTCCTCGCCCGTTGCCCGGAACCCGGCAACCATCAGGAAGGCAAACAAAAGGGCCCGGGACATGAGAGGGAAATCATGAACGCCCGTAACCGGCAGGCAAGGTTGCGGACGGCTTGAGATGAACATCCTTGAACCATACCCTGCTCGGATGGAAACGGATCCCCGCCCTTCGCCCGGACCGACGCGCGAGCGCTGGATCGCCTTGGCGGGCGTTGGTCTGGCCGCCCTGCTGGCCGCCGGTTGGCTGACCCGCGAGCGTCAGTTGGCCACGGATCTCGCCGAGTCCCGGGAGGATCTCCGGCAGGCCATGCACCGCCTGCAAACCCTGACCGCCTCCACGGACCAGATCCGGACCGCCTATCTCCAGCGCCGGTCGGAGCTGGAAGCCGCCCGCAAAAAGATCGACCAACTCGCCCAGCGGCAAGAAGAGCGGAAACGTGAATCCGTCGATTCCGCCGGAAAGAAGAAAGGCGGGGAGGAGGCCCAAGCCAAACCGGCCGTCGATCCCTCCCCATTGTTCGCCGTCATCACCGGCCTGAAGCTGCCCGCCTGGACCGCGGTTCAGAAAACCGAGGGCACAGTCCGCATCCTGCCGGGAGCCGGCTCCCCGGAAGGCAACGAGGGTTATGCCGCCTTCGGCGCCCTTGCCCGCACGCTCGCCGAGGCGGATCCGGAGATGACCATGGAATTACGGGCCCGGGCCGAACCCGGGGCCGACGGCCTCGACAACGCGCAAGACCGCGCCAAACGCCTGGCCACCGCCGCCGAACGTTCCCTCAAAGGGGATTTTGCGCGGGTGCGTATCGTGGCGGAGGTGGCCAAAGGCCCCCGGATGGAGTGGCGCCTGACCCCGTCCGTGGCTCCCGCGCCCAAAGCCCAGCCCGCCAAACCATGAGCCTGGTCCTGGTCGACGGCCACTACTACGCCTACCGCTCTTTCTACGCGATCGCCCACCTCACCAACTCCAAAGGCGAGCCCACCAACGCCGCCTTCGGCTTCACCTCCGCCCTGCTCCGCATGGCCGAGGATCTGAAACCATCCCAAGGCGCCGTTATTTTCGACGGCGGGGTCCCGCAGGAGCGGCTCGACACCCACCCGGAGTACAAGGCCAACCGCAAGGAGACGCCCGAGGCCCTGGAGAAACAGATTCCCCTCCTGTACGAAGTCGCCCAGGCCCTTGGGTGGAAAACCATCTCGGTCGAGGGGGAGGAGGCGGATGACGTGATTGCCTCATATTGCGTGGCGGCGGACGGGAACCGCTGCATCGTCGCCACCAACGACAAGGATCTCATGGTCCTGGCCGCCCGCGGGGTGAAAATCTACCAGCCGAAATCGGAGGGCTTCGAGCTCCTCGGCCCGGCCGAGGTCGAGGCCAAATGGGGCGTTCCGCCCGACAAGGTGCCGGAGCTGTTGGCCCTGACCGGGGATGCCTCGGACAACTTTCCCGGCATCGCCGGCGTGGGCCCAAAAACCGCCGCCAAGTGGATCGCCGAATACCGAACGGCCGAAGGCGTCCTCGCGGCCGCGGAAAAGATCAAACCCGAGCGGTTTCGTCCGATTCTCAAGGACTCGGCGGAGGTGGTGCGCCGGAACCGGAAAATGGTCGAGTTGCGCACCGCTCTGGCCCTGCCGGTGCCCCTCGGAGAGCTGCAGATCGCGCCCGACCCACAAAGACAGGTGGATCTTTTCCGCCGGCTGGAATTCAAGCGGTTCACCCGCGAGGCCGAGGCCCGGCTCGCCGCGCAGAAACCGAAACAGGCCGACCTGTTTTCCTGAACCATGAAGCCCGGAGTCGAAAACATTTACGTCCACGTCCCCTTCTGCACCCACCTCTGCCCCTACTGCGACTTCCCCAAGGAGCGGCTCGCCGGCAACCGGATGCGGGACTATCTCGCGGGACTGCGCGCGGAGTGGGCCGCGGCCCGGGAGGAGTTTGATCTGCGGCCCCGGCGCGTTTTTTTCGGAGGAGGCACGCCCACCGCCCTTTCACCCGCCCTGATGGAGCAGCTCCTCGCCGTGGCGCCCTGGGGCGAAGCCGAGGAGTGGAGCGTCGAGGCCAACCCGGACGGCTTCGGTGACACCAAGGCAAGGCAACTCGCCGAGGCCGGTGTGACCCGCCTGAGCCTTGGCGTCCAGGCCTTCCGCCCTGCGGATCTGGCCTGGCTGGGAAGAAAACACGATCGCGCCGCGATCCGCCAGGCCGTGCAGGCCGCGCGGGTCGCCGGCATCCGCAGCCTGAATCTCGACCTGATCTACGGGCTGCCCAACCAGGGGCCGGCCGAGTGGCAGGAGACCATGGCCGAAGCGTGCGCCCTGGAGCCCGACAGCCTTTCCGCCTACGCCATCACCCCGGAGGAGGGCACCGAGTTGGTTGCCCGCATCGCCCGCGGGGAATGGAGTCCCGATGAAGATCGTGAAGCGGTCCTTTTTCTCCTCACCTGCCGGTTTCTCGAGGCCCGAGGATATGTGAGCTACGAAGTGTCCAACTTCGCCCGGCCCAGCCATGAGTGCGGGCATCACCAGGCCATCTGGTCCGGCGAGGACTATCTGGGATTGGGACCGGGCGCCGTCTCGACCGTCGGTGGCCGGCGTTGGCGCAACCTGCGCGATACCGGTGCCTATGCCCAAAGCTGGCTCCTGGGGTCCGGCCCGCGCCGGCAGGAGGAGGAAGAAAGAAAGCCGGAGGAGGTTCGCACCGAAAAAATCCTGCTGGGGCTGCGCACCCGCGCCGGCCTGGCCGAACAGGGTCTGCCCGGACGGGAGGAGTGGATGGAGGCTTTGGTGCGCAAGGGATGGGCACGGCGGGACGGGGGGCGTTTCCACCTGACGGCCCGCGGGCGACTGCGCGCCGACGAGGTGGCCGCGATCCTCACTTAGGCATGGACCCGGTCATCACCACGCGGGGCCTTCGGAAGATTTACCGCGTTTTCGAAAAGGAGCCGGGTTTCCGGGGGGCCATACGGGGGCTTTTTTCCCGCCGATGCCGGGAGGTCGCGGCCGTCGATGGGGTTGATTTGGAAATCGGACCCGGCGAAATGGTCGGCTTCCTCGGGCCGAACGGGGCCGGCAAGACGACAACGCTCAAGATGCTTTCCGGACTGCTGCATCCCAGCGGCGGTTCGGCGCGGGTCCTCGGTTTTGTGCCCTGGGAACGGGAAACGGAGTTCCGCCGGCAGATTTCCCTGCTCCTCGGACAGAAAAACCAGCTGACGTGGGATCTGCCCGCCCGGGAAAGTTTTGAGCTCAACCGGGCCATCTACGGGATCGACAAGTCAACGGCCGCAAACACCATCGAGGAGCTCGCCACCCTGCTCGAAGTCACCGGACTGATGGACAAGCCGGTCCGGGAGCTTTCCTTGGGCGAACGCATGAAGATGGAGCTGATCGCCGCGCTGCTCCATCAGCCGAAGGTCCTCTTTCTCGACGAACCGACCCTGGGGCTGGACATTGTCTCCCAGCACCGGATCCGGGATTTCCTGCGGCGGGTGGTGGCGGAGAAAAAAATCACCACCATCCTGACCAGTCACTACCTCCAGGACATCGAAGCCCTTTGCCGCCGCGTGGTGATCATCGACCGCGGCCGCATCATTCACGACGGCTCGCTGGCCGCCGTGGGGAAGGATTTTTCCGACCACAAGCAGATTGAGCTGCGCTTTGCCGGCCGGGCCCCGAAACTCCAGGGCCCGGAATGGGGGGAAGTCGTGAACCGGGACGAGGCCGGCGTTTGCTTGCGGGTGGAGCCGGGCCGTGTGACCGAAATCAGCCGCCGGGCGCTGGATCTCCCCGGCCTGGAAGACATCCGCATCGAATCCGTCCCCGTCGAGGAGGTGATTCGCAAACTCTTCTCCCGGGAAAAAGATTGCTAAAGAGGCGGGGGCCAGGGACAAAAAGCGGTCGCCGCCCTAGTGCGCATGCCCCTGCGCCACGACCGCGATCAGCACAAAGCCGGCCAGGGCGGCCACGATTTTCCAAAGGCGCCCCTCTTTTTCCCTGAGTTCGGGCACTAACAGGTCTGAGTAGGCCAGATAAAGGAAAGTTCCGGCCGTGGCGGCGGAGAGAAAGCCATGCAGCAGATGGGCACCGGAAAGATCGGCCAAGGAGGCAAGCCAGGCTCCGCCGGGCGTGGCCAAACTCAACAACACCGTCACTCCCACCATGACTTGGGTGGAAGCCCCCTGCCGCCCCATGGTCACCGCAAGGGCGAAGGTGTCCGTCGCCTTGTGCATCAGGATGGCCACCGCGAGCGCCTGCTGGACGGCGCCGGACTGAATCGATCCCAAGGCCAATCCCTCCAGCAGGGAGTGCAACCCCAACATTCCCCCCAGTACGTAGGCCGAGGAGGCGGAGCCGCCATGCGGATGGTGGCCGTGAATTTCCGCATGGGCGTGATGGGCCCGACGGTCCAGCCACGCCAGACCCAAGACCAGCCCCCCACCCACCAAGGAAGTTTTCAGCCAACCCAGATCACAGACGGCTTCCGGGATCAGCTCCAAAAAGGCGGAGGAGAGAAAGGCGCCGCCCGCGAACGTCCCGCCCAGGCAAAGCCAGGAGGTCTTGGCGCCTTTCCGCTTCAGGATCAGGGCGGAAAGGCCCCCGAGAATCCCGGCGGCAAAGAGAACGAGCAAAAGGGTCGTGAACATCCGATCTTTCTAGGGGGTTGAGGCGTCACGTACGAGCCTGCGGAAAGTCGCAATTGGGAGGTAGCCGTGGCAGTGGAGGGATTTGAACCCCCGACCCAAGGCTTATGAGTCCCTTGCTCTACCAGGCTGAGCTACACTGCCGGAAATTGTCGTTCTAGCGCCCGAACTTTTCCCCGCCAAGCCCCCACAAGGCTTGGGGTCGGGGCCCTGGAGGGATACGATCCGGCAGTGAGCATGCGCGATCGAGAAGCCCGCAGCGCCCGGCTAAAAGGGCGACTCGCCTTGGGTACGGCGCTCCTGGTCGCGGTCTCCCTGCTGGGCCTGGCCTCCTTGCCCGCTTACCGGGCCCTCAAACGATGGAGAGCCGACCAGCTGATGGACGGCGCGGAAAAATCCGTCGAACGCGGCGCCTTGGTCGAGGCTTACCAGGCCGCCCGGTCGGCCCACGGTCTAAATCCCAACAACCTGCGGGCCCTGCGGATGCTGGCCGACATGTATGAAGGCACGGGAGCCCGGGAGGCGCTGGCCTATCGGCGGGCGGTGGCCGAAAGCGGCCAAGCCACCGGAGCCGATCGGGCCGCCTATCTGCGCACCGCCATCCGGGCCGGCCGCCTGGATCTGGCCGACGACTTTGTCCGGAAAATGGGCATCAGCGGCCGGGCCGACCCGGTGGTGGCCTCGTTGATCGCAGACCTGCTGCGCATGCGCGGCCAACCCGAGGAGGCCCGGGCCGCGGAAGATCTGGCGGCGGCCAGCAGCGTGCTAGGCGACAAAATCACGGCGGAGCTGGTCCAGGCCCGCGGCCGCCTGGATTCCCCCGATCCGCAGGAGCGAGCCGAGGCCCGCGCCACGCTGCTTCGCATCGGTGCGGGCAAAACGCCGGAAGCGCGCGACGCCCTGCGGATCCTGGCCGGAGCGTCGGACCGCACGGAAAAGGAGACCCGCGAGATCATCCGGCTCCTGGAAGCGAATCCCCTCAACCCCGCCGCGGATTTCTTTTTGGCCAAAACCCTAACGCTGGAGCTTCGTCCCGACTGGCGGGGCGCCGTCCTGGAGGAAGCCCGGAAGCTTTGGTCCGGCGGCACCGAGGAGCAGCGGGTGGCCCTGGCGGAATTTCTGCTCCGGCAGGGGGATCCCCAAGGCGTGCTGGACCTGCCGGTGACACGCAAGGGGCGGGCCTTTCTTCTGCGGCTGGATGCTCTGGCACGCCTGGGTCGCTGGTCAACCATCCGCGAGGAGCTGGTACTCGCCTCCGCGGAAAAGGACGCCCTGGACCCGTTTTTTATCGAGGTGTTTCAGGCCCGGGCCGCCCAAGAAATGCGGGAAATCTCCATGGCGGAGGTGCGCTGGAAACAGGCCATGGCCAAGGCGGCGGGAAATCCGCAGAAACTGGAATTCCTGGCCAACTTTGCGGAAAAGTCCGGCAACCTCCCCATTGCGGCCGATGCCTACCGCTCCATGGTGAAGTTCCCCGGCGTTGCCGTGCCCGGCTATCTCGGCCTGATCCGCGTGGCGGAAAAACGGGCCGACATGCGCCAGCTCCGCGATGTCATGGCCGAACTGGCCCGGCAGCTGCCGGAAGATCCCGCGCCCAAAAACGACCTCGCGTACCTGAACCTCCTTTTCAACGAAAAAGTCGCCGACTCCCTGCAGGTTTCCCGCCAACTGGTCGACGCCCTGCCGGACCGCACAGCCTACCGGACCACGCTGGCGCTCGCCTACCTCCGCACGAACCAGCCGGACAAAGCCCTGAACGCCTATGGCCAGACGAAGATCGACTGGTCGGCCGCCTTGCCGGGCTGGCAAGCCGTCCGTGCTGCCGTTCTCGCCGCCAACGGCAGGCAGGAGGAGGCCCGGAAGCTGGCGGCGGCGGTGAATTGGGACCGCCTGAAACCCCAGGAGCGGGATCTTATCCGCACGCTGCGCGCCCCGCAGGGCTGATTTTGTTTCCATGCCTTTGCTTTGCCTTGGTGGGTTGCTTGCCTTTCTCCTTCTGGGGACGGCCCATGCCCAGACCCCCCAAACGCACACCGTCCAGACCGGGGAAACCGTCTACGCCATCGCCAAAAAATACGGGACCACTCCCGGAGACATCCTCCAGGCCAACCGGGGACTGAATCCGTCCCGGATCCATGCCGGAGACAAAATCCTTCTGCCATCCGTCACCTCTCCCCCACCCGCCGCCCCCTCGTCTGCCCCGACGAAGACCCTTTCGCCTCCCACATCGACGGCCGCCCCCGCGGGAAATTCCACGACCCTAAAAACGTGGGTCAAAATCCAGAAAGGCGACACCCTGTCCAAGCTCGCTCGGCAGCACGGTGTGAAAGTGGAGGACCTTCGCCAATGGAACCGCCTGGCCGGAAACACCATCCGTCCCGGTGATCTGCTGCGGGTCCGTGCGCCCGACACCAACAACCCGACCACTCCCTCAAAAAAAACAACGGTGCTTCCCACGCCGCCCAAACCGTCCGAACCGAAGGACCGGTTCATCGCCCCCGTGCGCGCTCAGATTGACGCACCCAAAGACCGTCTCCGCGAATGGGAGTACATTGTGGTCCACCACAGCGGCACCAGTGGCGGGAATGCCAAAATTTTCGACTATTACCACTCCCATGAGCGGGGGATGGAGAACGGCATGGCCTACCATTTTGTCATCGGCAACGGGACCGATTCCGGGGACGGGGAGATTGAGGTGGGAAAACGCTGGTTGCGACAACTCCAGGGCGGGCACCTCGCCAGCGAAACCCTCAACGAGGTTTCCATCGGGATTTGCCTAGTGGGAGATTTCAGCCGCTCCCGGCTCGGCCCCCGCCAAACCGCCGCTCTCATTGAGTTGGTGCAATACCTCCACAAAATGATGCCGGAGAACGAACTCAAGTTCCGTCTCCACCGCGAAATCAACACCCGCCCCACCGAATGCCCCGGACGGCTTTTCCCGGGCAAGGCCCTCCACGAAATCCTGCGTTAACCGGCCACCGGCTGAAACCCCAGCCAAATCTTCCGCGTCCTCGGTCCGTCAAATTCCGCAAAATAGACGGTCTGCCAGGTCCCGAACTTGAGTTTTCCCTTCTCCAGCGGCCAGCCAAGGTGGTTCCCCAACATGGAGGCCTTCACATGCGCGGCCGAGTTCCCCTCGCCGTGCCGGTATTCACGGCTCTCCCACGGAACCGCCTTTTCCAGGGCGGCGGCCATGTCCCGCCGCACGTCCGGATCCGCCCCCTCCTGGATGGTCACCGCCGCGGTGGTGTGCGGAACGAAGACATGGAGCAGGCCGTCACGCCAACCCCGCCGGGCGGCGGCCTCCTCCAGTAGTTGTGTCATCGGCACAAATTCGGTATGGCTCCGTGTGTCGATGACGATTTCCTCCCAAGGGCTGGCCATATGATCGTGGTAACAGGTGGCACGGGTTTTGTCGGTCGCGAAATCTGCCGGCAGTTGGCCGCCCAGGGCACCCCGGTCCGGGCCGTCGCCCGGCACGCCCCGGCCGCCCCTCTCCCCCCGGGCGTCACCTTCTTCCCGGCAGACGTCACCCGCTCCATCTCCCTTCGCGAGGCCCTGGACGGGGCCAAGGCCGTGATCCATTGCGTCGGCATCATCCGGGAGAAAGGGGGAGACACGTTTGACCGTATCCACCGCCACGCGGCGGCGGAAACCGTGGCCGCCGCCCACCGCGCCCGTGTGCCGCGGTTTGTTTTGCTCACGGCGCTCGGGACCCGCCCGACCGCCTCCTCCCGCTATCACCGCTCCAAGTGGGCCGCCGAGGAACTCGTCCGGCAAAGCGGCCTGGCTTTCACCATCCTCCGCCCGTCGGTGGTCTATGGCCCCGGCGACCAGTTTACCAACTTTCTCGCGGCCTGGATGCGTCCCCCACTTTCCTGGATCACCGGGGGGTTTCTGGGCATCCCCGGCGGGGCCGCAGTGAATTTCTGCCCCGCTTCCGTGGGTGAGGTGGCGGAGGCGGTTACCCGCTCCCTCGGACAGGACCGCGCCCTGGGCCGGGCTTTCGATCTGGCGGGACCCTCCATCAGCTTCAAGGATCTCTCCCTGGAAATTGCGCGGGCCATGGGGCTTCAACCGACATGGGTGGAACAGCCCCCGGACGTGCTTTTGGGCATGGCGCCTTTTCTTTGGCTGAAAGCCTCCAAGCCCGTGCTGCATCCCGTCCCGCTGCCCCTGTGCCGGATCGCCGCCGCCGTGGCGGAGCGGGTCCTTCCCAACCCGCCACTCACCACCGATCAGGTCGCCATGCTCGAAGAGGGGCAGTTTGGAGACCCCAAGCCGGCGGAGGAAATCCTCGGTTTCCGGCCCGGCCCCCTTGCCGCCGGCCTCGCCGCCTACCTGGCACCCCGTGCCGGCGGCATCGCCGACCGTCGTCCGTGAACGAAGCCGCACGCGCCGCCCGGATCCGCCGGGTGCTGCTCACCGCCCTCGCCATCAACGCCACCTTGGCGCTGGTGAAATTCGGGGTCGGTTGGCAAGTGGGGAGTCTTAGCGTGCTGTCCGACGCCGTTCACTCCCTGCTGGACGGGGGAGCGAGCGTCATCGCCCTGATCGGCATCACCGCCGCCGCCCGTCCCCCGGATGCCAACCACCCCTACGGCCACCGCAAATACGAGATTCTCGCCACTCTCATCGTCGCCGGACTTCTTTTTCTCAGTGCCTGGGAAATCCTCGGCGCCTCCGTGGGCCGGCTCCTGCACGGCGCCCCGGCGCCGGCATGGAGCGGCGTCGGTATCGGCCTGCTCAGCCTGGGCGTGGTCGCCAATCTTTTTCTTTCGCGCTGGGAACGCCGCGCCGGCCTGGAGGTCTCGAGTCCCCTTCTCCTGGCCGATGCCGCCCATACCCGCACGGATGTTTTTTCCTCGGTCCTGGCGATTGCGGCGGTCGCCGGCAGCCAATTCGGTCTTCCCTGGCTGGATCCCCTTTTTGCAATCGGGATCGTGATCCTGCTCGCCCGGGCCATCTATGAGATCCTCACCGAGGGCATCAAGGTCGTCTCCGACGCCACCCGGCTGGATCCCGAACAGATCCGCTCGGTGGCCGAGAGGGTCGAAGGCGTCCGCGGCGCCCACGCCATCCGGTCCCATGGCATGACCAACGACATCCACATCGACCTCCACATCCAGGTCGAGGAACAGCTCACCACCCGCCAAGTCTACGAAATTGAGAATCAGGTCACCGCCGCCTTGCGAAAAAACTTTCCCGGCGTCACCCACGTCGCCCTTCGGCACGAACCCCGCGGCACCCCGCCCGAAGCGGATGCCTGACCTCGTCCGGACCCGGGCCCACCTGGAGCAGGGACTCGGGAACAATCTCTGGACCGGGTATGCCCTGGCCCTGCGGCGCCCCGGCATCATCGACGAATTCGCCGGCGGGGATGTGCCGGATCCGTCGGCTTCCGTTCCGTGGTTTTCCGCCGGTAAACCCGTCACCGCCGTCGGGGTCCTCCGCATTTTGGAAACCTCTTCCCAACTCGAAAAAAAACCGCTGGAAGAAACCTTTCCGGAACTGGCCGGTTCCTACGCGGCCACCCTCACCCTGGACGACCTTTTAAGCCATCAAACCGGCCTGCGGGTTGCCGAAACGAGCCTGCGCGAATCTCCCGGACGGATCTTCGAATTCTTCCGGGGTTTGAAACCCGAGGACTGCAAACTTTTCCCCCATCAGGCCGCTTATGATCCGGCCGGGGGCTGGTGGCTTCTTGGACAGTGGATCGAGCGGCACACCGGCCAGCCTTGGGAGAAATATTTGGAACAGAAAATTCTCCTCCCCGCCGGAATCCGCAACCTTGGATATCACCCGGCGACCGTGCCGATTCGGGAGAGACGAGCCGGCCGCTGGATGGAGGCGGACCCGGGATCCGGTCCGGGGGCTGGACTGACCGGTCCCGCCAGCCAACTAGCCCTCTTCTACGAAAACCTTGTCGCTAACCGGCTTCTTTCCTCCCCGTCCCTGAAGAAAATGCTCCAGCCGGTCCGCTCGGGGAAAATGGATGCCACCTTCGGTCACGTGATCGACTTCGGGCTTGGCGTGATTCTCAACAGCAACCGTCACGGGGTGGCCACCGTCCCCTACGGCTTCGGCACCGGCGCCGGGGACCGAGCCTTCGGCCACGGCGGGGCCCGCTCCTCTATCGCCTTTGCCGATCCCGAAGCCGGGTTCACAGCGGCGATTTTTCTGAACGGCCGTGTTCCGGAAACGGAACATCAACCCCGCATGCGCACCCTGCTCGATCTGCTCCGGTCCGAACTGGTCTAACTCCCCCGCTCCCCTTACCTTGGCCCGATGGCCCAAGGGCGCATGGCGTGGCTCGATGTCACCAAGGGGTGGGCCATTTTGTGGGTGGTTTACTTCCACTCCTTCACCTGCTGGATCAAGCCGCCCTCTCCCATCGGCGAAAACTTTTTTCAGGAAGTGGGCCGGCCGGCAACCTGGAACGGCATCCTGCCGGCCTTGGAGGGCCTCGGCCGCGTCGTCGGAATCGGCGTCTCTCAGCTGGGATTTCACGCGGTGGGACTTTTTCTGGTGGCGAGCGGCTTTGTCCTCGCCCAATCCGCCGTGCGTGCCGAACAGAAGGGCGGGGTGAGCTGGGGCAGCTGGATCGGGCATCGGCTCGCCCGCCTTTACCCGATGTACTGGTTTGCCCACCTCGTCTACCTGCTCAGCCCGTGGCAGGCGCGGCTCGAGCCGGTTGACTGGCGTTTCGGGGTCAGCCTGAGCGGGCTCCGCTTCCTCTGGATCGACTGGAACTTTTTCTACCTGAACGCGGCCTGGTGGTACTTCTGCCTGATCATCCAGCTTTTCGCCCTGTTCCCGCTGCTGTTTTGGATCCTACGACGATGGGGGCCGCTGCCCTTTTTCCTTTTCGCAACCCTGGTCGGGTTCGGCGCCCGCTATGTCATGCTCTACGTCCATCCGCTCAGCGGTCAGTACGTGTTGGGCGGCTGCGGGCTGAGTCGCATGCCGGAGTTCGCCTTCGGCATGGTGCTGGGCGCCCTGCATGCGAGGAACGCGGACCGGCTGGAGGGTTGGCTCCTGCGCGGCCCGGGTTTTGCGGCCGGTCTTTGCCTCTACCCGCTGGCCCTGGCTGTCTATCACGTGCCCCGCGGCTACGTGGCGGCGGATCTGCTCACCGGAGTTGCCTGCTTCCTGGTCGTGGCCGGAGCCTCCGGATTTTGGGCGCGGCTACCCCTGCTGGGACCCGGACTGGCCTTGGCGGGAACTTTCTCCTACGGGATTTATCTGGTCCACCAACCTTACGCGATCCACTGGGCCTCCTTCCTGAAGGGTCAACCGGCGTGGCAGGCGGTTCCCCAGCTCCTGGCGCTTGCGGTGGGTCTGGCCGTTTGGGGCGGACTCCTCGAAAAACTCCTCGGACGCTGGCTGAGCGGGCCGGTTGCCCCCAGGCCGACCCGCCCCTAGAACGGGCGAATGCAGATTTCCCTGCGCCGGAAATTCGATTTCGAGGCGGCCCAGCACCTTCCCTCCTTCCCCGAGGGCCACAAGTGCCGCCAGATGCATGGCCACAGTTTCGGCTTGGAAGTCGTCGTGACAGGGAAGGTCGATCCGAAGACGGGGCTGTTTTACGACCACGCCAAAGTGGCGGAGGCGGTCCGGCCGATCCTCGCCAAGCTCGACCATAGCTGCCTGAACGACACCCCGGGTCTGGAGAATCCGACCCTGGAGCTGATGGCGAAGTGGTTCTGGGACCAGTTGGCCCCGAAACTACCCGGGCTTTCGGAAATCACCCTGCACGAGACCGCACGCGCCTCCTGCACTTACCGGGGCGACTAAACCATGAAGGCCCGTTCCTTTCTCACCATCGGGCTGGTGGGCCCGGACCGCACCGGGGCCATTGCGGCTGTGACCCAGCACCTTTTCCGGATCGGGGCCAACATCGAATCACTGGAGGAACAGGTGGCCCGCGGGAAATTCCGGATGACCCTCCTCGCTTCCTGGCCGGCGGAAAAAATCCGTGAACCGGCCATTCGCCGCGGCCTTGAGGATGTCGCCCGCCATCTGCGCATGCGGCTCACCCTCCGGATTGCGGACGGAGGCCGGTCCCGCCGGAAGTTGGCGCTGCTGGTCTCCAAGGAAACCCACGTGCTCGAGGCCATTCTGCGGGACTGGAAGCGCGGGCGGCTCCGCGCCGATCCGGTGCTGGTGGCGGGCAACCATCCCCAGCTGGGCAGGATCGCCCGCCGCCACGGCCTTCCTTTTCGCCTCATCGATTACCGGGACCGTGTCCGGGCGGAAACCGCCCTGCAGCTGCATCTCGAAAAAGCCGGCGTGGAGCTGGTCGTTCTGGCCCGTTTCATGAAAATCCTTTCCCCGGATTTTGTCTGGCACTGGAAAAACCGGATCCTGAACATCCACCCATCCCTCCTGCCGGCTTTCCCCGGTGCCTCGGCCTACCGCCAGGCCTACGACAAGGGAGTGAAAATCGTCGGGGTCACCGCGCATTTCGTGACGCCGGATCTCGATCAGGGCCCCATCCTCTGCCAGGACGCCCTCCGGCTGCGGGCGGATGAGCCGCTGGAAAGCATCGTCGCTCGCGGCCAGAAGCTGGAATCGGCCTGCCTGCTCCGCGCCCTCAAGCTCTGCCTCAGCCGCCAGCTGGATGTTCACTGGGGGCGGGTCCATGGCGTTTGAACCCGACCCCAAAAAAGTCGTTGAAGCCACGGAGAAGACCCTCATTCTAGACCCATGAGTAAACGCCCCTCACAGGCACGGAGGACAACCCAAGGCGAGGTTGGGGACGCCTCCGCCCAGTGCCTCAAGCGCACCATTATCCTTTGCGCGGCTGGTCTGGTGGCAGTTCTGCTTTTTGCCTTCACACCCCGGAAGGCCCCGACCCCCAAGGCCGCAGCCGAGTCCCAAGAGTCATCCCGGGCTCCAGCCGGATCGTTCGACCGCCAGTCCCTTTCCACCAA
>CAZURF010000008.1:0-28334 GCA_964623555.1 uncultured Akkermansia sp. | reverse complement strand
GAGTCCGAAAGAGAACTCCTGTGCGTTGGTCCATCCGTCCCCGTCCGGATCCGCCGACGCAGTACGAGCTGCGAGGGGGACGTTGTTGGTATCCCACCAGTCGTTGGGAATTCCTGAGGTGACCGACGGCAGGATGATTGTCGGGGCGGAAAGCGCGACCACCGCAGTCGTGGTCTGCGGCTCGGCAAAGGCCATTTCACCGACATAAAAGTTGAAATCGGTGCCGGTGCCGGCGTTGTTGTTGTAAACCACGAGTTGAGTGATGGGGCTCCCCGCACCCAGCGTGCCGGTCAAGACGCTGGCCCCCGTACTCAGGGTGTAGGCGTTTGAACTGGTCATCGTGAAGGTCAACAGCAGCCCATCCGCTGTGTAAGCCAGCCCGGAATCCCGGTTGGCGACGGCATCATCAATTCGGTACGTCGTTTGCCCGCCGATAAAATAGAAATTTAGCCGGTTGGTTCCGCCAGCCGTGGCCAAAGCCAGGCCCACCCGGTTACCGCTGTCGATCCAGTTGTTATCGATCCGAATCGTCAGCGAATCCCCGCTGTCGAAGGAAGCCGGAAGATTGCGTCGTGCAGTCACCGATCCCCCATTGGCGGCCCGTAGGCCAAAGCCTTTCGCTGAACCATTCAGGCTGATGTTGGTGGGAGGCGGACTTTCAATTCGTAGGTCATCGAAATAAGGCTCGCGGTCGGGATTGGCTTCGAGGCCAGCGGCATAAAAACGAAGTGAGGATGGTGCGGCGGAAACAGTCAAATTGGTGGTGAAGGTTCCGTTGCCATCCCGGTCATTTGCACTTACCTGGAGAGAAGTGGCAGCAAGAAGCTTGAAAGACCACCGCATCGCATTGACTCCATATCCAAAAGAAACATCGTTCCCATTGAAAGTGATGGCAGCGGATGAGCCGTTGTTCACGTTGACCAGCTCATTCGTTCCGGCAAACAAGCTAAATCCCTTGTTGCCACCAGCAGAATCCCAATTGATGCCCCAAAGAAAGCTTAGGGTCTGTCCAATGCCCAAAGGCTGGCTTAAGTTTCGGTTGGCAGTGGCGAAAGTGCCGGCGCTTCCCGCCGGAGCCCGAAGACGAAAAGCGTTGGTTCCCATCCCGGTGATCCACGCACTCGTCGGATCGCCTACCTGGAAGACTCCGGATCCAGCCGACTCAAAAGCCCAGCTGGCAAAACCCGCCCCCCCTGTTGACCCGTTGGTCCAAGTCGTCCCGTAATTTTTTGCGAAATCAGCGCCGACGATTTGCGGGGTTCCGGAATCCGCCAAAAAGCTGCCGGCCGAACTATTGGACGTGGTGATTGTCCAAGCTCCGAAGCCAAAGCCATTGGAAAAGCCGCTCGACCAGCCGGAGTAGTTGATGGGTGAATCGCTACCGGTCTGCTGGGCTGGACCGTTGGTGGGGTAGGTGGCGCTAAAGACAAAGTTGTTAGAGCCGTTTCCAAGGGGCAAATCGGCCTCCCACTTCCATCCGGAAGAGTTCGTCACCCCCGTGAAGGAAATGAATCCGGTTTGGCCACTAATCGTGTTGCTCCAGCGGAGCCCGTTGGTCAGGCCCAGACCGGCATGGCCCCGGAATCGGAACGTGTTGGTGCCGACGGTGGCCCCGTTGGTGGGGTTGACCAAGCGAAGGGCGTTGTTGGAAACAGGCAGAAAAAAGGTGGTGGCAGTGACGCCCAGGCTTGGTCCCGAGCTACCGACCACATTGGTGGCGGCCACGGCGTAGGTGTATTCCGTGTCCGGTGTGCAGGTCGTATCGAGGAAGTTGGCAAAGAGATTCGATGCCAGGATGGAACCGTTACGATAGATAATGTAACCCGAGGCGGTCGGAGCGGCATTCCAATTCAGCGAGACGGTGTTGGTGGAGGTCCCGGCGGCTGAAAGACCGGTGGGAACCGGCGGGGCGTTGCTCAGGGGCGCGTTGGTAACATTAAAATTCCAGTTCCCACCGCCGTTATTGTCCCAAGAGTTGCCACCAGTGTTGAACACCATTGCAATCGTGGTGGCGTTGGAAGCCACGGTGTAGGTGACAACCCAGTTGGACCCACTCTTGGTCATCGGGACCCCGGGCAAGGTCGTCCAGTTGGCCGGAATATTCTGGTTAAAACCATGATGGATATTCACGCTCGTGGCCGAGGCGAGGACCCGCCCAGCCGGGTTGTAGGTAACGGTCAAAGGTTGTCCCGAAACCGGAACCGCCGGATTTAAGAATACCACGCTATTGGAGATCCCGCCTCCCCCACCACCGCCCCCGCCGCCCCCCGCGTTGGAGGCGCCGCTAAAGTCATCGACCCAAACGTGCTGGATTTCGGATCGGGACACATTTCCCTTCGCGTCGGTCGCCTCAATATAATAATCGATCAGTTTATTGCGGAAACTAGGGAGATTGGTGTCGGTAATTTTGGTAAAATAATAATCCGCGACCACATTGGTTTGCACCGGGAGGAAATAGTTGATCTGGCTGTTGGCTGCCGCGGCATTGAGGGCCTCCTTGGTTTTGGGTAGTTCCCGTTTGGTCATAGGCAGAGTCTGCCAAGATCCAACCTCGCTGCCTCCGGCATAGGTTTCGTTCTGATTGCTGGCCATCGAGTTGGTGCCGTCGTTGTCGAAACGCGCCTTGACCACGATGTTGCTGATCCCGTTGAGATCGTAGGCATGGGTCCAAATGTAAAATTCGGAGTTCATCCGCTTGAGGAAAGCATTGTTGGGGATCTGGGGCTGTTGGTTAAACCAGCCGAACGTGTACCAGCCGGGATTGTAGGGAAATCGCTGCGGCTTGAGGAGCGTCGGCCCGGTGCGGTCATTGTTACGCCGCGTTTCGTTCATCCAGGGCTCCAGCTTTTCCACGGCCCGGCGCGTGGCCAGGCCCGGCTTCATCTCGTCGTCGTTCCCGAGACCGCCGTAGTAGTTGAAGCCGGAATCCAGACCAACCAGATAGATATGCCAAGCCTGTTCTACCGCATTGGGCGAAGTCCAGGTTCCGTCCCAATCGTAAGGGGAGGCAATCTTCCAGGCCTGCACGCTGCCACCCTCATCCCGAAGAATCTGTTCCGCCGTTTCGCACCAGTTCGCGCCGGCCATGAGCGGCGCATAGCTGTAAAACTTGAGGGCAAAGCCAGGGGTCTCCATGTCGATCTGCGTCCCAGGCACCGTGGTGACCCCTCGGTTGGCCACCGTGGCGACCGGCGGCTCGATCCACTTCATAAAGTTGGGCGAGCCATAACACATCTCGGGAAAAATCCAGGCCCCGTCCTCGATATGGGTAACTGGCGCGTTGGCACCAAAAGCATTTACAAAATCTTGCGGAGTGGAGGGCTTGTAGCCGGCGGCAGCCGAACTGTTGAAGAATTGCGGCGTAGCTTCAAACCAAGAGCTGGCACCCCCACCCCAAGCATTGTCTCCGTCCGTGGAGGGCATCACGATGACGGGTCGGCTCGGATCCGTGGCAAAAGGAGAAATGGAGTCGTTGATTTTTCCGATCCCCTCATTGGCATAGCCAAAGCGGTAGGAGAGAACATCGTCCGAGGGCACGGCAATCATCGTTTTTTCCGCCCCGGTATCAGGATTTACATATTTGACCTTGTGGAGTTGGTAGGCGAACGGCGCCATGTTCCAGGCGGCGTTCCCAGGATTCGGCTCAGAGTACCACCAACCATTGGTCGAGACGGGCCCAAGCTGGTCGGCCTTGTTGGGAGGGCTGGAAAAGATGTTATACGATCCCTCGGGATTCGCCTTGGTGTTGTAGGACGGGGAAGTGCGGCTGATATGATGGCTGGGCACGATGACCCACTGGTAACCTTCATCGACCAGCACATCGACAATGTGGCGGGAGTAGCCCATTTCCGTGGGAAAAAATCCCTTGGAGTGATCGGAGAGATCGCTGTTCCCCCCCCATGCTTTCCACCAGGCCTGTTTGAAAGTCTGAATCTCTTTCCGAAGGACCGACTTAGGGAGAAGCGGAGCCAGGGAATGATGATAGGTAAAGCCCACCAGATCCATCCGGGTGGAACCGGCCGGGGTTTTCCATCCCCTCGCCTCACGATATCCGGCATTCCAGCTACTATTGTAGCCAAGTTGGCCTACCGACCCTAGCTGGCGGATATTATCGATGAGCGATCCTGAATAACTGATGGCAAAGCCACCGGCACTGTTAAATCCGGCCAAAGAATTGCGCGGGCCGCTTTGGTAGGAGCTGACGCGGTCACCGATACTAAAAATTTCGGTAAGGTTATTTTCGGGGTGCTGGGCCGGGCTAAGACCCCCGTAGTTCTGACCGGGCTTCAGCACGATCGAATCCCAAGCGTACTGGACCCGGTTTGTCTGGCTTCCATTCCCGTTCCATTCAGGCCAGTAGATCGGCTGATGGTTATGCCAGAAACGACTTACGTATACGTTGGGATTGCTTAAACCGTTCGGTACCAACGCAAACAAAAGGACCCCGCCGAAAAGGCAACCCCTAAGGCGATCGACACCCCAAAACCTGCCAAAACGGCTCATCTCCTTAATCATACTCACCGTTTTTGGAAATTCCACGGCTATCTGCCTTCTTCACCGGATATTCACAACTCTATCATCCAACGCTATTTCTACCTAAAAACCTATTTTTATGTAAAAATTTTAATTGACCCCATTGGGCCTACTTGTAGTTTCGGACCAACACAAGGAGTAGTATGAAATGCCCAAAATGCGATGCCGACCAAGATAAAGTAATCGATTCCCGCCCATGGAAAGACGGGGCCGTGGTCCGGCGTCGGCGGGAATGTCTATCCTGCAACTACCGCTTCACCACATATGAGGAGATAGAGCGGGAAGACCTCCGGGTGATTAAACGGGATGGCCGCTATGAGCCTTTTGACCGCCGCAAAATCGTGATGGGCTTCATCAAGGCCTGTGAGAAGCGTCCGGTCAGCCCCGAACTCATTGATAAGACGGCCGACAAGATGATCGAGGACCTCGAACAGAAATACGGCCGGGAAATCCCCACCACCGCCATCGGCGAGAAGATCATGGACGCCCTCAAGAAGCTGGATGAGGTCGCTTACGTGCGTTTCGCCTCCGTCTACCGCCAATTCCGGGATGCCCGCGATTTTGTCAGCGAAGTCAAAAGCCTCGGTGGCCGCTAAAGAAGCCCTCTCCCGGCCCCTGCCCCTGGTCTCCGCTCCCGGAGGCCAGCCCACCCGTCTCGACGAGCCCTGGCTGGTGCTCTCCCTCGAAAAAGCGGCCCTCCGCGCCGGCCACCAGGAATGGGCCTTGGCCCCCGAAGTGGCCCGGGCGGTCCTGCACTACCTGCGCCACGACTTCATCCGCCCGGTGATCGAGCGGGACACCCTGGAAATGATCCTGCGCCGCTCCCTGACGGGAATCGGTTGCCCCGCCATTGCCCGTCACTTCGAACTCGCCTCCTCCTCCCCCTCCATCAACCTCGCGGCCCTGGCCAAGGAGGCGCCTCTGGAAATGCTCTTCTTCCAACGCCTGGCCACGGTGGTGGACGAAAAAGTTTCCACACTTTCTTCCGTCCTCCGCCTGGAAGGATTGCGGGCCTGCGTGCTGGCCCTTTCCGGCGCCTCATCTTGGCGGGCTTCCTGCCAGCGGCTCAATGACGAGATCGTCCACTTTATCCGGGCCCGGGCCCGCAATTTCAGTCCCCAACTCCTCGAACTGACCATCTGGTAAGGGACCCCGTGCCGAAAACGATCTTCGAAAGGATCGTCGCCCGGGAAGCAGAGGCCGACATCATTTACGAGGACGACCACATCCTTGCGTTTCGCGATATCGCCCCGCAGGCCCCCGTCCACATTCTGCTGATACCCAAGCAGCACCATGCCCGGCATGCCGCCGTGCCTCCGGAACATCATGAAATTTTCAGCCATCTCTTCTCGGCGGCCCAGAAAGTCGCCCGCCAGCTCAAGTTGGAGCAAAACGGATACCGTCTGGTCATCAACAACGGACCGGACGGCGGAGAAACGGTTCCCCATCTTCATCTCCACCTTCTCGGCGGCCGCCATCTCGGTTGGCCGCCCGGGTAGGGCGGGCTCACAGAAGCTGCCCTACCTAACTCAAACTCGAAATTTCAAACTTACTTCGGCTTTAAATCATCCATCGAATTCCGAAGAAACCGACCTATGCTGACGGTATGAAAAACATCCTCCTCTCCCCTTGGTCTGCCGTCTTGATCTGCGCCGCCTTGAGCACCCTCGCGGATACCTTGGGAACCCTCTGGTGGGAAAAAAAAGAAATCTGGCACTTGGCCGCTATTCTTCTTCTGGCCCCGGCGGTTTTTTTAAGTTTTGGTTACGTAGGGAGCCACTTCGGTCTGGCCAAAGCCTCCAGCCTCACCAACACCCTCATTGTGATCGGCCCGATCCTTGTCGGGATCCTGTTTCGCGGCGAGCTTCGTCAACTTTCCGGAATTGAAATCTTCGGAATCTCCCTCGCCGTGGCCGGGATCGCCTTGCTCACCCTCTTCAGCCCGCGCCCGGTCAGCTGAAATCTTTGTAGAGGATCTTGGAGTTTCGGCCACTGGCCTCGTAGGAGGCCTTTCGGCCCGCCGGCAACATCTCCACGGTGCCCTCGACAAACCCGCCCTTGCTCTGCAGGTAGTTGAAGGCTTGGGTCGAGAGTGCCAACAGCTTCTTCATCCCCATCTCCCGCGCCCGGTTCTCGGCATAGAGCATGAGCTTCTTACCGATACCCGTGTTCTCGTGACCCGGGGCCACAAAAAGGCAGCCCATTTCCGCGGTTTTTCCCTCCAGGGGATGAAGGGCCACGCAGCCGACCATGTTTCCGTCGATTTCAAACACGCTGTAATCCCCGATGTCTGCGGCCACCTGGGCCCGGGTTCTCCGGAGAAGCTCCTCGGCCGCCACGGAGCTGCCGATCAACCGCATGATCGACCTTACGTCCTTTTTCAGGGCCTTCCGGATTTCCGTGTACTCATCCGCATAAATCATCGTCCCCACCCCCTCACTGGAAAACAGCTCGTCCAGCAGGGCCTCGTCCTCCCGCCCGTCCAGAATGTGGGCCCGGCTTACGCCTTCCTTGCAGGCCCTCAGGCCATGCTCAAGTTTTGAGGCCATTTCCTGACTGATCTCCCCCTTTTTCTTTTTTAAGTACTCCGCTGCCTCATCCACGGAAAGTTGGGCCGGCTTCTTCCCGTTCATCGGCAACTCCCCACCTCCGGTGAGAAAGATCAGTTTTTCCGCCCGCAAGGCCTCTGCCACCTCCAGGGCCACCCCGTCGGAGTTCACTCGGTAAGTCCGACCGTCCCCATCCACCCCCAAGGGAGGAATCACGGGGATGATTCCGTTGTCGAGCAGGGCTTCGAGAAACTTGCTGTCCACCCGTTCCACCCGCCCCGTCCACTGGTGATCCACTCCCCCCAGAATCCCGGCCGGGTGGGCAATGATGGCATTGGTCACGGCACCTTTGAGATCCACGTCCGCCAAATGCTGGAGGATATCGTGACTGTGGGAATTGGCGGCCCGTTCCGCCACCCGCAAGGTGGCATCGTCGGTCACTCCCAGACCGTCCAGGTCGGAGGGTTTCGCCTTCATCTCGGCTGCCATTTTTTTGATCCGGGCACTGGCCCCGTGCACCAAGGCCACCCGGATGTTCAGGCTCCGCAGGACGGAAATATCGAGAAAAAGACTCGCGGCCCTTTCGTCCTCCAGCACCGCACTATCCACGCTGAGAACGAAGAGCTTGTCCCGGAAGCTGGGGATGTAGGTGAGAATCCCCCGCAGATCGGATGCCTTCATGGATGAGGTACTAGCACCTTCCCGCCTCTTTGAACATCAGCCTCTCAGCCGCAACTTCGCAGGAATTTCAGGTTTTCCCGGTCTTCCAGATCCCCGGGAGGTAGTTCCCCGATTCTCGGAATGCCCCGTAAGGCCGCACTTTTGAGGAAAGCACGCAACCCCGTCGCCCCGATCCTTCCCTTTCCCAGGTGCTCGTGCCGGTCCACGCCGGAAGCGCAATCAGTCTTCGAGTCGTTCACGTGCAGAACCCGGATCCGGTCCCACCCGATTTCCCTTTTCACCTCCTCCAGAAGCCGCTCCCGTCCTTCCTCCGTCCGAAGATCGTGGCCCGCCGCAAAAGCGTGGGCCGTATCCAGACAGCCCGCACGGCGCGAAGCCGGCAGGCCCTGCACCAACTCCCCCCACTCGGCAATGCTGGCGGCGAGCGAGGATCCCTGCCCGGCGGAGTTCTCCAGCGCCAACGCGATCCTCACGGTGTCGGAACATTTCAGCGCCTCCAAAAATCCGTCCACCGCCCTGCGGCGGGCCTCCACCGGTGCCGCCTCGCCCCGGCTGCCGCAGTGCACCACCAGCGCCTCCAAGCCAAGGTCTTCCGCCCGTTGCAACTCCTGGGCCAGCGAACGGATGGATTTTTTTCTCGTCTCGCCGCTACCGGCCACGTTGATCAGGTATCCCGCATGGGCGCAGACCCACAGATCCTGCTGCTTTTTCCCCTCCTGAAAGGCCGCCAGCTCCCCGGCGGGCAGAGGTGCCAGATTCCACTGCCGGTTGCTTTTCACGAAAATCTGGGCGGCATCCTCCCCCAAGGCCCGTGCCCGGGAGAGCATCTCGACCAGGCCTCCGGCCGTGGAAGTGTGCAGCCCGCAACGGCTCATTTGCCGTCGAAATTCTTCGGGGTCCAAACCGGGTTTTTCAGCGACCCGCTTCCCTCGACTTCGAGCATCTCGCTCACCAGCAGGAACGGAACCCCCACCGGACCGATCAGGTTCTGTTTCATCGAGAAGTTTTCCAGCCGGTCTCCGGAAATGTCATAAAAACCCTGCCCCGTCGTCTCCACCAGCTTGGAAAAGATTTTCAGTCTCTTCACGTCCAGTCTTCCCTTTTCCAAAGCGAACTCCATGTTGGCCTCCTCCCCCAGGTCGCCCATCCACTCCACCGGCGCATTGATGGTCTTGGCAAAATTACCCAGCCCCGGAAATTTTCCATCTTCGACCTTCAACTTTCCCTTTCCGGTCCATTGCCGCCACGTGCCGGCCCCCGAGGGCCCCTGCAACTCGCAGGTTCCGCTGAGTTGGCCCCGGTATCCTCCATTGTCAAAATAGAGCTCCACCGTCTTGCCGAAATCCACACCATCGAGGTTGATCTCGGTGCGCTGGCTTTTTTTCCCCACCGGCCCCTCCACCTCCACCTTGACCTTAACCTTGCCCCCCAACAGGGAGGCCCATTTCTTTTCCCGGGTTTCCACCGTGGTTTTTTTGCCCTGGATCTTGACCTCGAGATCCACATCCCGGAAATGCAGTTTCTTTCCTGCCACCACATAATGAAGCCCCGCCGCGCTTTTCCCGGTGGCCCGCAGATCGGTTTGAAATGTTTCTTCCAGGTCGATCTTCCCCGCCAGGGTCACGAACGGACGGTCCACAAATTCATACGGCTCCATGGTGGAACGGACCTTTTCCCCGAACACGGGGGAAAATTCCCTGACGGCCAGGGTTGACTCCACATTTTGGAAATGGATGAACCGCGGACTCAGCGTGTAGGTCAGCTCCCCTTTCCCTTCCCCCTCCCCGGAGACCACCCGCACATTGGTGGCCCGGATTTCCCGCGAGGCGTAAACCACGTCCGCGGACAAGCGGTCCATCGGCACCCCTTTGTATCGCATCCCGGCTGCCTCCACCTTGCCCTCCATGCGGATCAAGTCGGGGGAAAAACCCGCTCCCATGATTTGAAAATTCATTTGGGGCGGGTGGGAAAATTCCAGGCTCGACCAGAAAGGCGTCGATCCCGGCCCGAAGAGGGGGGCCAGCCCCTTCAGATCCAGATCGCTACGCAGGTTCCCCTTCAGGTCCGCCTTGCCGTCAAACGCCAGTTGCGCCTCGATCCCACCCTCAGGCACCGCCTCGAGACGGAACCCCTGCACCATCCAACGCTGGCCATCCGTCACCCAGGGAAGATGGAGGCGGCGGAAAGGAAAAAGGCCGAGTCGGAACTCCCCGATATCGAGTTGGGCCGAGGCATAGAAATTCTTTTCTCCCTTCCAGGCGGCTTCGAGCTTTCCACTCAACCGGGGAAGTTGCTGGCTTCGGAATTCCTTCAGCGCGTAGGCGGCCGAAGGTCCCAGCGCCGGAGCCAGCGAGGCCGGATCAAACTGTCCGTAAAATTCCGCCCCGCCCGCCCCCCTGGGAAAATCGGCCCAGCCAAACACCTCCAAATTCCCCCGCTCCAGCTGCACCCGGAATCGCTCCAGTTTCAGAGCTCCCTCGGCCACCGTGGCCCGAATTTCCACCGACGGGATCGCCACGCCGCGCCAGATATTCCGCGCCGAGGTCACCAGGATTTCCGAACGACTCTCCTCCGGGCGGCCAATCTCCACGCTGAACTCGGCCTGGATTCGGGGTGCCGCCCCTCCCAGGTCCCGCAAAATCCGCTCAGCCTGCTTCCAGACTTTGGCGATGGGAAATTCCTGCGGGGCCGGCTGCCGCCCGGCATCCGTCCCCACCCGGCCTTTGAGGTCGAGATCGAACCCCAGGATCTGGCCCCGCAGCCGCTGAACCCGGATTTCTCCGGGGCGGAACTCCAGGGAAGCCTCCACCCTCCGCGCCTCCGCCTCCACGCCGTCCCCCAACGGCCAGCTCACATGTGCATCCCGCAGCCGCGCCCCCGAAAGAAAAGGTTCCCCCGGCCGCCACGCCAGCCAGTTCGGGGTCAGCTCCACCCGGCGTACCCGCAGTCGCTCCTCGCCCCGTGCGGAGTCCCGATAGACCACCAGATCCCGGGCCACCAGGCCCCCGAAGGGATCCATGGTGATCTTTTTGACATCCACCTCCAGCCCCCGGCTGGAAAGCTCCCGCAGCAGCCGCTGTTTCCATTGCTCCGGTAAACCCACCACCCTGCCAAGGACCGCGAGAAGGAGGAACGAGACCAACACCATGCCACCCGCCCGCTGCAACCATCGCCAGGCTGAACCGGCGGTGCTCTTTTTCCAACCGGTGCGCTCAGCCAACCGTTTCAAGATTGGGGTGTTCACGGCCATCCATCATCGCTAACAACTTTCTTTTGGGAATCCAACCAAACCAACCTCATGGCTGACAACCGCATGGAAAAGATCGTGGCCCTCTGCAAGCGCCGCGGCTTCATCTTTCAGTCCTCGGAGATCTACGGTGGCTTGAACGGGGCCTGGGATTACGGACCGTTGGGCGCGGAGCTCAAACGCAACCTCAAGGATTACTGGTGGAAGGCCATGACCCAATGGCGGGACGATATTGTCGGTTTGGACGGATCCATCCTCATGAACCGGGCCGTCTGGAAGGCCAGTGGCCATGAAGCCACCTTCAGCGACCCGATGATCGACTGCAAAACCTGCAAGGGCCGCTTTCGCGCCGACCAGATCGCCTCCACCCCGTGTCCCCAAAAGCCCAGCAAGATGGTCCAGGCCTGCGGGGGGGAACTCACCGAGCCCCGCCAGTTCAACCTCATGTTCAAAACCTACGTCGGCCCGGTCGAGGATGACCGCAACCTTACTTACCTTCGGCCCGAAACCGCCCAAGCCATGTTTGTGCAGTTTAAAAATGTGCTCGAGGTTTCCCGGAAAAAACTTCCCTTCGGGATCGCCCAAATCGGCAAGGCGTTCCGGAACGAGATCAACCCCCGCAACTTCACCTTCCGCTCCCGGGAGTTCGAGCAAATGGAGGTGGAATTCTTCGTGCGCCCAGCCGAGGGCAAGGCCTGGCTGGAAAAATGGCTGGCCGACCGGATTGCCTGGTATGAGTCGATCGGGCTGCCCCGTAAAAAAATCCAGGTGTACGACGTTCCTGAAAAGGACCGGGCCTTCTATTCCCAGGGCACCTACGACCTGCTGTATGAGTTTCCCTTCGGCACGGAGGAGCTCGAGGGCATTGCCTACAGGACGGATTACGACTTGCGGCAACACCAGGAAGCCAGCGGCAAGCCGTTGGAATATTTCGACGAGGAGACGAGGGAGAAATTCATTCCCCATGTGGTCGAACCCAGCGCCGGGGTGGACCGCACGGTTCTGGCCCTCCTCTGCGAGGCTTACGCCGAGGAGGAGGTCACCGATGACAAGGGCGCCAAGGAAACCCGCGTGGTGTTACGCTTCCACCCCCGGATGGCCCCGCTCAAGGCGGGGGTCTTTCCCCTCCTGAAAAACAAACCCGAGCTGGTGGAGAAAGCCCGCACCCTCACCGCAGAGTTGCGGAAACATTTTCCCGTTTTCTACGACGAGGCCGGCGCCATTGGCCGGCGGTATCGGCGGCAGGACGAGGTGGGCACGCCCTTTGGTGTTACCGTGGATTTCGAAACGCTGGAGGGCGTGAAGGACGGTCCCTTGGCCGGCCAGAAGGACACGGTGACCCTGCGGCACCGTGACTCCATGCAGCAGGAACGCCTTCCGATCTCCGCTCTTCTTCCCCGGCTGACCGCCGCGCTGGCCTGAAACCCATGGCGCCGCGCCGCCATCCCCGCACTTTTCTTCCCAAGGCTTTTGCCGAGGTGGATCTGCAGCGTCATCAACGCCTGGGCGCGCCCGAAATCATCTACGGAGCCGGCAAAACCGTGCCCCAGATCGGCGCGATCGCCCGCCGGCTCCTGACCGCAAAACAGCCCGTTCTCGTCACCCGCGTGGACGGGGAAAAAGCCCGAAAACTGCGCCGGATCTTTCCCAAGGGCCAATATCACCCCCACGCGAGAACTTTTACCCTGGCCACCCCGCGAAAATCCGCCGCCAAGAAATCCCTGCGGGTCGCCATCTGTGCGGCCGGAACCTCCGATCACCCGGTGGCGGAGGAGGCTTATGTCACTTTGGCATTCCTCGGACATCGCCCCGCCCGGTTCTATGACATCGGCGTGGCGGGCCTACATCGGACTTTCCGTCGGCTCAATGAAATCCGCGCCCAGGACGCCGTCATCGTGGTGGCCGGGATGGAGGCCGCTCTCCCCAGCGTACTGGGGGGGTTGGTCCGCCAGCCCCTGGTGGCCGTGCCCACTTCCGTGGGCTACGGAGCCCATCTCCAGGGGCTCACCGCGTTTCTGGGCATGCTTAACTCATGTGCCCCGGGCATCACCGTGGTGAACATCGACAACGGTTTTGGTGCGGCCTACGCCATCCACCGCCTGTCCCTCGCAACTTCGCCTTAGTCCCGTACCTGCGCCAAAATCCCATCTTCCGCCTGAAGGGGCGTGCGTCCAGGATCAGTCGTGCCCACGATCCTCTTGGCTCAGGAACACGCCGAGACTCGCGATAGTTTTTCCGCCCTGATCCTTGATTTTTTTCCCACCGCCAATCTCCAGACCGTGGAGGGCTGGGCCGGACTGGAGGGAGCGCTCACCGGATCCCCGTCCCCGACGATTGTTCTGACCGATATTCTTTGGGCGGAAGAGGATCGTTCAGCCGAAATCGTCCTGTGGGCGGAGAGTTTTCCCGAAGTCTCTTTTGGAATCTTCGGGCGCTTTGACCTGAACGGTTCCCTGCCGCCGGGCTACCCCATTCCTTGGGTGGCCCCCGATGACCAACTGCCCCTTCGGTTGGCGGAAAGCATGGAAAATCTTTCCGGTCGCGAAATGGGATCTTACCAGATTTCGGCACCGGCCGGACCCCATCCTCTGGGTCGCTTGTACTGGGCAAAACATCATCAGCTCCAGCGGTCGGCCCAAATCCTGGTTCCCCCGGCGGGATCCCCGATCTTTGCCAAGGCCATCCGGGCCTTGGCCCGGGTCAACCATCCATCCGTTTACTCGTTGTACGAGTCCATCCCTTGGGAAAATCGGATTCTCGTGGCGACCGAACCTGTGCTCCACCCCTCCCTGCTTCATTTGCGCCTCGCAGGGGAAAAGCCAAATCTGCTTTCGTGCGCCCGGTTGGCCACGGCCCTGGCCTCGGTCTTGGCGGAGATGGAATCCTCCTCGGTGCCCGCGCGCCGGTTGGGGGAATATGATTACACACTCTCCCCCAAGGGAACTCCCCGCCTAAGGAACCCGGCAGCCTATCCCGGGGTGGCCGAAGCCCCGCTTCGCGAAAATACGCAAGACCTGGCGGACCGGTTGGAGACCTTTCTTTTAAACCAACCCAAAGCCGACCCGCTCCTCGAGATACTACGCGCCCCGGGATCCTCTGCTTTTGACCTCTTGCGGCAAACCCGCGATTTCGAACGTCAACTGGCAGAGGTTCGCGAAGTCCGTGTCCGCAAGGAGGAACTCGAGGCCGCCGAAAAAACCCTGAGAGCCAGGGTGGTTCGCCGGTGGGCCATGGGCATCGGGGCCGTGGCCTTGCTCGGTTTTATGGCGATCTACGCCCAGGTGGTCTTCCAGGCGTTTTTTCTGGATCTGCCCGGGCGACTTCCCGAGGCGGAGTTGGCCGTTCCTGCCGGCCCGGTCACCTGGGACGGCAAAACCACGGAGGTGGGCGCCTTCTTTCTCGACCGCCATGAGGTCACCATCGGCGAGTACGAAAAGTTTCTCAGCGCAGCCCGCGCCGAGCCGAATTGGCAGAAGTGGGTTCCAGAGGCGTCCCGGAAGGAAAAAGCCAGCCCGACGAGCCTGACGCCTCGGGACTGGACGGAAATTCTCCGGCGGGCCCGAAAAAACGAAGAATACCAAGGGCAGAAAGTCAGCCGGGACACTCCCGTGTTCAACGTCGATTACGCCAGTGCCGCGGCCTACGCCCGATGGAAAGGCCGTCGTTTGCCCACCCTGGAGGAGTGGCTCCGGGCCGCCGGCGGAGACGATCTCCGCCGTTTCCCCTGGGGGAATGAACCGGAGGCCGCCCGCGCTAACTTGGGTGTGGCCCGGCAGGAGAATGACCGCCGGGACAAGAGCGATTCCTTTTTTAACGCCGCCCCCGGGGAATCCTTTTCGGGGGACCGGGGGCCCTTTGGGCATCTCGACTTGGGAGGAAACGTGAGTGAATGGGCCGTCGGGCCCGGACAAAAACCGGTGGCTCTCGGTGGCAACTTCACGGATCCCGAGCCCATCCCACGGGAACGGGCACGCCGGCAGGACGCCAACCGGCAGGATCCCCCCTCCCAGGCCCAACTGGAAGTGATCGGTTTCCGGACCGCCCGCTAGAGCCGCAGAAAGTTTCTGAGGAGATCCTTGCCCTCCCGGCTCAGGATCGATTCCGGGTGGAACTGGACGCCATGCACCGGGAACTCCCGGTGCTGTAACCCCATGATTTCCCCTTCCGCCGTTTCAGCGGTGATTTCCAAACAGGCCGGCACCGAGCTCTTTTCCACAATCAGGGAATGGTAGCGTGTGGCTTCAAAGGGATTCGGCAGTCCGCTGAAAACCCCTTTTCCCTGATGTTGGATGGGAGAGGTCTTTCCGTGCATCAGACGCTCCGCCCGGATCACCTTGCCGCCATAAACTTCGGCCAGACACTGGTGACCAAGGCAGACTCCCAGAATCGGCGTGCTTTTCCCCAGCCTCCGGATGACCTCCATGGAGATTCCCGCATCGGCGGGAGTACCGGGGCCGGGGGAGATGACCAGCCGCGCAGGCTTTAATTTTTCCACTTCCTCAGGGGTGATGGCGTCGTTTCTTTTCACCACCGGGTCCGCCCCCAACTCGCCGAAATACTGGACGAGGTTGTAGGTGAACGAGTCGTAATTATCGATGACCAGCAACATGAAATTCTTCTAGGCCAGGGCGCGGGCGGCCGCCACCGCGGCCAGGCCTGCCTTGGCCTTGTTGACGCTTTCCTGGTACTCCCCCTCCGGCGTGGAGTCGGCCACCAGCCCCCCGCCTGCCTGCACGTGGGCTTTCCCACCCTTGAGGAGGATGGTGCGGATGGAAATGCAGGAATCCAGGTTCCCATCGAAGGAAAAATATCCGGCCGCTCCCGCATAGGGGCCACGCCGGGTCGGCTCCCCTTCCGCCAGAATCTGGAGCGCGCGCACTTTCGGTGAGCCGCTGACCGTGCCCGCCGGAAAAGTCGCCCGCATCACCTGAAAGGCGTCCTGGCCCGGACGCAACCGCCCCTCCACCCGGGAAACCAGATGCATCACATGGGAAAACTTCTCCACTTCCATCAACTCCACCACTTTGACGGTCTGGTACTCACACACCCGACCAAGGTCATTCCGGGCCAAATCCACCAGCATGATGTGTTCCGCCCGTTCTTTCGGATCCGCCTTCATTTCCTCGGCCAGCCGCCGATCCTCCTCGGCATCTCTGCCCCGCGGACGGGTTCCCGCAATCGGGCGAATCTCCACCTTCCCATGCTCGCAACGCACGTGGGTTTCGGGCGAGGAACCGACCAGGGCCAATCCCGCCATTTCCAGGCAAAACATGTAGGGAGAGGGGTTGATGGTGCGGAGGGCGCGATAAAGATCGATCGGGCGCCCCGAATAAGGCACGGAGAAGCGTTGGGACGGAACCACCTGAAAAATATCCCCGGCGCGGATGTGCTCCTGCATCGCAGCCGCCATCCTGAGATAGTCGCTTTTCGTCATGTTGGGCACGGCCCCCGCCAGCAGATCGCCCTCCGGTCGCCGGGGAACTTCGGCGGTGGACTTGCCGGCCGGCTGGTTCAATCGGGCCGCCAAGGCCTCCAGGCGCTTGAGTCCCTGCCGGTAAGCTTCCCGGGGATCGTCTTCCACCCGCACCTGAACCACAAAACGGAGCGTCCGCCGGGCATGGTCGAAAACAAGGAACTCTTCCACGAGGGCAAAGCAGGCATCCGGAACCCCCAGATCATCTTTCCTCGCTGCACCGACGGTGGGCTCAAAATAACGGACCGCCTCAAAAGAGAGAAACCCCACTGCACCTCCCGCAAAGGGTGGTGGCTCCCCCGGCCACGCCTGCACCGGGCGAAGCCCCGCCAACATCGCCTGCACTTCCCGCAGAGGGTCCGGATTTTCCGGCGCCTCCTCCTTCACTTCACCGTCGGCGCGGGTCAAACGGATCCGTCCTTCCCGAAACTCCATGACTGCCGCCGGCCGCGAACCGACGAAGGAATAACGCCCCAACCGGCCGGCCGATTCCGCACTCTCCAGCAGGAAGGCCGCCCCCGCGGGCTGGGCAGCCAGCTTCAAATAGGCGGAAACCGGGGTCTCGGTATCGGCCAGAATTTCCCGGCTGACCGGAATCAGGTTTCCCTGCCGGGCCAACTCGAGAAATTTTTTTTCGTCGGGGAAGATCACGGGGAACGGGCCGGTCGCACCGGAATTCCTTTTTGTTGGAGATAATTCTTCACCTGGGGGACCGTCAATTCTCCAAAATGAAACAGGCTGGCGGCCAGGGCCGCCTCCGCACCCACGGCCTCGCCCAAAACCTCCGCAAAATGCTGCGGAGTTCCGGCCCCCCCGCTGGCAATCACCGGAACTGCCACGGCAGAACTGATCGTCCGGGTGAGCTCCAAGTCGTACCCGGACTTGGTTCCATCGGCATCCATGCTGGTCAGGAGAATCTCACCGGCCCCGCGCTCCACCCCTTCCTTGGCCCAGGCCAACGCATCCCGCGTGGTCGATTGCCGGCCACCGTGGGTGGTGACTTCCCACCCGCCCGCCGGACGGCGCCGGGCATCGATGGCCAAGACCACGCACTGGCAGCCAAAAGCCTCGGCCACTTCCGAAATGAGTTCCGGCCGCTGCACCGCCGCGGTGTTGAGGCTGACCTTGTCGGCACCTGCGCGCAGCAG
Source organism: uncultured Akkermansia sp. (assembly GCA_964623555.1). Taxonomy (GTDB): domain Bacteria; phylum Verrucomicrobiota; class Verrucomicrobiia; order Methylacidiphilales; family Verrucolacustridaceae; genus Verrucolacustris. Next base: position 10,703 of record CAZURF010000008.1, on the reverse strand, counting down.
CTCCCGGGCGTTCTGCACCGATCGGATTCCGCCACCCACCGTCAACGGCAGGAATACCTCCTCCGCTGTCTGCCGCACCGCTTCCAGCAGAATCGGCCTCGCTTCGGCTGAGGCCGTGATATCCAGAAAAACAAGTTCATCCGCCCCTTGCTGGTGGTAGGCCCGCGCACACTCCGCCGGATCCCCGGCGTCCCGGATTCCAAGAAACTTTACCCCCTTGACCACCCGACCCTGATCAACATCCAGACAAGGGATGATCCTCTTGGTGTTCATAAACTTATGAATGACAATACCTTAAAATGTTCCGCTTAAAAGAGTAATAAGTGAATTGATTTGGCGAACTATTTTGGGGATGCTTCATCTCTTAACCTTTTATCCCTCAAGCTCAACCATGCCAAAACCTTCCCCCAAAACGAAGAAATCCGTCGAAAAAAAAGCCACTCCTGCCAAGGCTGGCCAGGATAAAAAGGGCCTCGCTAGAAAAAAGACCGATTCCGCCAAGAGCGTGACTCCCCGGTTGCGCGAAAGCCCGTTGCCTGTCGATCAGTCCGCCCACAAATTTGTCCTGCAGCCTTTTTCGCCCGCCCAACCGGAACCGGAACTTCCGGCCTATGAATATTTGGGCGAATTGCCGGAAACCTACGGTACACGCCGCCTGTTCTTGGCCGCACGCGATCCTCGCTGGCTGTACACGTACTGGGATTTCAGCTGGCAACAGCTACGCGATGCCGAGCAGGAGTCTCCGGAGGGCAAGGTGTTCCTCCAAATTTTTATTCCAGGCTCGGAAAGGGTCCATCAAATCCAGGTTTTCCCGGGCTCCAAGGAGTGGTATCTGCCGGTGCATCGCCCGGCCACCCTCTTTCAAGCCGAACTCGGCTACTATCGCCAAGACGGCTCTTTCCACCGGCTGGCGGTTTCGGATGAGGTTCTTACACCCCGGGACGATCCTTCGCCAAACCGCGAGGTGGAGTTTGTCACCATCCCCTTCCATTACTCCTTCCGGCAGCTCTTGGACCTGATCCGTGACCAGATGCGGCCCGGCGAAGGTCTGGCCAAGGCCCTGGCCAGGCTGCAGCGGGAAGGCTTTCCGTTGCCTTTCCCCTATGCCCTTCGTCGAGTCGTCCCTTCCGGCCTTGCCGACCGCATCCTTGAATATCTGGGGGGCGACCTGGTTCGCCGGATCCGGGTCGGCTCCCTGGAAATGACGGAAACGCTGCGCCGCCGGTTACTGGAATTGGGTTCCAGTGGTCTCCCCTCCAGCCTTAGTTCAGGTCCGCGGGGACAGGACCGGTCCTTTTCCATGCATGTGAACGCTGAGCTCATCATCTACGGGGGCACGGTGCCCGGAGCCAAGGTCACGGTGGACGGGCGGGAGATCCATCTTCGTCCCGACGGCACCTTTTCCTACCACTTCACCTTCCCGGACGGGCGCTACCACATCCCCATTTCCGCCAGCGCCCCCGATGGGCTGGAGGAACGCTCCGTGCTGCTTTCATTCTTACGCCTGACGGACTCCACGCCGGGCGTGGACCCCACCCGGCAACCTCCCCTCCCCGAACCTATCGGTCGCACTGCCTGACGGCGCCCGGGAACCACCCTGATCATGCCCCTCGGATACGTCGCCCCGATCCTGCACGCCCACTTGCCCTTCGTCCGGCATCCGGAGTATCCCGAATTCCTTGAGGAGGACTGGTTTTACGAGGCGATCACGGAAACCTATCTACCCCTGCTCGACATGATGGAGGGCTTGGTTCGTGACGGGGTCCCTTTCCGTCTTACCATGTCCCTCACTCCCCCTCTCTGCGCCATGATGCGGGATCCCATGCTCCAGGATCGTTATGTGCACGGGCTGGAAAAACTCCTGGAGCTCACCTCCAAAGAACTGGAACGGACCCGGCATGATCCGGTTTTTCATGACCTTGCCCGCTTCTACCACGAGAGGCTGCAGCACTGCCGGACGATGTTTTGCGACCGCTACCGGCGCGATCTTGTGGGCGCGTTCCGAAAATTTCAGGACGCGGGCGTTCTCGAAATTATCACCTGCGGGGCCACCCACGGATTTCTCCCCCTGATGCGCGAGTTTCCCCAGGCGGTCCGGGCCCAGGTCCAGGTCGCCCGGAATGACTACCGCAACTGCTTCGGGCGCGATCCCCGCGGCATCTGGCTTCCGGAATGTGCCTACTATCCCGGACTGGAAAACTACCTGCAGGAGGCCGAGATCCGCTGGTTTATCCTCGACGCGCACGGGGTTCTCTACGCCGAGCCTCGCCCGGCCTACGGCGTTTTTGCCCCTCTCTTTACCCACGCCGGTCCCGCTGCTTTCGGCCGTGACATTGAGTCCAGCAAGCAGGTGTGGAGCGCAGAGGAAGGATACCCGGGCGACGGCGACTATCGCGACTTTTACCGGGATTGCGGTTTCGACCTCGAATACGACTACATCCGCCCCTACATCCAGCCGAACGGGATGCGCAAATTCACCGGCTTGAAATACTACCGGATCACGGGGAAAACCCCGCACAAGGAGCCTTACCGTCCCGCAGCGGCACGCGAGCGGGCTGCCCAACACGCCGCCAACTTCATGTTCAACCGCGAAAAACAGGTCGAACATTTACGCGGCGTCATGGGCGTGGAACCGATCGTGGTCTGCCCTTACGATGCGGAGCTTTACGGCCACTGGTGGTACGAGGGACCCATGTTCCTTGACTACCTTTTCCGCAAAACCGCCCACGACCAGAAGACCTTCGAGATGATCACACCCTCCGAGTTTCTCTCCCGGCATGACACGCATCAGATCGCCACCCCTAGTGCCTCTTCCTGGGGCAACGAGGGGCACTGGTCGGTCTGGCTGGAGGGTTCCAACGCCTGGATCTACCCGCACCTGCATATGGCCACGGTCCGGATGATCCAGCTGGCGGGGAAATTTTGCCAGACCCAGCCCCACGCGTTGTTGGACCGCGCCCTGCGTCAGGCCGCCCGGGAGTTGCTGCTGGCCCAATCCTCCGATTGGGCTTTTATCATGAAAACCGGCACGATGGTTCCCTACGCCGTGAAACGAACCAAGGACCACCTGCTTCGCTTCAACCGCTTGTACGACCAGATCCTGGCCGACCGTGTGGACGAATCCTTCCTAGGAAACTGCGAGTGGCGCAATCCGATCTTCCTGGATCTCGACTGGCGCGTCTACGCCTAGGCCGAACGGCTCAGCGTTTCTTTTTTCTGGGGCCGGCTGTCCCCGTCTTTTTTCCCTCCAACGCCTTCAACCGCTTGGCCAGTTGCGGCAGTTGCTGGATGTGGGCTTCCATTTCCATCTGCTCCTTGATCGGCCGGGCCGGAGCCCCCCGCCAGGTCTGACCTTCGGGGACATCCTTGGTCACCCCGCTTTTGGCCGTGAGGATGGCACCGGATCCGATGTGGATATGGCCGACCGTGCCGACATGGCCCGCGATGGTCACGTGATGTCCGGTGGTGGTGCTGCCGGAAAGCCCGCTTTGGGCCACGATCACGCTGTGGGGGCCCACCACGCAGTTGTGGGCAATCATGACGAGATTGTCGATTTTTGCTCCTTCCCCGATGTGGGTCCTGGCAAAACGGCCCCGATCGATCGTGGTGTTGGCTCCGATCTCCGCATCGTCGTCGATCTGCACGTATCCCAGCTGAGGCACCTTCTGGTGTCGTCCTTCTTTCATCTCGTAACCGAACCCGTCCGCCCCCACGACCGCGCCGGCATGCAGGACAACCCGGTTTCCAATCAGGCAACGCTCTCCCACAAACACGCGGGGATGAAAAACACAGCCGGAACCGATCCTGACGTGGCGGCCAAGGTAACTGCCGGCACCGATTTGGGTCTCATCTCCGATGACCACTCCTTCCTCAATCACCACGTGCGGCCCGATCCCCACCCGGGGGCCAAGTTTTGTGCCTGGCGCGACCACCGCGGTGGGATGAATGCCCGTCATGGGAGGAGTGGGGCCCGGAGCAAACAGCATGGCCACCTGTGTAAAAGCAGCAGAGGGATTCGGAACACGGATTCTTGCCGGCCCCAGATCGCGGGGCGCGCCGGGACCGACAAGCAGAGCCCCGGCCTTGGTCTGGCGGGCCGCCGCTTCGTACCGGGGATGAGAGAAGAAGGAAAGATCACCGGGGCCGGCTCCCTGCAGGTCGGCTACCCCATGAATTTTTACGGAGCCGTCCCCTTCCAGGGTTCCGCCGAGCAATCCGGCAATTTCAGCAAGGCTCCGCGGGGAGCTCACGTCGGCCCAGACCCCGCCTACTTTTTCTCTTCTTTTTTCGAGGAGGCAGGAGCGTCCTTGTTGAGGATCCCAAGAACCTGCGAAGTGACGTCATCCATGCCCTCGGAAAAAATCAAGGCCCCGGGGCTGGGTACCTGTGGCTTCACGAAAACCATGCTGTATTTGTTCTTGGCGATTTGGGCGAGGGCTTTGTTGATGTCCTCAGTAAGCTCCTGGGTCAGCCGCTGGCGTTTGTCCTCAAGAATCTTGGAGGCGGTTTGGGCAAAGGCCATCATTTCACGTTGCTTGACTTGCCCCTCCTCCCCCTTGGCCTTCAGCTGGTTTTCTTTTTCTTTCTTCTTGGCGTCAGAAAGCGCCGGATCTTGCAAATCCTTCTGCAGGGCATTGATCGAATCCACCAAGGTCTTCAGGCCGGTATCTCTTTCATTCCGTTCCTTTTGGTAATTGGCGGCCAGGTCCTCCATCTGCTTCTGGGAATCCTTGGCCTTGAAGTACTCCTTGAGGATGGTGTTGTAGTCAATGACCGCAACCTTGGAGAGATCCTGCGCTGAAGCCCCGGACAAGGCGACGAGCCAACCCAGCGCAAGCACGCCAAGTCGTAAGTAGATGGAGGTGAATTTCATGGAAAAATGATCCTAATTAGAACTGGTACCCCCCGTCAAAGTAGATTTTGACCGCGCCCAACCCACCGCCGTTCGATGGATCCCCGGTCATGACAGGAAAGCCCACGTCGAATTTCATGGGACCGATGCCGATGTCGAGACGAAGCCCGACTCCCACACCGATCTGAAACCCGCCGTTGACCGCCGCGTACGATTGGGGAGTTCCGTTCACCATCATGCTTTGGGTGTTGTTGTAGGTCTTGGGCTGGAAATCAAAGACGTTCTCGTTGACGAAACCTCCGTCGCAGAAGACGGCCCAACGGACGCGGTTTTCCAAAATCGGAAAGGGAGCGGTCATCTCCACCTGGTAGTTGCCGGAGGTGCCGCCGCCGACCGGCTGCCCGTTTTGTTTCGGCCCGACCGAACCTTGGTTGACGGTACTTCCCAGGGATGGATCGAATCCACGGATCGAACCGGAACCGCCCGCATACAGCTGATCCCAGACCGGCACATATTCGGTCGAGCTGAAGGCGTCCACCAAACCGACTTGCGCCCGGGCGGAAAGAATCCAGTCCTGCTCTTTCCAGATCGGAAAAAAAACGCGGTATTCGGCCCGGATTTTCCAGGTGTTCTGACTGCCCAAAAGCGGTCCACCGGCTCCCTCCGCGCCGAACTCAAAATACTGCCCGCGACGGGCCAGCATGTAGCTGTCCCGGCCGTCGTAGGTGATGGAACCCCGCAGGGAGGATTTCAGGGTATCTCCCGTGGAGGCTTGGTAGTAAGGCGGGGCGGTGGATTGAAGATCGATGATGTTATAATACTCCGGCCGGTACGTGACTCCCACCGACCACTTGTTCAGGGGAAAATCGTCGCCCAAACGCCGGCTCAAGCCGATCGCCGCCCCGTAATTCTGCTGGTTGTAGAATTCGCTGATGTAGGAGGCGCCGTTGTAAAAACCACTCACGTCCAGGCGGATGGGACGGTCCAAAAACCACGGCTCCGTGAAGGAAAGGTTGAGGTTTTGGGAGCGGAAGCCAATCGCCGCCTGGAAACGAGCTTTTTGGCCGCCTCCCCGCGGCGGGAAGGTGCTGAACAGTTTTTCGATATCAAAGTTCTTTTCGCCCAGGGTGATGTTACCCGTCAACAACTCCACGGAGCTGAACCCTGCGCCAAAACTGACCTCACCCGTGGGCTTTTCCGTCACGCGAACAATCAGTTTTTGCCGGTTGGGCACGTCGGTTTCCTCGGCATAGGTTTCCACCTTGGAAAAGTAGTTGAGCCCTTCAATTTTGGCTTTGCTGGAACGTTCCCGCACGGTGTCGAAGACTTCCCCGGGCGCCAAATCGATCTCCCGGCGGATGACTTTGTCCTTGGTGATCGTGTTTCCCTGGATCTCGATCTTGTCCACGTAGAACTTTTCCCCCTCCTTGATGCTGAAGTTCACATCGATCATTCCCGTTTCCACGTTGGGCTGCAGCCGGGTTTCAATGCGGGCCTCGCGGAAGCCACGCCGACCGTATTTGTCCTGCAGGGTCTCGATGGAAGCCTGCAAACCGTTCACCGAGTAGATTTCGCCCGGCTGAAGGCCGTCGGCCTTGATCATCTTCAGTTCCACCTGGTCAAAGATATCCTTCAGCTTGGCTTTGTTCTGCAGTTCGTTCTGGAGGTCATCCGAGGAAAAGAAGGTGTTGCCGTCCACTGTGAGGTTCCCCACCCGATACTGCCGTCCCTCTTCAATGCGGTAGGTGAGCAGCAGGTTTTCCGCCGGGATGTCGTCGGGATTGAAATCCTCCGGCCGGGTTTCGTCCCGCTTGGCCTCATCGGCCTGGGCTTCATCGTTCCGGGCCGTCCGCGGCAGAGTGATGGATCCGTCCACCGTGACGTCGATATACCCCTTGTTCAGATAATAGTTTTTTAGTCGGGCAATGTCGTCCTTCATCGCCAGCTCCTCGTAACGGTCGGATTTACTGAAAATCTGCCACCATGCCCTGGGCTTCAATTTCACCACCTTGGTTAACTCTTCCGAAGTGGCCGCCTGATTTCCGACGAAGCGGATTTTGGTGATGAAACCGCGGATTCCTTCGTCGATTTCAAAAGTCACCTTCGCCTCGCCTCCCTCAACCGGGGTGGTCTTGGGCGCAATCTTCACGTCCTTGTACCCCTTGTCCCGGTAAAAATCCTCCATGGCCACCGCGTCCCGCTGAAGTCGCTCTTGGCTGAGAATGTCCCCGGATTTCGTCACCGTTTCCTTTTTCTTAAAGGCACTGGCCAGCGCTTGGGCCCCCTTTTCCTCGTTGGCCGTCAAAGCCTTGAGCTTTAAATCCAGGAGATCCTCTTTGTCGACGGAAAGCTGATCATCCAGACCCCCATCCGCCCGCAACCGCTTCACCTCCACCTCCGATACCCGGACCTTGGGATCCACGAGGACGGACAGGCGAACTCCCCTCTCGCCGTCTTCCGATCGCATCTCCGAAGTGACAATCTGCACGTTGCTGTAGTCCCCGGTCGCATAAAGACTCTCGATGTCCCCATCCACCGTCTGCTGGGAAAAGATCCCCCCCTTGGCGCTCCGCATGTTTTGCCGGATCTTGTCCTCGTTGATCGGAACGTCCTCCCGCTGGGAGGAAAATTCGATGTCGAGGATCTTGATTTGCCCCGCAGAGGCGACCCGATCCGAGGCAGACGGCGAAGGAACGAAGGTTTTGGCCCTTGTTTGGCTAGGTTGGGAAGGGGTTTGAGGCTCCGGCTCTTGGGCTACGGAAGAAAAGGCCGCCAAGAAGGCGACCCCCCAGGTCAGAAAATGCCCATTCAGCCCCAAATAGGGCTTTCTGAGCACACCCGTTGTATTGCCCGATTTTTTCACGGTAAACTGCGTAAATAGCTATCAATAAGCGTTTGTCGATAACTGCTTAAATAATTTATTACTTATTGATTATTAAATACTTAAAAATGTTAAATTAATCAGTTTCCTCTTGAGCCGCTTTTTCCGACTCAGAAGCTGCTTTACGGGACTTTTTAACCCTCGGACTTTTTTCAACCGACTCCTCGGTTTTACCCGTGATTTTGATCTTCACGGTGCTTTTCACCGCATAGCCGAGGTGAACCACCACTTCATGGTCTCCGACCTGATTTAGGACCCGGGGCAAATCGATATCTCTCTTCTCCACCTCAAAACCCTTTTCCGCCAACGCGGAGGCAATTTCCCCCGTGGTGATCGATCCAAACAACTTGGACGCGCCATCCTCGGCTTGCTTCAGCTCGAAACTCAGCACCACCCGCGCCAACCGGCTGGCCTTCTGCTCCGCTTCGGCGGTCTCGGCCGCCTCACGTTCCGCCCGACGCTTTTTCAGCGCATCGAGCTGCTTTTTGCTGGCCGCGCTGACCGGGGCGGCCAGCCCGTTGGGAAACAGGAAATTCCGGGCGTAGCCGGGGCGTACTTTGACCAAATCGGCTTCGGCGCCCAGTCCGCGGACCGGGCCTTTGAGGATGACTTCGACGTTCATGGTTGGACTCCTTGGATGGGGTTGAATTTAAAAGGGAACATCATCATCGGCCGGCTCCGCCGCCGGCGCCTTGGAAGAGGAGGGAGAATCCCCGCCGCGCTCGCGGGCCGGACCGCTCTCGGACCGCCCACCCCGGCCACCACCTCCGCCCCGGGACAGAAATTGCACCCGGTCGGCCCTCACTCGGAGACGGCTCTTTTTTTCCCCCTCCGGCCCCTCCCACTGGTCGAGCTGAAGCCGCCCTTCGACAAAAATCGGCGCCCCTTTGGTGAGGTAATCCCGGCATGTTTCCGCCTGCCGACCCCACACCACCACGTCCACGTAGCAAACCTCCTCTTTTTCGGTCCCATCCTGGGCCCGGTAGGTCAGGTTGATCGCCATGGCCAAATCCCCGACGGCGGTGCCTTTGGGGGTGTGACGAACCTCCGGATCCCGGGTGAGATTCCCCATCAGAAAAACTTTGTTCAGGCTCGCCACCGTCCCGCTCCTTAGGCCGCCGTCTCGGCAGTCGCCTTGGATTTGGTCTTGGGTTGATCCTCCCCGGCCGCCACCAAAAGATGCCGGTAGACCGGGGCAGAAAGCTCGAGTTTGCCCCGGAGTTTTCCAATTTCCTGGGGGGGCAACTCGCAGGTCAGATTGGCGTAAAACCCGGATTCCAAGGATCCGGCCACATACTCAAATTTTTTTCGCTCCATCTTTTGGGTGCGCACCACCCGTCCCCCGACGGACTTCACCTCGTTTTCCACCACGGCCAAGGCTTCCGGAAGGGACTCTTCCTTGCCCGCCAGGTCCAGAATGACCAACAGATCGTATGTTTTCATGCCTCCACTTTCCGGTTGCCGAGGGACAGGGCGGCTTCCCAGCCGTTCTGCCACCAAGCCTCCACCGCTTCCGCGGCCGCCGCCTCCATCCGGGCGACCACGGGCCGCTCCTCCTGGTTAAAATTTTCCAAAACATGGTCCGCCGCCTCACGGTTCCCCGTGGGCCGCCCCACTCCGCCCCGCAGACGGGCAAACTCCCGCGTGCCAAGGTGGGATTCGATGGACTCCAGACCCCGGTGCCCCCCGCTGGACCCCTCCGCCCGCAGACGGAGCCGGCCCAAGGGCAGATCGATGTCGTCGACAATCACCATAAAATTTTTGAGAGGAATTTTCCACCAATCCACCGCCGCCCGAATCGCCTCTCCCGAGGCGTTCATCATCGTGGTCGGCTTGAGCAGGATCCGGTTACCCGGCAGACGGGCCTCCCATGCCTCGGCATGGCGGCATTTCTCCCAGGCGGCTTTTTGCCCGGCGGCCATCCGGTCGACCACCTCGAAACCGAAATTGTGGCGGGTTCCCCGATAGGCGGAACCCTCGTTTCCCAATCCGGCGACGAGGCAGATTTCCATGGAAACCGCCGCCGCTTACTTCTTGGCAGGTTCCTTCTTGGCTCCCTCCTTCGCTTCCGCCTTGGCGGGTTCCTTCGCATCTTTCTTGGGTTCTCCCTTGCCGGCTTCCTTCTTTTCCCCGGTAGCCTCGCCCTCCTCGCCTTCCTTCTTTTCGCGGATGACTTCGGGCTCGGTTGCCGCCGCCGTGCCGGGAGCCGGCTCTTCCTCCACCGTCGGCAGGAGCACCATGAACACCGGCAGTTCCTTGGCGTTCAAAACCGTCACCCCCGCCGGCAACTTGACCTCGCTGACGTGGATCGCCTGCCCGACTTCCAGGGCGGAAACGTCCACATCGATCCGGTCCGGCAAATCCTTGGGGAAGCACTCCACCCGCAAGGTACGCAGGGCATGGTCCAAGATTCCTCCACCGGTGCGAACCCCAACGGCCTCTCCCACCTCGTGAACCGGCACATCCACGCGGAGTTTTTTATTTTCCTCCACTTGATGGAAATCGACGTGCTCGATGGTGTCCTTGAGCGGATCGTGTTGGACCTCGCGGATCAACGCCATCTTTTTGGTAACAGCGCCCCCCTGGCCTTCCACGGTTAAATCAACCAGCACGCTGTCGGAGGACGCTCCATGCAGGGCCTCGGCGATTTCTCGGCTGTTCAACTCCAAGGCCTCGGCCTTGCCACTCCCATAAAGCACCGCCGGAGTAAGACCGTTCGCACGGATTCGGTGAGGTCGGCGACCCCCGATCTCCGTCCTCAGTTTTGCTTTGATGCCTAACCTTTTAGCCACTTAAACCTCCGGATAAGATGAGCCGGAAATTAAACCAGCCAGGAAAGCCTCGGTCAACGAATTTCGGGGCTTCCCACGGGGATTTTTCAAGCGGGCTTACCGTTGCCACGCATGGATTTGGACAAAAAAGAACCCTTGGAGGTTTTGCCTCCAAGGGTTCATACGGGAGTGGGAGTTC